>NZ_FUYE01000003.1:106413-406413 GCF_900167535.1 Prosthecobacter debontii
GGTTGGCGGCACTCAGGTTGGCGTCACGCAGGTCGGCGGCACGCAGGTCGGCGGCACGCAGGTTGGCGTCACGCAGGTCGGCGGCACGCAGGTTGATGCTATTCTTAACGGCCCACCTGACTGCAAGGCCAAGCTTGATGCTGCGCGGCGTGTCTTCAGAGCACTCAATCTCTGCGGTGCATTTAATTTCGTTGGTCCAACGGTTATGGATGGTGAATTGCATATTGATATTGGTTTGTTGGGTGTGGTGTTGGGTGTGGTGTTGGGAAATGGGCGTAGCTCGGTCTTTGATAGGGGCCTTCTGTGCCTACTCAGCCGGGGTGCAATCCGGGTCGTTTTCGTAGTGCTTGCAGCGCTTGCACTTGTCCTTGTCCGTGTCGGGCTCCCAGATGTTGCCAAAGGACTTGACGGCGCATTTGGCCGCGCCGGATTCATTCACCAAGTGCCGCCAGGTGATGCCGTAGGATGACTTCCAGGTGAAAAGCGGTTTGGTTTCTTCGGGCATGGATCAGCCTTTCAGGTGGGGTGGAATGCCTTCGGGCATCTGTTGAGCCAGCTCGTGAAGCACGTCTTGTTTGTCCTGCTGGGCATGGGCCTCCATGAACTCCAAGACGGCGGCGCCTAAACACATGGCGGGAGTCATGTGATCGTCCGGTGACGGCTGGGGCTCCACCTCGGCCATGACTGTAACCTGGTGGGGATCTTCTGCCGTGGGGGTATCGGTGAGGGTGATGATGATTTTCTTCATTTGGCGATTTTGATAAAGGATGTGGTGGCGGTATCCCACGTTAGGCCCAGGGCTTTGGCACGATTCTGGATGGTGCGTTTGGCGGCGGCCTTGTGCTTCTCGACCGTGAAGGCCTCGGCATCAGCGATGAACTCCTTGAGAGCCTCAGGGGTGGTCGCCTCGCGGATGGCATCCAAGAGATCGTAGAGCTTAGGCGTCTCGGGATCTTCGACGGTTTCCGCCTCCATGGTGGTGGGTGCAGGCTTGGGCTCCGGCTCTTTGATCGTGACCTCGGCATAGACGGGTGGCTCTTTGGGAGATGCTGGCTGCGGAGGCGGCTGTGGCAGATGATCTTCCCGAAATTCTTCCTCGGTATAAAGTCCGCCGGACTCTTCTGGGAAAGCCTTGCGAAGCGCGGCGGCCTCGGCGCATTTGCCAAGCTGTCCGAAAGGTCGCTGTTGCCACATGCTGGTGACGGCACCTTCCCTCGTGGTCTGCACATATTCATCCCAGAACACTGAGGAGGTGAATGGAATGCGCTGACCATGCACCATGCGATAAACGGTGACGGTGGCTTTAGTCGGGTGCCAGACGTTGGATTCGGTGACGAAGACGGGATCGTCATTGCCTGCATATTCACCGGTGCGTGCGGCAATGGCGCGGAGCCCATCAATGCCGACCTGGAAAGTCAGTGTTTCGCGTTTCGCTTTGCTATCCCAACGCTTCACCGCGTGGATCTGACGGCGGAAGGGGTCTAACTTACAACGCTGTGCGACCTGCATGAAGAACTCGACCTCGACGGGGGAGGCGCCTTTGCAGAGCACGTCGGTGATGAGGCGGCGCTGCTCCTCGGTGTATTCAATGGCGTCTTGGGTGATGATGGCGGTGCTCATGGGCGGCTGGAAGGGGAGGCGATGTCTGACGGCTGCGTTTCAGCGGTGGCGCGGTCTTGGTAGCCTTCGGCATAGGCTTTCTGGCGCTCGTTACGGCGTGCGGCTGCGATGAGGCAGGCGTGGACTTTTTCGGCGCGCAGACTGAGCACCCCCCAAAGGAGGCTGGCGACTAAGGAGCCACAGGCGAAGGCGAGGAGATGGGAGGTGGTCATCATCAGGCGATGGCGTTGGATTTCTGATAATGGCGAAGTGAGCGAAGGGGGATGCGCCAATCTCCATTGCCGCCATTAGTGCGGTAGGCACCTTTGAATCGGCCTTTGAGGAGCTTGTCACGCAGTCCGCGGTCGCTCTCGCCCGTGGCATGGCGTAGCTCGGCGAGAGTCATGGCGGTATCGCCGGACTCATCCGGGCTGAAGGTGCGCAGTGGTTTTTTGATGCGGGCCATGACGGTTGATTTCTGCTTCCTGGTGGAACAGTTAAGATTGACGGTTGAGGCTGCTGAGGATGTCTCCGACGGTGTGCCAGCCTTCTTCATCGAGGTTCTGATTCGTCTCGGCTTCGAGATCCATGACGAGGCAGAAGAGGCTAACGGAACTGAACCCAAGTTCGCTGAGCTTTGTCTCTTCGGTGATGGTGCTGACATCCACGGCGCGATAGTGGCAAGTCTGGATGACTTCGGTGATGATTTTGGCGAGTTGAGGGAGGTCCATAGGATCGAGATAAACTGCCTGCTGGCGGGGTTCCCTGGCTTGTTTCGAGCGGTGCCTGTTTCCAACAGTTCAACCGCCGCCAGCGGGCAAAAGGTTTGGGTTCTCACTCGCCTTGGAGCCAGAGGTAGGCGTCCACTTCGTTGCGAGGCTGACCGGTGGAGGTGGATTTGCCCACCTTGATGCGGGCGAGACCACGCTTGCCGATGAGGTCGAAGGCATCGAGTTCAATCACCTCTCCATCGCCGGGATGCTTGCCAATGCTTTTGAGCAGGTGATCGATCTTCCAATAGGTGGTCTGGGCAAAGAACAGGTGGTCATAGATATAGATCTGACCAGCGATGCGCAGTTTGAGATCCAGCTTCGGTGTGCCGGCCTTGAGCTTGAGGCTATCGCGGTCGGTGCGACCTTCATGGGCATCGACGATTTCAAAGTCGTATTCACCTGGATCGAGTAGGATCGGGGTGGTATCTCGGGGTTCTTGAGCGGCGAATGTGATGGGCATAGTGAGAAAAAGGGATGGCGATTTGAAAAGGTGACTTAGATCCAGCGGACCCAGATTTCTGACCAGCGTGCGCCCAGGCGCAGGGCCATGAGAAAAGCGGAGGGGAACTGCCAAAGCGTGAAGGTGTGGGCCTCGCACTCCGCCCGCTCCCATGTGAAACCGCGACGCATGCGGGTGATCCAGAAGACGTGGTCAGGATGGGGTGTGCAGAGAAGCCGAAAGCGACGACGCCACCATGGCACCTCATGTTGCATGCGCTGCGACATGCCGATTCCCCATGCGATGAGAACAATGTGGGTCATGATCAGAATACAGAGTGGCATAAGCTGTTAGGCAGTGAGCTTGTTGAGGGTGATCTGAATGATGGTCACGAGGTGGCAGACATGCCGAAGCGCGGCGATGTTGGCTGCTAATTCGGTGGGGTAGAGGTCGTCAGCGTGCACAGGCTTTGCTGTGCCTTCATGCTCCACCGACAGCATGCCCCGCCAAGGGCCATCCTGCTCTGGCTCTTCGAGGATCATCACCGAGGTTACGAGTCCGTGATTGTTCCAGAAGACTTGGTCCTTTGGTTTCATGGCTGGGCCTCCTTCCGCTTCCGGCGTGGAGTGGGGGTGGCTTTCTTCGCTTCGAAGTATTGCTTGAAGGCACGGCGTGCGATGCTGGAAACGGTGCGGTCTTCACTGGCCGCTTCTTCCCGCAGCGAGTCGGCGAGGGGCTTGTTTAAGGTCAAGGTGACGCGTGTCATGATGTGATGATTAAGCGGGTGTCAGACACCCATTTGTAAACGAGGTGTCAGACACCTGTCAAAATGAATTTGATCTTTTTTTTCATGGGTGTATGACACCCCATGGCCAACCAACGAAAAAAGGGAATCGAGAGGGTGACGCTGACCCTGCCGGATGAGCTGCTCCGCGAGATCGAAGCGGAGGCTGAAGAACTGGGGGTGGATCGGCTGGCGCTGATGCGCACGATCCTGGCTAACCGGAAAGCCAGCCCACGCCCCACGTCAAAGAAGCGTGGGGCAAAGGCAGAGTGACACGATGCGCCCCTTCCGCCCCAGCGGCTGCTTGGGGGTGGTTGAGTTGATGCCGAGATAATGTGTTCACAAGAACACTTGTTGCATTTTTCTACTAGCGGTCAAATAGCTGGCGGTTATACCGATAATCTGCACTTCCGAATTGACATGGCCTCCGCACTCAAAGCCCTCAAAATGCCGCCTGACCTGGCGGAAATTGCCGAGATCCGAGCCGCTGAATGCGGGTATCCCTCCTGGTCTGCCTACGTGAAAGGCCTAATCCGCCATGATGCCGCTTGCCTAGCCCGACATGGAATCACGGTCCCGTGGTCCAAGCTGGCGCTCGTGGTCCAAGACAAACTCGATGCCCTGCTTCTGTGGCGAGTGAAAAGCAAAAAAGGCATGAAGTCCCCTGAGATGGCGAAATGGGATTGGGAAGCCGAATACAACGAGATGATGGAGGCTGGAAAATGAGCGATCTGGAAATCGACGAGAAGACACTCGCTCTCATGACGGCGCGGGCCGCTGAACTGGGGTATGACAACCTCGAAGACTATGTCTGGGCGCTGCTGGAAAAGGATCCCGCCGACCCCGAGGCGCATGCGCGAATGCGGAGGATCTTGGAGGGGGGACAGGGGGTGACAGGATTCAATTGATTGGCCGCAAAATGCTTTCACCCAAGGTGGAAGCCAGTAGGCATAGATCCCCTGTCTGGCAAACCACGTGGCCTTACGATAGTATAATGAGCGTCAGGATCTCTCGCCAAATCTTTCCTATGATGGTATCTCAATATTTGGCGTCGGACTAATCCATGAAGTCTTCGTTTTGCAGTTTGCCAATGACAATTAAGAAGCCTAGTAGCTTGAGAAACATTAATGGAAATATGCTCTACTGCGTAATTAACTAGGCGCTTTTCATCCTCAGACAATTGCAAGAATACTTCTGCACTTACCACGCTAACAGCGGCAGAGCTTGCGACAAAAAGCCGTCTCTGCTTATAGTCATTTTGCAGCAATACCTGCACTGTTGCGCTACCATCCTTGTTTTCAACAAAGGTCGGACCTGGAAGATTAGCCTTCTTCATTTCGTCCCTCATTCTCTTCGTTCCTTCGTTTGCGCATTTGACAAGGCCGAAGTATTGCAACGCGTCCATAAGAAATGGATTTCTTGGATTGTGCATTGAGTAAATGTTCTTTGAATTGACCATTGGCGGAAACTCGCCAGGGCTTGTTACTAACAACTTGTCGTCGAACATTTTGACAAAAATTGGCATGGATCTCAGATGGTAGGAGCGATGAGCGCACGCATTGACGATTGCTTCATACCATACAAAACGTGGGTATTCGGGGAGAATATAAAATCGACCATCTTTGCCGAGAGCTGAAAAGTCTCTCAGTTGTCCACCAATCACTTCTTCAGCGCGTGCTATTATCTTAGGAAGCGGACCATCAATATAGACGTCTTTCACAGCAGCGAACTTTTCTCCTGTCTGCTCTGTCTCGCCGTCAAACCTCATGAAACGAATTCTGCAGCCTGGAAAATGCCTCCGAGGATCTTTTGCGAAAAGCAGCACACAAGCGTTGTTAGGAACAAATCTGCCTCCTAGAAGTGTGCCAAGTCTGTGCTGCACTAAAATGTCTTCACTTGGATTATCATAAAGAAGACTTTTGTTTTTATGCACATTTTGAACAAACTCTGAGATGAGGTCTTCATCAAAATCTTCGGGGAAATTGATGGCCGATACTGATTCTAATTCAAAGTGTAATTCTCCCTTTGAAATCTGAAGTTCCCTGATTTCGTCTTCATTGAGCTTCTGCTTTTTATCTCCACTTCTTTTAAATGCTTCGTTAGCGTTGGTTTTAACCACCTTATCAGCTCGGTAAGCCACTCGAAAAACAATCACAAAATCCCGGCTGCCGTCAGGCTTTATGATTTCAACACGCTTTGAATCAACTCTGGCATCTGGGCAGAAGATACGGGCACTATCTTCAAGTGAGTTGACGTGTTTCCCAACACACTCCAAGCAGCCAGCAAGTTCTCCATCGTCTTCAATACCCACGAAAACTAGACCACCGCCCGGCGTATTGGACCACATAGAGAAACATTCTCCTAATGCCCTGGGATGAACTGCTACGCTTTTTTTCTCAATCCTTCGATCTTCTCCTTTTCGACGGAACCACCACTCGTTTGCCCGATCAAATATTTCATCAATCGAAACCAAATGAGGAGTTCCGGTATCGACATTCGATTCGAAAGTTAGCTCAAGTTGTTTATTTTCAGACATTTACGTTGCCGAGAAAGTGTCGAGTTGAGTGTTGAAGCAAATTGCCTATAGCTCTAAGCCGACCTGGTAGCAATACCCTTTAATAATCCGCATGCTGGGGTTCATCCTCAAGAAGGCTTGCAATTCTGTTCTGCATAGGCTGGCGCATCACATTCTGAGACATCTTCCCATCGGTTTCGCAGCATGGGATCGACTTCATGAGTTCTTTCGAGCTTCACTGCTGGACTGTTTCGTCGCGGATTATACGCTGCGAAAAAGATGATTTGGTTAATCCGTCTCTACCCAAGCCTTGAGCTTGAGGCCGTTTTCGCAGTCGGGCTTGCGCGGATCCTTGTCTCTGAGCCATGAGTGGAGGTGCTGTTTGGTGACGCCGAGATGATCAGCGAGACGCACTTTGGCCCCCTGCCCTTCTTTGTCGAGGCGTGTCATGACATGCTTTTGACATGGTCCGCCCGGTTCAAAAGCCACCTGGAGACGCTCATCAAGTCCACAGGATCCAGCTCCCCGCCCCATACCGCCCGCTGCACCGTCTTGTATGAGACACCAGCATGATCTGCAATCACATGCAGCCCATAGGCCCATAAATCATGCTTCCGTGTTGGCTGCCCGTTTACCAGAACAACGGCCCTTGTTACCGTTCGCCGTTCAAACCTAGATCGCTTTGGCACGTGCCATCCTCCGGCGCTTGTGGCGCTGCTGATTGTTTGCCTGAATGGTGGCCGTCGCCCAGCGGCAGTTCCCTGGCTCGTAGTCCCCATCTACGTCAATGCGGTCAATTGACATCTTCGGCCCTGGCCTGACTCCCATATCAGCTAAAAAGTTATCGAACGTTTGCCAGCGTTCGCATATCTTGATGCCTCTTCCCCCATAATGCGGGTATGAAGGATTTGAAGGCTGGTAACATCTGTCCAACATAGCTCTCCATGTTCCCCATTCCGACTGCGGCTGAGGCGGCATGAAGTCTGGAGTGCATCCACATGAGGTCGCGGTGCCCACAATCACGCGCTGAATACTGACTTCACGAACCTGTCCACAGTCACACCTAGCCAGCCAGAGCGGAGATATGCCACCGCGCGTCATCGCTAACAGGGTCAGTTTCCCGAACTTCCTACTCACCATCGCCTGTTCATGTCTCGCGTCGGCTTCTTTCAACCATCGGAACGTGTCGATCATGTCCCACCATACCTATCCTCATGGGACAAATCCACCATTTTAGCCTTGGAACTCTCGTTTTCCTGCCCTTTGACATGGCTGAACGTCCAGTGGTAGGGCTCCAGCGCCTGGATTCCCCGTGATCTGACACGAAAATGCACCTCGGTTCGTGTCAAAACTCACCGCAACCCCAGGGACGCCCAAAGCCTGACGTTGCACTGTGACCACTTAATCACAAGCGTGTGTGTATGCCCGATGCTCCATCATCTCCGCCTCTCCGCCGCACTCCTGCCCGTGATGCGTGCTACCGCGTTCTCACCTCCGCTATCCATAAGCGTTGGACTGTGCGTGAGCTCTCCGCCGCTGCCAATTGTGACATGGCTGTCGCTGGGGATGTGCTGGCTGAGGTCTCCGAGCAAATCCGAGCAGATGCTGAGAGAGCCATTGGTGTAGAGACTCAGAAGATGGCAGAGGAGGCACGAAAGGTGAGGACGCGGTCGCTGGCACGATTGGAGCGGCTGGGGAAGGTGTTGGATAACCTGACGGCCAGCCTGGAAGCGAAGGGAAACGATGTTAGCGCGAGGGATGTTGTGTCAGCCGTGAAGGCGGGTAGTGAACTATGGAAACAAACCGAGAGCCTGACGGGTTTGGATGTGGTGAAGGCCATTGCGGCCAAGCAGGCACCGCAAGCAGGATCTGAGGCGACGGCTTGGGATGGTGTCGCGGCTCTTGAGGCGGTGCCTGTTGCGTCTCAACAAGAGGATTTGACTGGCATTTCTGGCTCATTACTGTCTCATTAGACATAACTCATTGATATACAACGATAACGGATTTCACACTCCGGCTGTTGTTTGTAGTTATGCCATTTTGAGGGGTATTTTCGCTTTGGGCAGAACCTTCCTGACCTGTGAAGACTGGGTGAGCAACGGGAAGGTAGTGAAAGCAGTGTGGCGGAGAAGGTCGCAGTGGCGAACGCCAGGACAAGCTCAGAAAAGCCGACCCGTCTGGCGGGGGAGGGGTGGGGGTGGTCTGCTCCCCGGCCCCGTTGAATACGAGGCTCCCCGTCTGAAATTTCCCTCTCACACATCAGGGACTCAAAGCAGTTGACTCAACTCTCAGAAATCCCCTCCCTGGTCAGGTGATCAAATACGGACTCCAGTGGGCGGATGAAACGGACCCGATCGCCATTGAATTGGCGCTGTATTCGCGGGATGACATTCGGGAACGTGCGGCGGGGCATTGTCTGTCGAAATGGGAGCACATGCGCAATGCGATCAAGATGCTGGTGCCGGAGAATGTGTTCGCTTGGCATCGATGGGTGGACAAGCTGGGGGAGGAATGGTGTAGGGGCGGGTGCTTGACGGTGTGGGGGGCGGGTTCGACGACGAAGTCGGGCATTCTCGGGATGCTAGCGTATGTGGATCTGCTGTGTGCGCCAAAGGACACGCTGACGGTGATGGTGACCAACCCGCTGGAGAAGCATTGGGACCGCTGTTTTTCCAAGATGCTGCAGTGGCGCGGGGCGATGCCAGACCGCTACAAGATCGGCAAGATCACGAAGCATCCGAAACCGCAGCTTCTCACTGTGGAAGGGCAGGATGGCAGCCGCATGGGCGTGGTCTGTATCTCGAATGACCAGGGAGAATCCTCTGCGGATATGGCCAAGAAGGTCGGTGCTCACGCCAAACGAGTGCGGCTCATTGTGGATGAGGCTCAAGGCTGCACCGATGCGGTGATGGGGCTGAAGATGAACCTTGGGGCCTCGGGGGATTATCAGGAGGTGTTCATTGGCAACCCAACGAGCTGGCAAAATCCGCTGGGGCTTCATGCGATGCCTTTGGATGGCGACAAGAAGCGCATCCATGACGAAGAACCCGATGAATGGGACACAGCAAGCCTGTGGGATGATCAGCCAGGGCGCTGCATTGTGTTTGATGGCAAACGCTGCCCGACCTTGGATAGTCCGGAGGAAGCGAAGCGGTTGGGCTTCATGTTATCTCCACGCATGCTCAAACAGGCGCAAAGCATGCCGGGGGGCGAAAACTCGATCTACTACTGGAGTCAGGTGCGTGGACGCATTCCGCCGGCAGGGATGTGTGTCACCGTGCTGTCGGAGTTGGATCTCGATGCCAGCGGCTGCAAGGTGCAGGTGCCGTTCCAGGGCCAGACTCACGACTATGTCGGTGGGGATCTCAGTCTCGGCGGTGACAAGGTGCCCATGTATCGCATCCGTGTCGGCTCCGTAGCGGGGCTGGGCGTCGTAGCGTGCATTGTGGCTCGGCATTACCTGACCGTGGATATCACCAAACCGGATGCGACGGGGCAAATGTCCAAGCAGTTCGGCCCGCTGCTCAAACGTTGGCAGATTCATCGCCTGGAAGATGTCGCTCTGGAGGCCAGCGGTCAGCAAGGCGCGATCGTGGATACCTTTGAGCGGGATGTGAATGGTGCCACGGGGAATGGACGCATCTACCGCGTGAAATCGGAGCATGCGGTTTCTGAGCGTCGGTTGAGCTATGGCAAAAAAGATACCCGAGGCAAACGCGAGATGGCTAAGGAGCGTTACAAGGATCGCGCCAGTGAATTGGTGATGAACATCGTGGAGTGCGTGTATCAGCGTTGTTTGTTCGGCATCGATAACGAAGTGGCGGCCCAGGTGACGACGCGGGGCATTGATGAAGGCTCCTTGGAAGGCGGGTTGCTCAAAGTGCAGACGAAAAAGAAGTGGCGAGAAAGCAACGGCGATCAGTCGCCGGATGAGATGGACGCCGTGGCGGTCGGGATCACCATGCTGTTGGAGAAAGGTATCCTGAAACCGGGGCGAGATACGCAGGTGGAGCCCGTGCGGGAAGGCCTTGAAGAGTGGATGCTGCCCAAGCCCCCGACTCCAAGCAAAGGCTTGGGAAATCGCAAGGTCGTGGTCACCGTCAGAAAGTGGGGGCGAAATTAGCGGCTTGCCAAAGTCATTTGATTACTGTAGCCAGATGGCTCAGGGAGCTTCGGTAAGCCGTCAGGCCCCATAAGCCTGATATGCGGGTTCAACTCCTGCCCCTGAATCCATCCTCGTATGCGAACAATCTCTCAGTGGTGGCAGGGAACGAAAGCCTTCGCGATGATCCGCGCGCGGGAGGCTGCCGGACATGAGGTGCTCGCGTCACCCGAACTCGCCACCCAGCGCGCGGCTATTTGTGTCGCATGCCGTCCGCACAATGAACTTCCGACAGACCCAAGTTGGCTAGAGAAGTGGGCGAACGGCCAGATGCGCCAGCGGATCGATGGTGCTACGACAGTCCACGACGACAAGCTGGGGATCTGTCAGCTCTGCTCCTGCGAACTACGCACGATCGTTCACTTCACGCCTGACATCCTACAGGCGAGCACATCGGCTAAGACCTTGGCCAAACTCCCTGATCATTGCTGGAAACGAAAGGAACTCGCATGACCGACACGCTTGCACCGCCCAAGGCCGCCGCTCCCTCTGCTCAGACGAAGAGCCGCGCCTCAGATCCAACGAAGGCCCTGGCCATGATTCAGGCTCGGGTGCGGGCTCTGGAGCCACGGCTTGAGGTGTATCGGGAGGTCGAGAACGCTTATGATCGGGTGCCGCCGGATGATGAGAATGCGTTGCGGTTGGATGGCCTGGGTTGGACGGCCAATGTGGACTGGGGCGGCATGGAGGCGGGCATCAATGAAGGTGCCGACATTGATTGGAACCTCGCCACGCAGCCGGAGACTTACGTGAAGTTTACCCGTGCAGACAACATCCCTGCATCCCTGGTGAATGTGACGGGTATCCTCGAAGAAGCGGATAAGGAACTGCTCGATGGATGGGGCGAGTGGCTGAATGAGCTGGAAATGATGGTGCATAACCGGCGCGCGCATGGCCTGGGCATTTTTCATTTTCCGCATCCGCATGGCTGGCACTTCCGCAGCCTGCATCCTGGCAATCTCATCACCCCGCACGACACGGCGAAGCTCAATCCCGATAGCTGGATGTGGTTTGCCATCAAGACGGAGTTCGAGATCACGGATCTGCTCACCAAGCTGGCGAAGAAAGAGGATGCGGCCAAGCTGGGCTGGAATCCCTCCGCCATCTCGAAAGCCATCGCTCACTATGCCAAGGACGGCGGCAGTTCCTTGGTCTCGCAGATTTGGCGAGATCCGGAGAGCTACTCGATGAGCCTTCAGTCCAACGACTTGTTCTTTGCTCAGGAGAACAAGGGCACAATCCCGGGCTTCATCTTTTACGTCAAGGAATGGGATGGGGGCGTCAGTGAGCACTTTCTCACCGAAGAAGAAGGCATCGGCTTCATTTACTCCAAGGTGGGTCGGCACAAAAGGATGTCGGAGGTGCTGGCACTTTTCCCGTTAGGCCTGGGCCAGGGCTACGTGCAAAACGTGCGCGGCTACGGCATCAAGATGCTGCCGTTCCACGACATCGAGAACCGCAACCTGAACAAGGCGGTGGACACGACCTGGATTGCCTCGAACATGACGTTCCAGGGGGACAGTGGCGACCTGAGTGAAATGAACCGGATCCAGATCAATGGTCCGTTCACGTTTTTCGATAAGGAGCTGGAGGTCAATCAAACCTCGTTTGCCAATCCAGCGGTGGGGTTGCTCGGCCTGCAGCAGGAGTTTCGTAACATGGCCTCGGTGCGCAATCGCGCCTCAGGGGGAGCGGATTACTCACACCTGCGGGGTGGAGAAAAAACGGCCACTCAAAGCCGCATTGAGTATCAGATGACTCAGGGGGCGAAGACCAACGAGGTGGCTCGGTTCTATCTTCAACTCAAGCACTTCCACACCATCCGCTGCCGCCGCATCTTGGATCGTCAGATGACGGACCAAGATCCGGGAGGTGCTGAGGCGCGGGCCATGCTCGAGCAGGTCAAAAGCAAGGGCGTGACGGATCAGGATATTCAGTCCATCCAGCGCATTGGCATTCGAACGATCTTTGGCGATGGTGACCCGATCAATCAATTCCTGGCCCTGATGGACCTCAAGGAGTTCTATGGAACGATGTCGGAGGATGCGAAGGAAGAGTTTCGCTTTGATGTCTTCCATTCACGGCTGCGAGATCGAGAAAAAGCCGAGACCTTCTCAGGGCGGAAGAAAAAAGCCGACCATGCTCTCGCCTTGCACCGGTGGAATGCGCAGAATGAGAACAACATTTTCGAAACCAGTGATACTCGCATTGATGTGCGTCCTGACGATGTGCATCTCATCCATGCCGGAGAGCACACGGTCTATGCCGAGGAAGTGTATCAGCGCCTTGAGCAAGGAGCTCTGTCCAATCGCGATGCCTTCCAGAGAGTCGCGCGGTGCGAGGCTCACTGCAGCGTTCACCTGAATCTCCTCGGAGCCGACAAGTTCGCTGCCGAACAGTGGAAAGACCTGAACCGACGTTGGGCCGATCTGCGTAATCGACAGGCTCAACTTCAGCAGCGCATTCAGGAAGAGGACATGCAGCGGCAACGGCAGCAGCTTGAAGAACTGCGCAATCCTCAACCCTCGGTCAAAGATCGAGAAACAGCGGCCACAGAAGCTCTGAAGCGTGAGCTGGAAGCCCAGCGCCACAGTCTGACGGTTCAGCAGATGAAAGAGCGTCATGAGCTGGACATGCAGCTCGCCAAAGGGGGTGAAACCGCCAAAAGCCAAGCGGCTGCCCTGAAAGAAGCCCAAGCCATCCCTAGCGAAGGAAACTCATATGGAAGAATCGGAGCTCCCCAAGTCTAAACGTCACCTCAGCGCCAAGGACTTCTGCGCAGATACTACGGCCGTCAGAGAACTCGTGGAGTTTCTGGAGACCGACACAGGCCGCAAGCTGCTGGCGGTGTTGGACGGAGAGCATCCGCTGAAACAAGCGGCGCGGGTGAAGAATCTGGACCCTCAGGAGTCGTTTCGTGAAGCAATGAAAGAGCAGCAAAACCCCCAAGGCATTCTGGGCTTTCATCGGGGTTACGAGGCGGTGGTTGGACTCCTCACCCAGACGCTGACGCTGCCCATCTCTGCGCCGCGGCCACCCGCCAGCCGAAAGGCCACCAGCCGGATGAAGCCGCACAAAACTGATCTCCCATGAAACTGCATCCCTACCCCTTATTGAATGCCGCCACAGAGACACCACCCGCAGGCGAAGGCTCTCCCATGACTGCCGCCCAAATGGCAGGCTTCGGCGGCGGTGACTCTTCATCTCCGACGGTCGAGTCCCCTGCCCCATCGGCTCCAGCAGCGGTTTCCGACTCACCTTCGACCCCCAATTCCTTCGAGGCTTTTCTGTCGGGCCTTGGTCAGCCCGCGCCCACTCCAGCGACGGAAGCTCAAGCCGATCCCGCTCAAAGCGCAAAGCCCTCGGAGCAGTCCCCTCCTAGCTTCGACTTCGACAAGTGGTATAACGACAAGTGTCCCGAGAATCCTGACGGGACGAAGATCGCCAAACTCGAGGACTGGAAAAGCATCCGTGCCACCTTGGGAGCAGCGATGAAGGATGTGCAGGCGCTGACCGCCGAGAAGCTGATGCTGGAGCACAAGCTCGCTCAACAGCCCGCCAAAACTCCGGGGATGCCTCAGACGGATGCGGTGAAGAGGCTGCAAGCGGAGCTGGAGGCCAATCGTGCAGCGACAGAGTCGCTCAAGCAACAGCATGCGAGCGAGTTGGCGGAGTTCACGGCATTCAAGGCCTCTCAAGAACTGGCCTCGAACCCTGCGTTTCGTGCCGAGTATGATGGGCGCCGCGCTTCCATTCTGGATGAGATGAAGGGCGTGGCCAAGGAGGCGGGGCTTGAGGAGAAGGTCGTCACGGCAGTCTTGGAAGCGAAGAGCCTGCTCCAGATTGCCACGGCCCTTGAAGGCGTCGAAAATCCGACGGTCAAAGCTCTCCTCACTGAAGGTGCGAAAAGCTTCATGGATCTCACCGCCAAACGTGAGGCGGCCTTGAAAGGCGATCCTCTGGCCGAGCTGAACAAGTGGAAGGATTATTCCCAAGCACAACAAGGTGTGATGGCCGCACGCTTCACCGATGCCCTCAAAAGCCAACTCGTGGCCGCCGTGCCCGCCGTGGCAGAGACCCTCATGGGTGAAAAGGGTAACGTGTATTTCCGCACGCCAGCCGGACAAGCGGTCATGCAACAGATCGGCAAACGCTTTGAGGCGGGTTATGATCTGACCGCTCAAGAGGTTACCGAGCACATGGCGAAGTCGGCGGGCTTCGACTTCTATGCGAATCTCTGTCAGGATTTGATGAGCAAGGTGACAGGGCTGGAGCAGCAGCTTGCGCGCTATGGCTCACTTGAGCCAAATCAAGGCGGGCGAGCGCCTGGCGGTGGTGGAGGGGCAGCCTCTGGCTTTGACCTCGCGGGCATGTTTGGCACCATTGGGATTGGCAGGAGTTAGAAATGTTCCATCTGATGACAAAAATCAGTTGCCTTTGATCTATGGAATAACCCATAACTCCTCATCGGGTCTCATCAGGCAGGCGACCGCTGCCACGGGTTTAAAACACGCGTAAGCGCCGCTCCGCGACCGGGAGAGGGAAACACTGGCAAGGCCACAGCCTCATCGTGTGGTCATCACCTTCTTTTCTCTTTTCCATGCCTGATATCAATACGCTGCCATTCACCCTGGGAGGTGGGGGCAACCCTGACATTTCCGATCCCGCCGAAGTCATCACGGCGATGCAAAATACACCGGGATTCTTTTCCAGTGAGGTCTATCAGACTCTCATGCGCGAGGATCCATTCCTGGCCTACATTTCCAGGACGAAGAAGTTCTTCGCCGAAGGGATGGGCGACACGGATACCACGCTCGTCTTCGATGTTTCCGCACCGACGGAGCGCGATGTGCTGAACTGGCAAGTGATCAAGGAAGCGGCCCCAGGTTACAACCCGAGTGCCTTCAACGTCACCAAGACGATCAGCTACGGGCATCGCAAGGTCTCCGCCTGCCTCTACAAGGATGCGGTGAAGTCTCCGGTGTTCAGCAAGTGGGACCTGTGCTTCAAACCCAAGCGCGAAGCTCAGATGGCTCAGATCCGCCAGATCATGGTGAACTGGACGCGTGGCATCTGGATGCACTGGGCGACGATGTCTTTCCAGCGCACGGTGACCTGCCGCATCTTGAACTCTGGCTTTGGTCATCAAGCCGAACAGGTGGGCAGCTACCCGCAGTGGTGCCGCCCGACTTCGATCCTGACCTGGCGCTGGCTGGAAGCTCTGCATCCGATGGTTTACAACACGCCACGTGGAGCCACGACACCTGAGGGCCAGAAGCTCAATGATGTGCTGGCCGAGAAGCAGATGATCTTCCTGGGGCATGAGATGTTCCAGGCGATGGCGGAGCAATATGCCCGCGAGGTGGCGACAGACTTCGGCAAGCTCGGTGGTGAGGTTCACATCCCCGAACTGGGTTTTGTGCAGAACCGGGGCAAATACGTGTTTGCGCTGGTCCCCTACCCTCGACGTTTCCGTGAGCCTGTGGGCAACGAAACCTGGGAAGATTGCATCATCCCGAGCCGCATCTCGGTGCCTGCCTCTGGCGGTGCCGCTGCTGGCTTCGAGCAGCAGGAAAACCCTGACTACCGCAACCCCGCGATTGCGAAGTATGAGGAGATCCGTTGGGCCAACCTGGACTCCGTCGAATGGCTGGTGCCACCCCGCGCCATGGTGAAGTCCATGAGCAACGGCAAGGTGGAGATGTTCCCCGCCTCCAACTACACGGGCGAGTTCATTCCGGTGAACATCAAAACCGAGAACGATCCCGATGCGGAGAACTGCTGGTTCCTGGCTCGTTATGCCTCTGGCATGAAGGGGATGTTCCCTCAGCGTTCCCGTGCAATCATGGCTTTGGCCGCGCATCCGACGGTGAAGGATTACACGCTCAGCGGTGTGCTTCCTGGTGCCGATGCCGATGTGAACCGTTATCCGATCACCGCCTGTGGCCTGACCGCTGCGGGTTACCTGAACTTGCTCATCACAGGCACTCTTCCAGCCGATGGTGCAACACCTCCAGGCACCTCGCTGTTCATCGTGAGTCAGACCGGGAAGAAGTATCTGATCGGCACGATCCACACGAACAACGCCTTCGCCGGTGATCATCGTCATGCCGCAGGTCGTTCGATTGACATCAGTCTGCCGTCCAGCTTGTCTGCCGCTCAGAACTGCCGTCAGCAATGCGATCCGTGGAGTCACCTGGCCTTCCTGCCTGCCTCCACACCTTCGGATGAAGCGGGTGAGCCTTGCGCTCTGTGTGGTGACGGCACAGAGGGTGATGCCGATGTGAACTGCACGCTGTTTGCGGCCTTCTACACCGACAGTGTGAGCGATGTGCAGAACAGCTCGAACACGTCGATTGTGACGGGTGAACCGTTCACGACGGCTGCGGCGCTGCAAACCGCGCTGAACACCTATCTGGGTGCGAATGGTGGCGGAACGGCGGTGGTGACCCTGGGAGCCGACTACCTGTGGACGGTGACAATCACGGCGGATGCGGATGGTGGCGCGGCTCTTGAGGCGCTGAAGTCGGGCCACATCACCTTCCAGGACGGTGTGGGCACCAACAAGGTCAGCTTCACCGCTGAAAACTGCGACTAACCAACTTTGAGCGGGCGGTTCTCACGAGCCGCCCGCTCTCTTCCTTTCTGAAAACACGATGAGTGATACGACCCTACCTCAAGCGCCTGAAGATCCGAAGCCTGGGCGCGGCTACACGGTCAAACGTGTGATCAATGGCCGGGAGATCGAAGTCCCCTGGGGCTTCACCACCTCGGTGAAAGAAGGCAAGGCTGCGAAAGCGGCTGGCATCAACTACCCCGGCACCTCGCGAGCGGCTGAAGCTCAATAACGGCCATGAGCAATCCTCTCACGGAGCAACCTCCCGCCAGTGCGGATCAACTGCTGAACGCGATTCGGCAGTTGATCTCGGGCGGGGCTGCGGGTGCCTCGGCCTCAAATGCGCAGGCCGTCACTCCGAGTGATTCAACGACCTTGGAGAACTGCCGTGCGCTGTATGTGGGCACAGGTGGTGATGTGGTGGCGACGGTGGGAGGGCAAGACGTGACCTTCATCAACGTGCCCGACGGCACCTGGCTGCCCATCATGGCAACGCAGGTGAAAGCCTCGACGACTGCATCTGATCTTGTGCGGCTCTGGTAACACGATATGAGACTTGGACTTGGCATTGGCTTAAGCTTCCCTCACCGCTCTGGTGCTGGGTCTGTGTTGATGCCACCAACACTCCAGCCAGTATTGAACCTCGTTCCTGGCGACGAGTTATCTTCCATTGTCGATTTGTCTTGGACTCCCAGCAATAAGACGGGCAGCGCTGGCTTTGGCTATTCGGTTGAATACTCAGACGATGACGGTGCCACTTGGGAGGTTTACAGTGACACTACTGATACTGATGAGCACGTCGATCTGACTGGCAGCGGCGTGGATACCTACTCATTCCGAGTTGTTCCTTATAATGACGCCGGAGAAGGGCCATCGTCTGAATCCGTCGCGATCATTCTGCCAGTCACGATGCAAACTCCAAACCTCTCTGTGGAGGTGGATTATTTGAGCTACGAGGCTTACCTGACTTGGAATTTGATTCCTGGTGCAAGCTACTATCGGTATTCGTGGCGATACAATGGGGGTGGGTGGAACGAGGAGAGTATCGGCCCCGATAACACCTACATGTTCAGCGGGTCGTCCGGCGACGGCTTGTATGAGTTTCGCGTCCAGGGGGCCAATGACAATGGGGAGGGGCCGTGGAGTGATCCTGCCGGGGTGACTCTGCCGGGGGAGTCTGAGGGTGGCATGGACGTCACCTATCGCCGCCCGGATGCTGTGAGCCGTTATCTCCGCCCTGATGGAACCAGTTCTTACTTGAGATTCGCCGCTTAAACCCATGTCTGATTTAACCACTTCAGCTGAAGTCGATGCCTTCATGTCTTCTTCGTCAAAGGCAGAGATGCGCACGGCTCTGGACCTGGGGAATGCCGCTACCAAAAGCACGGGCACTGGCGCTGATGAGGTGGCTACGGGTAATCACTCGCACACTGGTCTCTCTGTCCAAGCCGCTGGCACGCCATCGGTCCGCGCCTTGGGCACAGGCAGCGCAGAGGCTTGCGCTGGCGATGACTCACGGCTCAGTGATGCTCGCACGCCGACAAGTCACACTCACGATGACCGGTATTATACCGAAAGCGAGATTGATACTGCCCTCTCCGGAAAGGCCGACGCGTCTCATAATCACGACGACCGATATTACACTGAGAGTGAAATCGACACCGCCCTTGCCGGGAAAGCTAATGCATCTCACACCCACTCAATCAGCAATGTTACAGGTTTACAAACCGCCCTCGATGCCAAGCTAGCCGCTTCGGATGTTTTGGACGAAGACAACATGGCGAGCAACTCGGCCACGAATCCGCCAAGTCAGCAAAGCGTTAAGGCCTACGTAGATGCCAATGTGGGCGGTGGTTCCGCTGTGGCGGGAACGGCACGTTTCCGCGTTTACAAATCCACCAATCAAACAATCAACAACAACGTAGAAACGACCGTCACTTGGGATGTCGAAGAATTTGATTCGGCAAACATTTTTAGCTCTAACGCTGTCACGATCCCCAACGGTCAAGGGTGGTTGATTGCGGCCAAGGTCGTTCACCTCAACTCAAACGTCGCGACCAGCTATAACCTCCGAATCAAGGACGGCTCTACCGTCATTCGAGAGACACCTCTAGGAGGGCGTTATTTGCAGGCAACTGATGACCATACCGTTGCTCTCACCTCGCTAGTCGAGGGTAATGGAAACGCTTGGACCGTCACACTGCAACAAGTCTCTGGGGAGACGCGCTCCCTTGAAAGCGGCACTGAATTTTGCGAATTCTGGGGGGTAAGACTATGGTAAAAATCGTCAAACTCAACGAGGCGGGATTGATCGTCCACTGTGCCGAAATACCCGAAGATCATGCGGTTTGGGAGGGGTATGTGCTTTTCGACGGCCAGCTTGCTGCGCCTCCGCCTGTTCCTCAAGTCATCACCCGCCGCCAACGGAATCTCTGGTTAGGCGCAAGCCGAGTGATGCAGATCAAAGCGGCTATCTCGGCCATTAGCGATCCGACAGAGAAGCATCATGCAGCCGTCCACTTCAACGATGCGGAATCCACCGAGCGCTATCACCCGCTCACTATCGCCATGGCTGCCATCGTTGATCTCACCACTGACGAGCAAATCGATCAAGCCTTTATCGAAGCCTCTCAATTATGAGCCCTGATCTACCATCCTCGTGGGAGCCGATGCTTTCATCCAGTCCTATCGTGGCCGCTTTCATTATCGGCATCCGATATCTATTGCAATCCCTGAAGGAACAGAGGGACAGCAATAGCGCTCTCTTGGCCCAACTTAGCCAAGAACGCAATGAGCGATTGGATGCGATGGAAGCCCACATCGAACGCTGTGAAGCCCACATCCAAGAGTGTGATACCGACCGCCAGAACCTCCGCCTTGAGCTGGTGAAGCTCGCCCAACAACGAACCCACATAACCGCATGAAAATCACGATCACCATCCTCGCCCGCCTCCTCCTCGTCTTCACTCTTGCCTGCAGCCTGCTATCCTGCGCCACCCGCGCCGATGGCACCAAAACCTTTGCGGGCCTCTCCGCTGGCCAGTGGGGACAAGTCTCGCTGGATGCGAGCAGCGCTTATCTCGATCAGCGATACAAGCGCGGACACACCACCAGCGCCAAGGAGGCCGCTGAAGTCACTCCAGCGAAGGAAGTGTCTTGGCTGGACCTGGGTCTTTCAGTGTTTGGTTTTTGATGCTCATGAAGACTGAAGACATCCAAGCCATGCAACGCCGAATCGGCGTGAAAGATGATGGAGTTTGGGGCCCCGTCTCCATGGCGGCTTGTCGCGGACATTTGCGTAAGCTGATGCCTGCGATCAACCCGTGGCCCAAGAGTGATCGGAGCAGTCTGATCGCTTTCTACGGCCAGCCGGGAGATGAAAGTCAGCTTGTTTCTTTCACCTTTCCTTACCCGATGTTTTATGGAGGGAAACGCGTGCTCACCAGCCGCTGTCATCGGAAGGTGAAGGATTCATTGCTGCGTATCCTCGCCGTTATTGGTGATCGATGGGGTGATCGTCCCGAGATCATGGAGGAAGCCGAGGACTACGGTGGAATCTACAACTTCCGCAACAGCCGTGGCGGCTCCTCCCTCTCCATGCATGCCTGGGGCATTGCCATTGATCTGGATGCCGATGACAACGGGCTCAACACCCCGTGGCCTCTGCGAGCAGACATGCCGTTAGAGATCATGGAAGCCTTCTCACGAGAGGGCTGGCTCTCGGCTGGAGCTTTTTGGACTCACAAGACGGTCCCCAACAACGGCTACGACGCCATGCATTTTCAAGCCACTCAATGATCCGTCGCTCACAGACTCAAAGTGCTCTACCGCCACCGCGAAAGCTGGCGGTCATCACCTGCTTTTTTAACTTCGCCGGGTTCAAGAGGCCGCGAGCGAACTGCCTGCGCTTCCTGCGAGCGATGGAGCGGCAAGGGATTCCGGTGTTCGGCGTTGAGGCGGTGCTGCCTAACCAAATACCCGTTTTAGCCGATGCACCGAACTGGAGAGTGATCCTGGCAGATCCCCAGAAACATGTGATCTGGCAAAAGGAGGCCCTGCTGAATGTGGCGCTGGGCATGGTGCCGCCGGAATACACGGCGATTGCGTGGGTGGATAGCGATCTGGATTTCATGAATCCGCACTGGGTGAGCCAAACGGAACAGGCTCTGATGGCCTATGATGTGGTTCAGCCCTTCCATGAAGCGTTCTGGTCCCACGAAGACGGCTCGATCGAACGACGGCATTATTGCTCGACGATGACGGGGCTGGATCAGCAATGGAAAGGGCACCCGGGGTTTGCCTGGGCAGCGCGGCGAGAAATTCTGGAACGTGCGGAAGGACTCTATCCCCGGTGTGTGCTGGGCAGTGGCGATACGCTGATGGCGGCGGCGTTTCTGGACAGTCCGCTCTGGCACCGGTGCGAACAAGCTTTGGGCACAAGGCAAGATCTGTATCTGCGTTGGAGGCTGCAACTCGGGCGTGTCTCCACCGGATATGTGCATGGGCAGATCTGGCATGAACATCACGGTAGCCGGGAGAATCGGCGCTACGATGAACGCATCGACCTCATCCGCGACCTCGACTGTGTGAATGCGGTGACGGTGGATGAAAACGGCCTGCTGAGCTGGACCGAGGCGGCCTCGCCAGAAGTGAGGGAGGCTGTGGCACATTATTTTATCGGGAGGAGAGAAGATGGATAAGCCACCTGTGTTCACTCAAGACTGGACCACGCACCACTTCTCCAAGTGGCGGGAAGTCCTCGGCCCTTTTGCCGGACGTGAAAAGCTGCGGGGGCTTGAACTCGGCAGCTTTGAAGGTCGTTCAGCGCTGTTCTTTTTGCAGGAGATTGCCACGCACCCGACGGCGCGTCTGATCTGCATGGATCACTGGCGTGACCGCGAGATCCATGGGCGCTTTCTGCACAACATCCTTTCGGCCGGTGTGCATGATCGCTGCGAAGTGCGCAAGGGCGACTCACATCAGATGCTGCGGAGCATCCGGCAACGCTTCGACTTCATTTACATCGATGCCGATCACCGTGCTGAGGCGGTGCTGACGGATGCGGTTTTGGCTTGGCCCATTCTTCTCCCTGGTGGGGTGCTGATCTTTGATGACTACGAATGGGAGAAGGCAGGGCAGAAGCCGCCCAAGCTGGGCATCGATGCTTTTCTTCAAGTCTTCGCCGGTCAATTCGAAGTCCTGCACATCGGCTGGCAGGTCATCCTCAAGAAAGTCTAACCATGGCCACCACTCTCACCTTTACCCTTCCGAGCAATCCCGGCTGCCCGCCTCTGGTGTGTGGCGTGGGTAATCTCACGTTTGTCAAACTTCTGACCGATCAGAAGGCGAAGAGCGCGGATGGTAGCGGCTATCTGCGAGCCACGATCACGGCCGTTCAACAGCTCAGCCTCACGTCCTGGAAATACACGGTGAGCGTGCCTGATTCAGAGCTGGCCAATCCCGTGACGGGTGCCGATGTGGAGCCGAGCCTATGCTGTGTGTCGTGCGCGGATGCGGCCATCCTAGCCAAGCTGGCGCAGATTGATCCTTCCGAAACAACGGTGCGCCTGAACTGGCAAACGATCTCGCTGCGTGATCCAGATCAAGGCGTGGTGATTGGCGATACCTATCTGCTTCGGCGCAATGTGGCTTTCCGAATCCACGCGATCGAAATCGCGATTTGCAGTGGTGCCGGGCCTGTGGACCTGACGCTGCAAGTGTCTGGGGGCAACAATGAAATCTATGTGGATCTGACCAGTGCACTGACGGTGAGTGCACCGCAACTCACAGCCCGACTGGACCCAGAAATCTCTCTGCTGGTGCCTGCCAAGTGCGCTCTGCGTGCCCGTGTCTCCCACGGGGGTATCTACCCCTCTGCCTACGGCCTGGAACTCCATCTCCTCACCTCCGAAATCTGATCTGATCATGAGCAATTCTTCTTCCTGCGGATGCCCCTCCGGCACACCTTTCAATCCTCCCACTCCAGGTTCTCTGGTCGTCGTTCCCTATGGCTCGCAAGTGGTGCAGACACCGCAAGCGTATCCCTGTGGGCGCGAAGCAGTGCAATCCACGGGCAGTGTGGCGGGAGGTGAAGCAACCAGTTCGAGCAATGCTGCCTCGGCTTTCGCTTACCCCATGGTGAAGAGTGATTTCAACATGGTGGGCATTGACGCTTCTGGGAGTTTTCTTTCACAAAATGCGCTTCTTTGGGCTATCGTCGGCGCTTCGGTCTGGATCGCACCTCTTGGTTATGTCACGATCACGGGCGTCAGTGGCGAAGTCGTCAGTTTCAAGAATGTGAACGTTCCCGGGGGAACGTTAATCAGGGCTGGAAGCAATCTACTGATCTCTCCACCGTCGATTAATTCGGGCTCAGTTGGAGAGGTCAACGCGCTGAATGTCATCAACGGATCCTTGAATGGGGATCCAGGAACGCTACGGGGTCAAGAGGGTCAGATGCTGAAAGTGGTCAGTGGTCGATGGCAAGCAAGCGCGGGAAAAGTGTATGCTCCTCTGACGACTCCAGTGAATGTGTTTTCTGAGACTTTTGGCTCGGGAGCCATGACAGCAACTCGCACCCTAACACTGCCCAACCTTCCAAATCCCTTACCTCCTCTGTTAGCTGTGGCGATGACGATACAGCTTTATGGAAATTCGTATGATCACACGACATTGGCGTGGGGCTTTGAGGTCAAAAAGGGAGGCATTGTTTTGGCTTCCCTTCACTCTTTTCAGAGTGTTGCCCATCCCATCGTTACTCTTGACGGAACTGTTTCACCCCTGTGTCAGTTGAACTTTGAGAAGGGGGGCACAAGCCAAGCTTCGGCTTCCATCCATGTGCATGGTTATTTCTTCTAATGCCAGCCGCTCTCTATGCTTCCTATGCAGGCGGCATGAATGCCGCCGCTGAGAATCCGCGCAACTTGCGGACGGAACAACTGCGCCTCCTGGTGAACGGGACAGTGCGCACTGGATGGGCTGCGCCTCGACCGCCTTTTAAGGCAAGAGAGATGCTGTGGATGGATGTCCGGGCACAATCTCTCTGGGAAACAGGTGTCTGCCAGGGCGTTGGAGTATTTAACTCTACGTTTGGATCCTGTTTGGTCTTTGCGTTCGATGGTCGGTTGTTGAGGTTGGACCTTGAGACGATGCGGATTTCCCATGTTTATCCGGAGGGCACAGACTCCAGCAAGCCGCTGTTCAATCCGAAGCTGCCCTTCGTGTTTTTCGAACAGCGTGCCGGTTGGCTGGTGGTGCAGGATGGCACCTCGCGACCTGTGCTGGTGAATCAGACCGCGATCCTCCAGCAGCCCATCGAGGTAGGCATGATGCGCACGGGCACTTTAATGGCGGATGGTTGGGGGAGGCTGGCCGTGGCGGATCATGGCCGCCGCCGCATTTATTTTTCGGATCATGAGTTTGATCCCAGCAGCGGCCCTCTGGCGTTCACGGAAGCGAATGCGTATTTCAAAAACGCACGCTTTTTTGAAGTGCCTGCCACGTTGGGCCGGATCATGGCCATGGCGTTCGGCCCGGCACTCAATGGCAATGATGATAAAGGTGCGCTCCTGGTTTTCTGTGAGAGTGGCACTCGAGCTTACAATGTGAGTATCCCACGTGACCAGTGGATCACTTCAGATATCGGCGCCACCATCCTCCCTAAGGTGGGAGCCTGTGCTCATCGCGCTGTGGTCGCGCGTGGGAACGATGTCATTTTCTCCGATCACAACGGCCGTATTCAATCGATGGCCTCCGCGATCTCCCGCCAACAAGACGCGCGGATTGATCCCATCGATGCCGAGGTGTGGGACCTTTACCGGACGGAGGATGCAACCTTGCGCGCTCATCGTTATGCGGTGGAGTTTGATGATCGTGTTTTGACGACCGTGCAGCCAGAGCGCATCAGGCGTTTCGATGGTCGCCATCATGTGCGGCATCGCGGGCTGGTGGTTCTCCAGAATGATGCGGTGATCCCTGTGGAGCCGGTGTGGGATGGCCTTTGGACCGGGGTTTTCCCGGTCTGCATGGCAACGGCTAGGGTTGGCGGACGCCCCCGCTGTTTCATCCTGTCGTTTGATTCAGATCATCGACATCGGCTCTACGAGTTAGGTGTCGAAATCGGGCATGATTTGGCCCCCGCTCCGAAGGCGACACCGATGATCGCATCACTGCGACCCACGGACTTGGACAATCCCTTTCGCAGCAAACCGATTGCTGGAGTCTCGATGCGACTGGGCGATGCGCGCGGACTCGTGAAGATCAAAGGCTGGTGGCAAGTGGACCGTGGTGCCACCCAAACATGGTTTAACCATAGTCTTCAAAGCCCTGCATGCCTAGGCTTCTCTGACTGCGGCATCCAACTCCCTGCACCCAGCCAAAGTGCGCGCATCAATCTCCCCCGACCTGAACATCCTGATTTCTTTGAGGCCTCGCCGATCTTTGAAATCACAGGCCTCGCCACCCTGCAAGAAGTCGCCATCGAAACGGGTGAACCCAAATCGGATCCGAATACGCCCAACGTCACGGGCTGTTCAGACCCAGAACCACTGGCAGCCGATTACACCTGCCGAATGGACTTATTCTCTTACGACCTGCAGAAAGCCCCACCCACCGCTCTTTAACTCATGTCTCATCCATTGACCTCTGGGCAAGCAATTGCCACTCAATTCGATGTTAAGTCCATCCTCAGCCCTTACCCTGGCTGTCCAGGGAATATGGAGGACTTAAGGCTGTGGATTGAATCAACCAAGTTATCTGTCACCGCAAACAATCTGCTCTTCGGCTACACAGCCGGCACGATGTTGCAAGCCACTCCCGAGGATCGCGACAGGCCCAGGTTTATGTTTGATGACGATGGCCGATATCTTGGATTGGCGCTGTGGATGCCAGACCTGCAAGGTTGGACTGTGGCCGGACAGATTGGCCAGTTGATGACTGTGATCCGCACGAAGGCTACTGTTGCGGAGGACATTGCGTCCAAGCCCCTGGCGGGATGGAAATTGGCGAATGGAACATCTTCAGGGGTTCCAGATCTCACCGCAGAGAGTGATGAAAAGCAGTTCGATACGTATAACAACAGCGGCTCTGATGACGGTTATGTGAAGATCAAATTTCCATCTCAATGGTTTCGAGGCACATCGCCTGATTGGGACGTTTATACCCTAGCCTATACAGGAACTTAAGGTTTTCCGTTGATCCATCTGGCTCATTATTCAACTGTCATTTATGCTCTGGCGCGTCCGTGATATTCTTGAGGTGATTTCTCCCGCCTTGCGGCTGGGATCCCTCTGCCAACCGTCTGAGGTGGGGCGTGCCATGAAGGCCTACAACCGGATCAATGAGATCCTGATGAGTCGGGATGATTGGCCGGGGACGGAGGCGGATGTGTGTTTTGTGACGGCCAAGGGCTGCATCACGCTGCCTTCTCAGTTTGGTGCCATCACAGCGCTGGCGATGGATGGTCAGCCGGGGCGGATCCTGCCGATGGGCTTTGAGTATCTGGAATCAGGGCCCGGACACGTTTCCATGAACTCGCCTGAAGGTATCCTGCAACACTTGGGTGATCGGTTCCCCACGGTGGTGGATTTGCCAGCCACGCTGCCCGTGGGCTGTTTCTCCAGTGAGAAGGAAGATGCCGGGGCGGTACTGCGCTTTTATGGCCTGGACTGGCAGGGGCGGGAACTGCGCGGAACCAACGGCGTGCCGGGATTTGCCATTCCCATCCTTCAAGGCACAGCGGAGACGAAGCCTGCGATGACGAATGTGGCCCTGAGTCATATCTCAGCCTTGGTGAAGCCTGTGACGAAGGGATGCATCGAGGTCTTCGCCTTTGATGCCAACAGCCAAACCTATTTTTGGTTATCCCGACTTGGCCAGCATGAGACAGCCCCTTCCTTGACGCGCTATCTGCTCACCGGTGTGGATGTGAAACATCCGGTGACGGTGCGTGCGCGGGTGTCTCTCCAGTTTGCGGAACTGTATGCGCTGGATGACATCTCCCTGATTCAGCATCGGGAGGTTTATCGGCTGATGGCTCAGTCGATCATGGCCTTTGACGATGAACAAACAGGCAAGGGCAGTGAATACCAGGAGCGCGCAGTGAAGATGCTGAAGACGGCGCTCGGCAAGTCCCGCAGCGGCCAGCGCATTGCCCTGAACGTGACCAACACGAACCGCCCGATTCGCTCTGGCTCTCGGTATTCCATCCGCAGATTCCGATGAACAACGCACTCACCATCCTTGATGATTTTTTCCCCGAGTATGAGGCCATTCGGGCCTTTGCTCTGACGCATGACTTTGACCAAGCGCCCGAGTATGACGGCCACAAGTATCCCGGCTTTGCCCCGATCAAAGACCCGCGCTTCGGCGAGTATCTGGCGGGGCTTTTAAGCGAGGTCACGGGCTGTCGCGTCGGCATCCGCATGGCCTGTTTTACGGCGGGCCGTGAGAACTTCGAAACGGTGCAATGGATTCACGCGGATACGCTGTGCTCCAGTCATGCGGGCGTGGTGTATCTGTTTGACCGGCCTGGCTATGGCACGGCATTCTGGCGGCATCGTGAGTTAGGCGAGGACTCCCTGACGAGGGCTTCACGCGAGTGCCTGAATGCGGAGGCTTTGGCCGCACGGTTGCAACACGATGGGCAGACCGAAGCCGCTTGGCAAAGGACCGATTATGCCGACTCCCGAAAGAACCGCCTGATCTTTTATCCATCAGACCGGTTTCAC
This sequence comes from Prosthecobacter debontii, assembly GCF_900167535.1. NCBI lineage: Bacteria > Pseudomonadati > Verrucomicrobiota > Verrucomicrobiia > Verrucomicrobiales > Verrucomicrobiaceae > Prosthecobacter > Prosthecobacter debontii. The sequence continues at coordinate 134,029 of NZ_FUYE01000003.1, forward strand.
TCCCGCTATCCTCAGCAGGCGTTTGGGGATGCTCCTGACAACTGCCGCCTGACTTTGGCGATCTTCTTTGACATCCTGCCATGATCCGCCGCCTTCATCCTTGGGAGCTGAGCGATGTGATTCCCATCGCTCGGGAGTTCCATGGTGTGGCCCAACTGGGGGGCGAGTTTGATGAAGCGAACTTTATGGCGCATCTGAACCGTTTCAGGATGGATGGAAGGCTGTATGCGGTCGGGAGCTACATTGAGGATCGTTTGGTCGGTGCACTGGTGGGGATTCTCGCGCCGCATTTCATGTGCCGGATCTTCCTGGCTCAGGAGCTTTTCTGGTATGTGATGCCCGAGCATCGAGCAGGCAGCGAGTCCCTGCGCATGGTGAAGGACTTCGAAGCTTGGGCCCGAGAACGAAAGGCCTTTGCCTGCATCATGGCCACTTTCCACAACGCTGATCCTGACCAGCGCCTGCCTGCCGTCTTTGAGCGCCTGGGCTTTCCTGCCATCGAAACTCATCACTTTAAACCTCTCTGATCATGGCCGTTACCACAGCCGCTGTTGCCGTTGCCGCCGGTGCCACTGTCGCCGCTTCTCAAGTGTCCAAAAAGGGCGCGCAGGATGCGGCTGCCCAGTTCGATAAAGTGCAATACAACCCGAAGTCGGCAGCCAAGCGGGTGAATCAATACATGCCCGTGGCCTTTGGCGGAGGCACGGCGTTCAAGGACATGCAGGAAATGACCAATGAGATCGTCCTGCAACAGCTCCGAGGGCAGGTCTCCCCAGAGACACAGACGATGATCGGGCGGCAGATGCTCGGCACGGGTGCCACCGACATGGGGCCAGGTGCCGTAAACCAACTTTACACCGGTTACCTTGGCCTCACACAAGAGGATGTGAAGAGCCAAGGCATTCAACAGTATCGCAGTCTCTATGCGCAGTATCAGCAGGCGGTCGATAAACAGGCTTCGGCTCAATACACTTCGGATCTCAATCGAGCGACCGCACGTGCCGCAGGGATCCAAGGCGAAGCGGATGCGACGGCGAGCATGATCCAAGGTCTCGGAAGCCTCGTAGGTGGCTACGTCGGCGGCGGCATGGGGGGCATGCTCAACGGCGGTGGCGCTGGAGGTATGTTTGGTGCGGGAACCAATGCCGCAGGCGGTGCCCAGCCATCTAGCGCTTACTTCACCGCGATGGCTCAAGCTGGCCGCAACCCCTACCCGCAAGGGATGACGGCCTTGTAATCACCTTTCCCATGTCTCTTCCTACGATCTCCAGCATCCCCCTGCCCGACTCGCGCGCTGGCCTGACTACGGCAGGCGCTTTTTTGTCGGCCTATAACGAAGCGAGTCAGCTCGCTATGCAGCAGGAGCAGTTGGCTTCTGACCTGCAAATGCGTGACCATCAGATGCAGCGTCAGGATCAGCTCATGCGATGGGAAGGTGAGGATCGGCAGTATCAAAACGATGTCATCCGCCCGTTGGAAGAACAGAAGATGCGGTTAGGCAATGCCTCGGAGATCCTGGGACTTCAGCAACAGGGAGCAGACCTGCGCTACCGGGAGGAGATGACACGTGCCACTTCCCTGCGCACGGGATCTGACAATGCGATTTACGACAGCTTCAACAATGACCCTCGTATCCGAAGCGGTCTGGAGGCTGGCATGCGGCTTTTTGGAGGCCAGGGGGCCGGAGCACCTGGAGCCAACTCGATTGGTAAAGCGACTCGCTACGGCTATGCCAATGACAGCACCCCTGACAGCAACAGCCGCGCAGGCATCGGGGCCTGGGTAAGCCCGCAAGAACAGGCTCGAATCAAGGCGGGTGAGGATACGCCTAACCGATTGCGCTCCGGTGATCTGGCTTTGTCGCCGGACGTGGAGCGGGCGATGCGCATGGCTGGCATCAAGCCGGGGCAGACGTTGGCCCTGCAATACGCCGATGGCTCCGAGCATGTCGGACGCTGGATGGACCGCACCGCGACGTCATATCAGGGCAAGGCTCTAACGGGCCGCTTTGACATCTATGATCCCGATGGCAGCCATGCTGCGCGCGATGGACATCCCGTGGTGAGCTTTAAGCGCGCTGGGGATGATACGGCCGCACCCATCGGAGCCAGCCAGGTGCAGACGATGCGCGATGCTGAATCCGTGCTGGATGCCTATGAGGCAGCCACGGAGTATGTGCAGAAGTTCACCCGCCAGGATAGCCGTGGCAATCTGGTGCTCGATCCCCGCGCGCAACCCATCGCTGAACAGGCCCTTGCCATGGAGACGGCCATCAAGGCGAATCCCATGCTGTCGGGAATGGCGCAGCAGCGTGTGAATCAACGGCAAGAAGAAGCGGCTCAAAAAGCGGTGTCCAGCATCATGACTTTCCATCAGCCAGGCCAGTTCGAGGACTTCCGCGCCCGCCAGCCTGGAGCCTTCCATGTGCTGCAACGCTGGGACATGGGACAAGACGTGCCACGTGAACACAAGATGCAGGCAGTGCAGATGCTGCAAGCGCATGCGGCTAACTACAAGCCTGGGCAGAATGCTGCTAAGGCCTTACCCGCGTCTGCATTGACGATGCTTCAGACCATTGGGAAAGCGCAGGCGATGCCGCGCCCACAAGGGAAACAGGATCCTTCCGACCCGAAGAAGGTCATGGAGCCCGATGCTAAAGCGATGGCTGAATGGGAGGCGGCTCAAGCCGAGGCTGCGGGTGCCGGAACAGCCCTGGCCGCCATGGCGATGTATGACCCCTCGGTGGCAGAGGTGTATCAGCGCGTGTTCGCTCCGAAGAAACAGCAGCCAGGACCGAAAGGGCCGGAGGGAAATCAGACGCCTGCACCTGCAACCTCAGATGACAGCGGCCTCACCGTTGACGAGTTGCTTGACCGTAAAAAGAAATCTGCGGAAGCTCAACTGGAGCTCGCCAAGATGGACGATGTCACCGCAAGTGTGAACACGCTGGCCGCTGAACTCTCCAAGGAACATGGCGTGACCGTCCAGGCGGCGAACGTGGCCAATGAGATCCTCAAAGATCACAACAAGCCATCAGGCCGCAAAGCCAAGGCACCTCTTCATGTGGATGAGTTCGGGCGGACCTACGGCGAGGGAGCCGAGACAGCCTACGACGAGATGATCCCAGCTTCTCAATTCTACGCCGAAAAGCTCAAGCTTCCTGTGGATGAACTAAAGCGCTGGGCTAAGGCGCAGCAGAAAGGGGCCAGCGCATCGAAGAAAGAAATTCATCGCGGCCTAACTCCAGAGCAGGCGCGGATGCTGCCATCGGGTTCTTTGGTAGAGGACCAGAACGGTGTGCTTCGCACCGTTCCATGATTATTGCTCTGCGGGCCTGACAACGGGGAATTCTTCCCATTTCTTTTGTTCTGCCGCCTTATGCGCATCCCACCAGCGCAGATACGCAGGGCCGGAGGCAATGATCGCGATCACGACGGCGGTGACGCAAATGGCGGCAAGAGTGCGGGCGGTGGTCATGGCACCATTCAGCATGAAGCTCCATAGCATGTCAATGCATGTTGGTGACATGGCTATGAACTTGAGTTCTGGGAGGTATAAGGGACGAAATCCATCTCGTCACTTGTGAGTAATCGCATCAGCTTGGGATGAATGAATAGCTTTTCTCGACCCACAGCTTGCTCGTGGAGAACGCCAATTTTGGCCAAATCTTTGAGATATCGCGAGGCAGCTTGCCGACCTGCAATGGCCCGTGTGGTCACATCGCTGATCCGTGAGTAGGGCAACTCGAAGATCAAATCGACTAATTCCCTGGTGTAAATGTTAGCTGCCCGATCTTTGACGTATTGGACGGTATGCTCCTGCAAAGCCCGGATCGCGGCGATTTTTTGGGTCGTCCAGCGTGCGGTTTCTTCTACCCCGGCCAAGATAAACACGATCCACTCCTCCCACGTTTTCTGCCGTGTAACCTCCAGAAGAAGTCTGTAGTAGTCCTCCTTGTGATGAATGATGTAGCGGCTCAAGTAGAGGATGGGCAGGTTGAGCAGCTTTTCGTGGATCAAAAAGAGGCTGTTCAATACTCGGCCAGTGCGCCCGTTCCCATCAGAGAAGGGGTGGATGGCCTCAAACTGGTAGTGTCCAACAGCCATCCGAATGAGAGGGTCAATCTCCTGGCTGCCGTGAAGGAAAGTCTCCCAGTTGGCCAGTAGGCTACGCAAGCGATCTTCCCCTTCCGGTGGCGTGTAGATAACTTCTTTCGTGCGATGATTCGCCAGTGCGGTGCCCGGGATACGCCGGACATTCATGGTGATGCCTTTGATGACCGAACACACGCGTTCGGCCGTCCCTGTGCAGAGAGGGCGATCATCGAGATCTTTGAAACCTTCAAAAAGCGCATGGCTATACCGCAAAGCCTCCTTGGTGGCGGCATCGGCGTTTCCATCCAGTGCCTCACGATACTGAAACAGCCGGTCGGTGGTGGTGACGATGTTTTCGATCTCGGAACTGGCCTGCGCTTCAAGAAGGGGAAGTGAGTTGATCAAAATCGCCTGATTCGGTATCAGTTCTGCGGCCTGCTTGAGTTCAGCGACGGCTGCCCGTGCCGTGATGCATTTTTTTAGAATGGGCTTGGTTTCTAGATCTTGATCTGGAGGCAGATAGGGCAGCGCATTATACGGTAAAGCAGGCTGCCACTCCCTGGATATGTTGTCGTTTTCAAATATTTGCGACATGGTTTGAGATTATGTCGTCCGTAGCGACACGTCAATGAAACGTGTCGCAATTTTCGAGTTTTTGCGACACGTTTTCCTGATCTGTCGTTAGCGGCGACGTGTTTTTGAGCGGCTTTTTCAAGCTATTTAAGACTCTAATATTTATATTAACGCTGAGAGACATTTGATTATTGTAGCCACAGTTGAAAGCGGTTATATTAAATCAATTGAATGACAGAATGAGGATTGATCGGAGGAAACAAAACGACATATCTTAATGTGTTGATACGATGGAAACGATCCACCCAAGCACTCCATTACGCGACCGGGATATCCGGCAGGCCCTCATCAAAAAGGTCGTTCCCACTCTTAACAAGCCCGATCCTTGCCGAGTAATCCATGAGCTTGGGGTTCTTGCGGGCAGTATTCGGATCGATATCGCCGTCGCCAATGGAAAGCTCCATGGATTTGAGATCAAGAGTGATGCTGACACTCTGGGGAGGTTAGATTCTCAAATGTCCGCCTATGGCAGAATATTTGACCGTCTTACGCTAGTGTGCGGTGTCAAGCATGCGACAAAATGTTCGCTCCATCTTCCTCAATGGTGGGGGCTTTCAATAGCGATGCCTGCGAAAAAAGGCGTAAAAATTGAAGTCCTGCGGAAGCCATCTGACAATCCAAGTGTGGACCCTGTTGCTCTTCTATCGCTTTTATGGAAGGAAGAGCTTCTAAGCTTGATCGCCCAGAAACTTCAAAACCCCAAGACCTGTGGCGTTAATAAACGCAAGTTGGCTGAAATCGCTGCAGCACATTTCACGCTTCCTGAACTCAAAAGCTATGTTAGGGAAACACTCAAGTTCAGGGAACAGTGGAGAAATGATCCGCAACCAGGGTAATGTGATGATTTGTGCCGACGGTTTTCCATGTCGCGGAGGCGCCTGATTTCACCAAGCCGTTTGCGCGTCTATGTATGTGATCGCTACCATAACTGTAATTCGGTCCAAGATAGTCATGGTGGCCAACGATTTGCTGGCACATAGTCAGCGTTTGATCCCACCCGTTAGTCTTGACTGAACGTCCTTTAATAACAATCCACTGCCCATTTGCTGTGGCATAAAGAATCTTTGGACTGACCGTCATTTTTGTTGGGTCAAAATTTACGATTTCAGGATTTGTGATGGTGTAGTCACCAAAGTCCAGACGATTGACCAATGGACGTAGTGCTGGTTCAACGGCCTTCCAAATGTCCATCTCAGCGCGATTCAGTAGAGTCAGCTGATTTGGCCTCACCGCAATAATCTCGCTGATAGCAGTCCCTGCGATGGTTAATGTCTTCCAATCCTTCAGTGACGATATCGTCTGCGCCAACGCAATAATCGACAGAGGCAATGTTCCTGTCATCTCCTCCCTGATGTGTGCTAAATCGAGAATCAAATGACCATTTTTTGCGTCGAGTGAATTAGTCACAAGAAATGCGGCCAATACTGTATCGAGATTGGCAGAAATATATCTAAGGGGGATACGAACAGCAAACTCATCCCTTTGAACCGATTTCATGTGAGGCTGTGCCGTCTTGCCATCATCCATTTGAAAGACAGGAATAATATGTCGTTTATCTTTCTCTAAGGCAGCGATGATTTGGGTAACGCGTTTAGGAGAGCTCGGAGGAATGAAGTCCAAAAGAGCAGTGCCGTTCAGAGGAATAGATTTGGCCAGACCCTCAACAACCTTACTTTCATCTCCAGTGCCTGGAGGAATTTCAATGAGCGGAGTCATTCGCTCCCACTCCTTTGAGGATAACACAGCCAAGGCGCGAAGTTCGCCTGCTTTCGATTTCAAAATAGGGACATACCGATTTTTTACTCTCATAATAAAGCAAAATGCACGGACATAAACATTTAGTCAATAACTAGTGTATTTCTCTACCATGTAGGTTCATTTCGATAAATGCACCTCGCACCCCCATTTTTCACCTAATTTGCTTCATCGTAAACAATAAGGCAATGCTAAGAACATTTGATTTCTGTAGCCGTGTGGCTCACGGTGGGGGATGGCTGACTGGTCAGATTTTCCCGTGGTGCCCTCCTCAGGTTGGGATGCATTCCCCATCGTTGCCCCTGCCGACACTGGCCAAGGCTACGTCTCCAGCTTGGTCAACTCGGCGGGCCGTGGTTTTGCGCGCGTTGCTGCCGACATCCCTGGTGGCCTGGGCTACCTGACGGGCTCCGATGATCTGGTGCAGTGGGGAGATGACATCGAGGCGGGCATCAATGAGGCGCTGCCGGTGAATCCGATCTACCAGGATGACTTTGCGATGAAAGCGGCGGGGGCCGTGGGACAAGCGGGCTCGATGTTTGCGACCGCAGGTATCGGTGGAGCCATTGGCAAGGGTCTTGGCGCTGTTAGAGTGGGGGCCGAAGTTGCAGGGTTGGGCTCGGGCTTTTTGGCAGGCGCGCGCGGAGGTGGTCAGGAAGCGGAACAGTATGGCCTGGAGGGTGCGGCGGCTTATGGTCGCGTGCTCGCAGGTGGCACGATTGAGCTGGCGACGGAGAAGCTTCTGTTTGGCATGGGGACGGAAACCCGGGCCGTTCAGTCCATGCTTGGCGAGACGATTGAAAGTGGCTGGGGTCGTTTCTTCAAAGATGTGGCCACCGAGGGAGGCGAGGAAGGGATCGCAGAAATCAGCAACAATGCAGCGACGGCTTTGCTGGCACCTTCGGGCACTCAAACGCCAGGGCTTTTCGAGGGCGGCTTGGAAGCAAGCCTTCTGGGGATGGTGGGTGGTGGGGTATTTGGCGGTGTGAACGCCTTGGCGGGCAGTGGGCAGGCTGAAGCTCCGGTTACCGTGGAATCCGGCACGATCCCCTTCTCTGCGGCACCGGGAGCCCAGGCCCTGGTTCCCGGCCCGACGGCACGCACGGAGATTGCGGGGCAGCCGTTTTACTTCGACGGCTTGCAATGGAACAAGCTCACGGATCCGACGAAGGTGTCTGCCTCGCCGGAGTTGGAGCCGCCGTTCGTCCCGCTGAATCCGGCGAACCCGATCGAGGGCACTTTGATCGTGGAGCTGGAGAATCGCCGAAAGGCGGCGATGCGACAGGGACAAATCCAGACGCCGGGAGAGACATCCGAGGGGACTCCTTCACCGCCACGAGGCACGCCAGCCCCCGTGGAGACAGGCATCCCGCCGACTTCTGAGGTGGACATTTCGACGGACAATAGCGGGATCGAAGCCTCCCGGTTCCTGCCTCCGCCTGGGCTCGCGGCAGCCGGAGAGACTGCCAAGACATTGCGACATCTGCCGGGGATGGAGCCTGCTGCTGAGGTGGCTGCTGAAGACACTTCAGTCACTGATCCTGATGAAGCCGCGGCTGATGCGGCGATGGATGCTAAGGTGGACCGTGAAGACGACATCCTGAACACCTATTCGGAAGAGGATCTCTCCACGTGGCCTTTACCCCAAGCCATGCGGGATCGCGCGCAGGCGGCCTTGGATGTTTTGGAAGAAGCTGGCTACGATCTGGAACAGCTTGCGGCAGCGGTGGCCGACCCAAAACTGAATCAAGGGGTTCAGCAGGCGGCCCGTGAGTTGATGGAGCTGCGCAAGCGCGCTGATGCGAGATGGGGAGTTGCGCACGAGTTCATGAAGTCCCGGAGTGCGCGCTACATCCTGGGAATTGACAAATCAGTCGCTGAGAATCAAAATACGGATGATGAGCCTGCCGACAGCACCTTCAACTCCTTCCGATTTACCCCCGTTGAGGACGGAGCCTTGGCCGAACGAGAGCGAGAAGTCCTTGATCGAGTCCGAAGAAGTGAAGGCAATCCGGCGATCAGCGCAGCGGCGGGCTCATTACTTGATCGTGGACGGGAACAAGGAACTGCGACGGCTACCTGGATTGGAGCCCTGAAAGAAGTTTTTGGGAAGGATGTGCTCTTTGTGCATCCGGGGAAGGGCTCTCGCACCATCTCCTTTGAGGGAGCCTCTGTGCCAGGCCATCGAAATACGATTGTCCTGGATGCCACCTCAAAAAGTCCTGTCTTGTATCTGACGGGCCATGAGTTGACTCATGCCCTGAAGGAGCAGCATCCCGAACTGTGGAAAAAGCTGCGGGATGAGTTGCTAGCCATGGCCTCCGATTGGAGCGACTACAGAGGTCGGCTGAGGAAGCGCTATCAAGAGGATCAGATCGAGGATGAGTTCTTGGGCGATGTCGTGGGTGGGCAATTCCGGGAGCGGGCTTTTTGGGAGAAGCTGGAGCAGCGAAATCCCTCACTCTTCCGCCGTCTGGCTAGCGCTGCTCTTCAGTTTCTGAATCGAATCCTGGGCAAGGTCGGTGGTTTGTCGCGTGATGTCCGGGGTTACTTCGCGGACATCGAAGCGGCGCGCGATGTCATTGCGGATGTGTTGGAGCAGTATGCGGCTGCGCGCCGCTTCCCCGACCGCACTTTGATAGAAAGTGATGACGCGGATTTGGCGACTGTGGACGCGGTCAAGAAGCCGTCATCTCCGATGGAGCTGACTTCCATGCGGATGAGTGAGGCCAGCCAAGCCATGCGTAAGATGCTGAAGCCTCATAAGGCCAGTCGCGATGAACGAACTGTGGACGGAAACCCCATTGAGGAGGCTGGGTATCTGGTGAGGCGGGATGCGGACATGGAAGCTGCGGCGGATCAGTGGTTAGATTCGTTTGCGGAAAGTCAGGCGCTACAAAGTCGTAGCCACACAGAAACGCGCGCGCTGTTGAATGAGATATTAGACGACATCGATGTTGATGTGGCGGCCATACTTCTCACCCGCCTGATTGATGGCCGTGGAAGAGAATTTGGATATGACACTGCCGAAGTTCAAGCGCTGGGTCAGAAGAACGCCAGCCGTGCAGGATTCGCACTTCTTGAATGGAAGAAGACGCTCGATCCTTTGGATAAGCTTGTCGATCAGGCGGCTGCCAAAACAGGTGCGACGATGGGCAAGGAGCTGGGTCTGGATACGCCCAAAGAGGGTGATCCTGCGGATGTTCCGGCGCAACTCAATCAGCAGCTTCAACAGGAGATGCAGGCAGAGGCTGAGAAGGCGCTGCGTGAATCTCTAGATCAGATGCGCGCGCAGCTATCTGATGTGCAGAGACAGATGGCTTCCGACAAGCAGGCCAAGGCGGAAGAAATTCAATCTCTTCACGAGCAAGCCGACAAACTCAGAGATGAGCTGGCCCGTGCAACAGACGAGCTGGAGCGTGCTGAGCGAGAGGCAACAATTGGTGAGGTTGATTCTCAAATCACCGAATTGCAAAACCAGTTGGAGGCCACTCAAAGGGATCTCGCCAGCAGCCGGGAAAGCACGGCCATTTTCCAGAAGGTTTTGGACCTGCTCTCCAAGGCTGGCAGCAAACGGAAGGCTATTCTCAGCAAGGCTCGGAAACTCAGTGATTCAATCATTGAGGATGCTCTCGCAAGAAAGCGGCAGCGCAGGGAAAGTGGGATGCTGTTCAGCAACCCTTTGCCTGAGTTCGCTGATGATGTGGCCATTGGCGCTGGCATCATGCTCAAAGGCATTGTGGAGTTTGCTGCCTGGACAAAGGCCATGGCTGACACCATCGGTGAAATCACTTCAGGATCTCTGGATTCGATCTACCTCGAATCGTCTCGCAAATACAGCGAGGAGATGGAGCGGTTTGCCGGAGAAGAGCCAGCGCCTAAGCCATCAAAAGAGAGAGTTCGCAAAGAGCCTGGGGAAGTTGATCCCTATGACGCCATTGGTAAGCTGCGTGAGCAGGTTCTCAGTCTCAGGAAGAAGCTCGCTGAAGTAGAGGAGTCCCTTGGTGAAGAGAAGGCCCGAGCCGATCAGGAGAGAGAGGTCGGTATTGCCATCGGTTATGAAGAGGGGCTTGCCCAAGGTCGGGCAGAGCAACCACCTGCACCTCCGCGCGAGATTGATCTCTTTGAAAACTGGTTGATGGGAGAGCGAATCGAAGGCCTGCCAAGCGTTGATACAGTGGCTCGTCGCTTTATCCAGCCCCAGCGCTGGGACGGGGAGAGGTTCCGTTCAGCCTTGGGTCAGCTCTTCCCTGCCCTGGATCAAAATATCCTGGACGATGCGGTGGATCGCATCACCGAGCAGATGAACAACCGTCTCGCGGCAGCACGGCGGCGGGCGATCTCCGCCTTCACGGATCGGCTGGCCGAGCGTAACAGTCGCCTGAAGAATGATCAGCGATTTGTTACCTTCTACGGGCATCTCCAGAAAGCGGCTGAGTATGGCATCCTCGATAGCCAAGTGTTTGCCGACTCATTCGCATCTGCATGGAGTCTGAACGGCCTGACACCAGCCACGGTGCTGCAGCTTCGGCAGATGTATCAGCAGATCACGGCCACAAACGCCAACGGTCAGCCCATGCATTTCGGCATGGTGCGTGAAACCATGGAGCGGCGATTCATCGAGGCCGTCAACCGGATTGCGCCTGGCCAGGCTTGGCTGAATTTTATCTTCAACAACTATCAGGCGCGGGTGCTGTCATCGGCATCTTCGATTCTGAATCAGTTCAGTTCAGTCTTTAGGATCCTTGCGCCTGTCGATGCTATTTCTCGGGCTTATCGCATGGGACAGGGCACCAATCCAAGCACGATCTTGGCTGAATACTGGGCTGGTGTTTCGAGCCTTGGGCGCAATCTCCCCCTTATGATGACGGCGATTCGTGGGGAGAGCCTTGGTCACTTGGCCTCTCAGGTAGCCTCCGGCCATGTGCCGACTGAGCAACAAACACAGCACTTGCAGCCAGGGGAGGCCGTTCGAGTTGGGAATACCCGACTTGGTCCCCGCCTGTCATGGCTGGCCAGGATGGCTGAGATGTGGACTTGGAGAACGATCCGGGCTGCCGAGGGCCTGACTGGAGTAGCGGATGCAGAAGCTCACTTTAGGGAAACTCTGACCAATCATTATCGTGCTCAGGGCATGACTCCCGTGGCTGCCCGAGAGCAGGCCTTGCGGGATATCCATGCATCTGGATCGGAAGTGACAGCAGCAAGACAACAGGCTCTTCAAGAGCAGTCTATCGGATCTATCGGCGCTGGCAATACAGTGATCGAACGCCGGATCGCTGAGATCATTCAGCGCAATATTGAAAATCGGCTCAATGCGCCATTGGTTGCACGCACCGAACAGCTCACCGGCTATGCACAGTTCAAGACTATGCCGACTGGCCCGATTGGATTTGCGGTGTCACAGATGATGGCCAGCATCGCTTCCCCAGCATCCAAGGCTGGTCAGGTTGCACGATTCTGGTTTCTCTTTGGACGCTTCCTTGGACACACGGTGGATGTCACTCTCGGTTATACGCCCGGAGCCCACCTACTCACCCGCAGCACGGGCGACTCAGGAAGCCAGCGAAACAAACTCATCCGCGAGGTCTTCGGCAGTGAAGAGGCCTATCGCCAGATGGTGGATAGTCGCGCTGTGACTGGCTCCACTTTCTTTCTGATGACTGGGGCTCTGATGGCTCTGGCTTTATCGATGGCTGATGATGACGACGAGCCGTTCTTTGCGGTGACCGGTAGCGGAGGAATCGGCGATCCATCCCGAAAGGATGCTCTCAAGGCCACGGGCCAATGGGGTGAGATGCAGATCCGCATCGGTGGCAGACCCGTGATCAGCTACGGCCAGATCCCTGAGTTATCCCCGTTGCTTAGCATCCTCGGCAATATTTCCGATCATGCTCGCTTTGGTCACTTCCTGAATCAGCGGCAAGCGCGCGATGGAGAACAACCGGGGAAATACCCCGCCGACCTTTCCACCCTGGGCCTGGGCTTTGGTTTTGATTGGGCGCTGTCTCCCATCAAGCGCAGCACCTACCGCTCATGGTTCGATGCCCTCGACGGCATGATGAGCATCCAGAGTGCTGGCAGCGCCGACTATGCTGGCCAACAGTTGCTTGGGCTTGTGACTCGACCTGTCGATGGGATGCTCCGTGTCCCTATGGTAGTGGATGTCGATAAAGCCTTGAGGTTCGCGGAGGGCTCCTTGAAACCTGACGGCATGCTGGAGGGACTTCTCCGCCGCGTTCCATTCGCTCATGTCGGCACCGAGGTCTATAATGCCTATGGCGAACGCACCCCAGCTTGGGACATCTTTTCCATGTTCCCTTCCTCTCCCACCTTCTCCAAGGAAGCGGAGCGCGCTGCTCGTCTGAATGTTGAAACAGGCACTCGACGTAGCGCACCCAAAGACATCTCGCTGCATTACACCGATGGCAGCGTGCGAGAACTGAAGCCCAATGAACTGGAGCAATACCAACGCCTCTCCGGCCAGCTCTACACTGAGAGCCTCCTACGCAACGAAACGGACATCCGCCGAGCCTACCAACAAGGCGGCCAAGGCGCGGCTTCCAAGATCGTGGACAACATCAGTGCGAAGGCGAATCGAGAAGCGAAAAAGCAGCTCGGATATTAGGTTGCCAAAGTGGCTACAAAAGTGGCTACATTTTCTATTCACCATCGCAATTCATTCATTATCAATGGACTTTAAATCCAAGACAGATGCTTTGTAATCATCAGGTCGTCGGTTCAAATCCGACACTCGGCTCCATTGAAAATCAATGGATTACGTTGATTTTAGGCGTCAAAAATTTCCTGCGACTGTGCAAAATCTGTGCATTTTGACGGGTGATCCCTCCCTGAACGCAGCCCGCGCGTGTTCCCCTGAGCAGGAAAATTTTCAAAACATGTCGAGAGTTTGGCGTTCCGACATTTGAGGTAAGCTTTATCTCGCTGACCGGATCTCCACATCCATCCAAATCATGATATTGCCCTAGTCAGCGAGAGTCCGTGGTGAGGCAGTCAGGGGCGCGAGTACAGTGTGCACGGGGTGATTTTCTTTTCACATTAACTCCTTTAGATTGATTTTCAAACCATCGCAGATTTTCAAAAGCACCCATAGCGTGGGTCGGGCTTCATTTCTCTCCAGATTGGGAATTGTGTTTCGGCTGATTTTGATTTCCCTGGCGAGTTGGGCCGCTGAAATTCCCTGTCGTTCTCTTTCAGCCTTCAATGCCAGGACAATAGCGCGTTCACGAGGATCAATTTGAGATGGGTTTTCCATCTCCTCACAAATCCCGCGTTGACGGCACTAGCACGCCCATTAAAATGGGCAATTCCATCTGGGGCAGAATTAAAAATTATGATGCAATACCATATCTTCAAGGACGGTCAGCAGGTAGGACCATTTGCTGAAAATGAAGTTACCGCAGGCGTACGCTCAGGTCGATTCGATCCAAACGATTTGGTATGGACAGAAGGGTTCACTGATTGGCTGAAGCTTAGTGCCGTCTTTCCATCTTTGCTGATCTCCGGAAATAATATTCCCCCTGTTCCACCATCAGGAAAGCCTGCGGTTGAATCAAAGTCAGAGGAAAAGTTCGGTTGTACACATATTCTCGGACTGATATTAGCAGTAATTTTCGGACTAGTGATCCTGGGGGCTATGTTTGGAGATTCTGATTCTTCAAAAACTAAAGAACCTTTAACAAAGGAACAAAAAGCAAATGAAACCAAGAGACAGGCTAATGACGGGAATGCCGTTATTGCTAATGCATCTGAAGGGACCACCCTTCAGAAGGAACAGTATGAACGTAAGCATCTAGGCAAAAGGTACTTCTTTAAAGGGAATGTGACAGATGTGAAATCAAGCCGAACAATCACTGTCATGCTGGACACCTGGAACCATGCCAATGTCACATTCCAGTCAGAAGATGTCAGTTCATTTCATGAAAATAAAGTAGTTTATTTCTCAGCAATAATTGAAGAGTTTGGTACAGGTATGCTTGTCAGGCACGATCTTGGAGAAGCAAGAATGGAAAATATAGACAATCCTGAGGAGGTATCCATGGAAGTAAAAACGCAAGAACCCGTGAATCCTAATATCAAGGGACCAGAGATTCTGGATATTCAACTTGGTGACCACATTTTCAAAATCTGCGATGCCTTCAATAAGAAATATAGATCTGAACTACAGGGCGAAGAAATGGAGATGCGGAGAGCCCCCGACAATTCTGCCATCATATGCACCACGGCACAGGGGTTGAAGGCGCTTCAGAAGATGGGTGTTCTTCATGGTTTTCAGAACGCAGTACAGAATTCAAAAGACAAAACAGCGGCCCTTTTGTTTGGAGCACTAGCTGGCGAGGAGGGATTTATTGGAGGTACTATCGAACTAAAAACTTTAAAGGCCCCCATAATCTATGCTGACAAGGATGGGATCATTAACAAAGTCTTGATTAGTCCTATGGCGGCACAGGTTTTCTTTAAAGCAGGATTAATGTCCAATGAGGAATTTGCCAGTTTTATGCGTTCCAGGTATGATCTACCTCATTTGGAAAGTGAGCTTGTTGAGGTCAGGGACGGGTTTACTCGCCAGACAAATTTTGAGACAAAATACTTTGGTTATTCCCACGGTTATTCCGTCAGTATTGACGAAACGAAAATGTTTGTCATTGAATCAATAAATTAGGCACTTCTAAAGATTGCGACAGTCTGCATGTCAATCATATAGATTATCTGGTTTCGGTTGTTCCTTAACTCCGAGGAAATGGCAGATGGAGACTGACACATTACATGCGAAGTTGTCACAGATCATTCCAAGCCCAATCAGTCGGCAACGCAACTTCTGTGTCGATCAGAGAATTTAAGGGACTGAGATCCTTGAGCTTGGCACAGCCGCTTAAATCCAGCCGTCTGAGCCCCTTATTGGCCGCAAGAGGCGAGATATCTGTGACCTTGTCACAATGCATCAGATTCACGCTCTGCAAGCGTTTAAGGCGAGCGAGCGGACAGAGATATCTTAGCACCATGGCTCCAGAAAGATCAAGTACCCGGAGTGATTCCATATCACCGATCTCAGTGATATCAGTCAGAGTTGTCGCCCCCTGAAGTTTAAGGTCCTCAATTTTTAGAAGTTTGCTCAAGACTTTGAGGTTTCGCAGTGATTTGCACTGCGCCAAGTGAAGCACTGTAAGATTGCTCAGGTAGCGAAGTGAGTACAGGTCCTCTACACCCTCTGGCAGATTGACAGAGAGATGTGTCAATGACCGTGGTAACAGGGAGGCTGAAAGCTTCTGTACGTTCTTTGCAACAAATTCTAAATATTGGAGCTCTGCCAAATGTGAAAGAGCTTCCAACGTCACTGCTGTCAATGGCTCCAGAGCCTGGATCTGAAGCCGTTTAATACGAGATGTGGACACGAATCCCTCAAGACCTCTGTAGGCGCACCAGGACACTGCTAAAGGCCCGTCACCGGGTGGCAGAGGACCGGGAGGACAGGCATCGGAACCGAGGACCGCGACAGGAATGGAATTGACCACTAACACATCCCAGCCGCCATATTTTAGAAATTCAAATGTCCATACGGAATCCCGTTCCCTGACTTCCGATGGCAATGGACAGCGAATGCCAAATGCCTGCACCTGAGAGGGGACATCTTCAGGCTTACTCAAAATCAGGGTATCGCCGATGAGCTGAGCATCGTCAGGAATGTCTAATAAGAAGCCAATGTCTCGACTTCCATGACCAAGCATCGTCCAGAATAAGGCAGCAGAAAAGTGGAAGTCAGAAAATGGGCAGCGGTCAGAATCTTTGAGAAACGGCTGTACATTGACAGTTATGGACCGTGGAAATGTCTGAGGCATCAAATGTGTACAAAGAGACTGAAAATGTCCTCTGGTACAGAAATTATTAAGATCGACAAGGACGCACCCAGTTTAGTAACTAAATCGAAATCGAAAAAGTTGAAGGAACCCCTCTAAACTGAGGATTTTAGGGGTACATTTTGTAACGAAATCAAGTGTTTCTGTGCCAAATAATATGGGAGGAGAGACACTGACGCATACATTCTGTAATCTTCTTTATATCCATAACATTGAAAAATATTATGGATATGGATTACATGTACAATTTGGAAACTATTCTATAGTTCTCAAGTTGAGAATATAGGAGTTATTCTTTTTTGGTTTTTTTCGCCCCAGAGGCTTCTAGTATAATGCATCGAAACGCGATTGTCAATCGCATTTGGTTGGAAAACGGACGCCAATAATTATTCAGAATGAAAATTTCGTCCACCGCTTAACCCTGATGTTTCAAAGAATTGCTGAATAAGTTTACCAGCATAAACATTCTCATTTGGAATAGTTTGTCATTCTTAGCGGCATTCAATTTTTTGATAAAAATGCTTGCATACCATACTATTTTGGTGTAGATTTCATTGTGAATCTAAACAACCAAAATCGACTAGATAGCAATCTAGCTAAACTTAAAACGGCCATAGCAAAGCTGAGTTCAGACCACCCTTTGCTGAAGGGGCCCGATGGAGCCCTTACAGGACGTAACGGGGCGCTTTACCATCCTACATCAGGATTGTTCATTACCTCCGAAGGACAGGTAAAGGACTTGGACAAAATGTCCTTTGAAAGGGGAGTTCAAATGTTGACCTCGAGGCTGTGAGCTTGGAGGCATGTCGCGACAGTGATTGATTGAATCAATCACCTCAATGTCAGTACTAACGCAAAGCAGGGGCTGGTAGAATCTGGCTTTAAAAACAAGGCGAGGCATGTTAGAGCCTCTAGTGAGGTCCCTTCTAAGCCGATGGCTACAAAATCCTTGGACTGAGCCATTTGGTATTTGACGCCTATTCTAGGCATAGACGTGCCTCGCTCTTCCGTTCTGCTAGGCCAAATTTGCCAGAACATGGTGAGTTAGCAATCAATCAACGTCGCCGAGGGTGTAACATATTGCTTTAATACATTAATAATTTTCGGCGACCCACCACACCCTAATATATATATATATCAATTTTAATTAATTACAGTCCTCATCAATAGATACAATCAGGAGATCTGGACATCTTTCCCCACCCACCAATGGACGGGGCGCAAAATTCAATTTCAAATGAAACAACCAAAATACGTACAATCTCAATTTGTTCTAACTCGAGGCGCTTATTCTAAGATCTCCAATATCGACAGGCTGCTCGCACTGCTTATCCATAAGCTTCGTAAACAACTCTCCAACCGAAGAAATAAATTCCAGAATAAAACTGCAAACCAGTTTGTGGATTATCGGTTTACTTCTCTCAGTGCCAAGAGAGACCTCACGGTGGTATTGGGAAAGAAGTATAGAGAAATAATTCTTGAGGCAGAGGCCCTAGGACTAATCAACATATTTCGCAGTAAAGAAAACGTTGAATCTTATTCACAGCGCAAGAAGGCATCTTTCAGTAAAAAGTACACAGTCAATGACGAAATTTGGAATCAAATAAAGAATAGAGAATTTATAACAATATGCCTTCATATCCCAAATCCAGCTCTGACACACAAGTATGGTTCTCACAAATCAAACGGTAAGGTAAAAAATAAATTTCTTATAATCAAAAACAATTTGGACCAGCTCATTATTGCCGACGAAGTATTTAGTGACCCCGACTTTGACTACCTCGAATCAAATTCTTATGTTCGCTCTTTTTTTACCAAGAAGCATCTGATCTCAGACGGCGATCCAGATGCGATGGACGAAGAGAAGACAGGTAGAATATATCACGATGTCATATGCATGAAAAAGGCGTTGAGAAAATATATTCGTCATGTCGGTGGCAAACCTCTACTCATTATTGATGCTTCAGCCATGAATCCAATTCTTTTGGCTAGTGAAATTGAAGATTGGAAAGAGAGGTATCGCTGGTTAAAAATATGCATGTCGGGTAATTTTTATACAGATCTTGTCGGAGTGGATAAGATTGAGAAAAATGAATGGAAAACCCCATTTATGGAGGCTATGTCGAGTAAGGACTTAAAACACAATGAAAAGGTCCAGCAGATTCGTACAGTGATTCAGAGAGACTTTCCATCTCTTCACGCAGCCCTGCAAAAGATTCATAAAAGTGGGATGACGGTGGCCAGGAAACTAGGAAAAATCGAAACCAAAATCTTTAGATCTACTTTTAAGACTGAAAACCGTTTTCACGTGTCTATGCATGACGGGCTATTAATCTCAAAAGAGGATCTTGTTTACTTCAATGATGCCATCCAAGATGCAGCTAAAATAATTATTGGCTATCCTCTCTTACTGAAAGTCGAGACTCTCGCAGGCGATGTCATTGGTGAAGGTGCTAAAATCCATGCACGGACTATTTGTGTAAACGAAGGTTATGACACGTCGATGACATTAAAACAAATAGCAGCCTAGTGAGATTGGCGCATGGACAGGGGCAGTTTTATTCGGCCTCCAGAAATCGCCGAAACTCTCCGGTGTTTTTCAACGACTAGGCGTCGCGATCATTATTGAAGTAGGCCCATGTCCGCTTGGCATCGCTGAGGCGGCTGCGACCCACCCATGTCTGAAATTCGCATCGGTATCGTCATGCGGGTACCATCAGCGGTGCCGTGGAGTCGGATATAAATTTGGTCCGTGGTTTGATCTGCTTATCCGGCACGCCCTGCCTCGTTTGAGGCTGTCGAGCATGGGATGCGCCGCACCGCCATGCGGTATGATAAAACCGATGTTTCTTCATGGCTTTTGACCTGTTCGGTATCTGCATTTCATCCCTCAGAAACTAATCTTGAAACATGCCCTAGAGAATCTGAGATCAACCTTCATCTGGTTTTATAAAGTCAGACGCTCAAAAAAATTTGGCCAATATTCATTTCATATTTTTTCTACAGTACGCACAAGATCCGATTGTTCCATTAGCGGTCTATTGAAATGTCGGCACAAAGATGCTTTTTTATTAACTGAAAATTAACTCTTGAATGGCAATGCCGGTGGAGTTATCTTAATTAGTTAGTATGATTTCAGTAAAACCAAACAACAAAATTCAAAATGACATAGAGGCACCTTTATTATCTAGAAAAGACGTCTGCCGTATCATGTGTGTATCAAATATGACGGTCAAACGGCTACAAGGCCGTGGTCTCTTGACACCTATTTATTTCGGCCCAAGACTTATTCGCTACCGGCCCGAGAATGTTAACAACTTAATTAGTAATTCAGCCGCTTAGCGCGTGTCACATGTCTAACAGTAAACATTGCCCCGGATTGTTGGTAAACAATCGTATCGACTGACATAACGCATTAATTATCGTGAACTAACAGCTTCAACATTCCGAATCCGGATGTGTACTGTTTCGACTGGGATGACTTTTAAAATTGGTTCTGCAAGATAAAAGCTTCACTCGAATCGGGGCGAATGCCGTAAGGGAGGTATCGCTTTTGTCGTCGTGTAGTCATCTGAGCTCTCAACACGGCGCTTGATCTTGTGAAGATCCTAGTCTGGACGAGCCAGTTCACGAGCACTGTACAGACACACTATTCCCGCAACTATCTATGTTGGCCCAATAGGCTGATCAAGAGATTATTCGTATTTCCAGTGCTTGGGCCAGGTGGAACCCAAGTTTCCTGCAATATGGGTGTCGGCGGGGAGACCGTGCCAGCAACATCGTTGGCCTCGTGATTTTCCCGTACACTGCTTGGGACAACCTTGGTCGGGGGAAGGAATGGCGGTGTGGCGATATTAAAATTACAACATTGACGTAACTGGAAAATACGTTACGACTGTTTTCGTCATGAAAAATATCGTTGCATTCGCCCATGCTCTTGCCGACGAGACCCGTTGGAGGATCGTTCAGTTGATTTTCAGTGAACCTATGTGTGTTTGCGAGCTCGCAGACATTCTGGACATGCCTCAGTCGTCGGTGTCGAGTCATGTCCAGGTCATTAAAAAATCGGGAATGCTGGACAGTGAGAAATGCGAGAAGTGGATCTATTACCGGCTGTCACCAAACCATCGTCATCTCCTGACCACGATGGTTGAGTTTTTTGAGGAGTCGCCAGCAGGAGACGCTGTTCTGAAAGCAGATGCTGAGCAGGCAGTGAAGAGACTTGCCGAGCGGGATGAGAGCTGTTGTCCGATTCCGAAGGGGCTCAAGAAATTGAATCCGCTAATCCCAAAACCTAAAAGCAAAACCAAAGGAGCCAAATAATGAACCTGAATGAATTTAAAGCACTGCTGAAAAACGAAGGTGAGAAGCATTTCAGAATTCAGCTTCCAGACGGTTCACCTGTTCCGCTTTCCTTCCATGTGACTGAAGTTGGGAAGGTGCAGAAGACCTTCATTGATTGCGGCGGGACAATGCGTGAGAACGTGGTTTGCCAGTTGCAGATCTGGGTGGGCGAAGATGTGGATCACCGCATTGAGGCAGGCAAGGCGGCTGCCATTCTTGAGAAAGCCCGGTCATTCCTTCCTGATGAGAGCGTACCTGTTGAGGTTGAGTATGAGGACAGAGTCATCTCCCAATACACGATTGAAGATGTGACGATGGATGAAAGCTCTGTGACGCTGAAACTCGCGCACAAGCACACTCAGTGTCTGGCCCCGGAACTTTGCGTGGTTCCCCCAAAAACCCAGGAATCAAACTGCCGCACGCCAAAGAGCGGCTGCTGCTAGGAGTTTTTTATGACTAAAGATGTCGCACGGAAGATGTCCTTTGTGGACCGCTACCTGACGGTGTGGATTTTTGCTGCAATGGCCGTTGGGGTCATTCTCGGCAATTACGTGATCAGTGATCCAGCTGATTTCTTTGCACCCCTGACGGTTGGGACTACAAATCTCCCGATTGCGGTTGGGCTGATCCTGATGATGTATCCGCCATTGGCGAAGGTCCGTTATCGGGAGCTTCCCAAGCTGTTTTCCAACACGCGAATACTGACGCTTTCACTGGTCCAGAACTGGATCATCGGCCCGCTGTTGATGTGGGTGCTCGCGATTATCTTCCTCCGCGATTATCCTGAATACATGGTCGGGTTGATTCTGGTTGGCATTGCCCGGTGCATTGCAATGGTCCTGGTGTGGAATGAGCTGGCCAAGGGCAGTAACGAATATGCTGCTGGGCTTGTGGCGTTGAATAGCATCGCTCAGGTCCTGCTGTATGGGGCATATGCTTGGTTGTTCATCACCGTTCTGCCTGGTTATGTCGGTCTTGAGGGGGTAGTGGTGGATGTCAAAATGGCGGAGATTTTTTGGAGTGTCGCCATTTACTTGGGGATTCCGTTCTTCGCAGGGGCACTCAGCAGGGTGGTTTTGGTGCCTTGGAAAGGTGAGGAGTGGTATGAGAAGAAGTTCCTGCCGAAGATCTCGCCAATCACATTGGTTGCGCTGCTGTTCACGATTGCCGTGATGTTCACGTACAAGGGCACGGCGCTTGTTGAGCTTCCGCTGGATGTGCTCCGCATTGCGATCCCTCTGGTCCTCTATTTTGGGATAATGTTTCTGGTGAGCTTTGTCATGGCAGCCAAACTTGGGGCTGATTATCCTCGCTCAACGAGCATTGCGTTCACCTCTGCTGGCAATAATTTTGAACTGGCCATTGCGGTAGCTATTGCCGTATTCGGCCTGCACTCAGGTGTTGCGTTTGCGGCTGTGGTTGGGCCTCTGATTGAGGTTCCAGCATTGATCGGACTGGTGCATGTCGCTTTCTGGCTGCGCTCAAGATTTTTCAAAGTCTAACAGGATATAATATGACACAAAAGCCCCTCATTCTGATTCTCTGCACAGGCAACAGCTGCCGCTCTCATTTGGCCGAAGGCATCCTGAGAACTGCTCTCGGTGATTCACATCGTATTGAAAGTGCCGGATCGAAGCCGACTGGCTATGTACATCCGCTTGCAATCAAAGCTCTTTCCGAAATCGGGATTGATATCTCGGGCAATCGTTCCAAGCACCTGGATGAGTTCCTCCGTCAGGATGTTGAAACGGTCATTACCGTCTGCGGGAACGCCGATCAGGTGTGTCCGATGTTTCCAGGGCAGGTAAACCGTCACCATTTCCCTTTCGATGATCCTGCGCATGCGACCGGGTCTGAGAATGAACAGTTTGTCGTATTCCAGCGGGTGAGGGATGAAATCCGTGCCGTGTTTGGTGCCTATGCCGCTGGACGGCTAGACGAGGCGAAGGCGGGATAGCGCATGTCATCTATGACTTTCTTTCTTTATGTCAAAAAGCCGGGGAGAGCTGGAATATTGCTGTCACTACCACTAACTCAAAAGTGATCTCGCTAGCACACCTACAAGGTTTTCATCACATTGGGTTTATCATGGAACTCACGTCCTCTTAGCCAGAGAAAGATGACAGGAGTGACAATAAGAATGTGAATGAGGCTGGAGATCATGCCGCCGATGACGGGCGTGGCGAGGGGTTGCATGACTTCAGATCCTTGACGGTGGCTCCACATGATCGGCAGCAGGGAGGCGACAATGGTGGCGACGGTCATCACTTTTGGGCGCAAACGCAAGCGTGCGCCGTCCTTCACAGCCTGCACAAGGTCACTATAAGCGAAAGCGGCTCCAAGTTGCGCCATGCGGGCTTTCACGGTCTCCTCCAGATACACAACCATGACGACACCGGTCTGTACAGCGGTGCCAAAGAGGGCGATGTAACCGACCCAGACAGCTCCATTGAAATTGTAACCGAGCAGCTTTTGCAGTAACACGCCACCACTCAAAGCGAAGGGCACGGCGAGCATGACATGCGCGGCCTCCAGTGCGCTGTGATAGACGATGTAGAGCAGCACGAAGATGATAAGCAGCACAATGGGAAAGACGACTTGCATCGTCTGTACGAAACGGCGCTGATTTTCATACTCGCCGGTCATTTTGTAAGTCATGCCTTCCCAGTTGATGGCCTTGAGCTTCTGCTCGACCTCCTGAACGAAGCCGCCAAGGTCTCGGTCTTGCACGTTGGCTTGAACGTAGGAACGGAGGCGTCCGTTCTCACTGGCAATCTCATTGGCACCGACTTCACGGGTGATCTTCGCCACCATGCCAAGCGGGATATAAGTGATGGGTGTGTTTCCTGCGCTCAATGCCATACTTGCGGGTGGCGCGGGCGCAGCGCTACTGGTCATGCCTCCGCCACTTCCCTGCGGATCGGCACCGGATGCACTCATGCCCTGACGTGCAGCGACAAGGATGCTGCTGAGCTTCTCGATGTCGTCACGCTCGCCTCGCTGCACCCGGATCTGAATGGGAAAGCGCTGCCGACCTTCGATGGTGGTGCTGACGTTCTTGCCGCCAATGGCAATCTCCACGGCATCAAGCACATCCTTGGCACTGAGGCCATAGCGGGCCATCGCTTGACGATCCACCTGGATATTGAGGTAGGGCTTCCCCTGCACTCGTGAAGGCGATACTCCGGCGGCCCCTTCGATGCTGTTGATAAGTTTTTCGATCTCGAAGGCTTTGCGCTGGATCTTGTCGAGGTTGTCACCATAGATCTTCACGCCGACCTGCGCTCGAATGCCAGTGTAGAGCATGAGGATGCGGTTCTCGATGGGTTGCAGGAAGGCTGGCACATAGCCAGGCACTTGCTTCATCTTTTCAGTCAGCTCGGCTTTGAGTTTTTCCACTGTCATGCCTTCACGCCATGCAGGATTGCGTTTCACGCTCCAGCGACCATCGCGGATGTATTCCGGCTTGAGCATGATCGTCGTTTCCAGCATCTCGGTGGGCGCGGGATCGGTTGCGGTTTCAAAGCGTCCCAACTTGCCCGCGACAGACTCGACTTCGGGCGTGGCAGCGATGACGGCATCCTGCCAGGACATGACGCGCTGGATCTCTTTGAGACCGGTCTTTGGCATCATCACAGGCATGTAGAGCAGGCTGCCTTCATTGAGCGGAGGCATAAATTCTTTGCCAAAACCCGTGACGATTTCACTGAGGCGCGGATAGCCTGCATCGCGGATGCTCTTCACCGTGGCGCGTGGCAGGCCAAAAGCGGTGAGCAGAGCCACCGCGAGGATGCACATGGCTGCCGTGATGACCGTTTTCCGATGATTGAGCGCCCAGTTGAGCGTTGGCTCATACAAACGGAGCAGGAACTTCATCACGATGTTGCTTTCCTCTGAATGAAATGGCCCGCGCACCAGCAGCGAGCACAGCACCGGCACCAGAGTCACCGCGAGCAGAGTGGAGCCGATCATGGCAAAAGTCTTGGTGAAGGCCAGCGGATGAAACAGTTTCCCCTCCTGACCGCTGAGCGCAAATACCGGCACAAAAGCGAGGATAATGATCGCCATGGCGAAGAAGATGGGCCTGCCGACCTGTGTGCAAGCAACGAGCGTGATATCCCAGGTTTCTTTGGAGTTTAGCCGCCCGCCTTTTTTGTGCTCAGCTTCCTCACAGTGTCGAATAACGTTCTCAGTGACGACGATGGCCGCATCCACCAGCACACCGATGGCGATGGCGATGCCAGTGAGCGACATAATGTTGCTGGTAATGCCAAACTCCTTCATCAGCAGGAAAGAGATCAAGATCGAGATCGGCAAGGGCAGCGTAACAATGAGAATGCTGCGGAAGTGCCAGAGAAAAATGATGTGTGCGAACGTGACGAGAATGAACTCCTCCAGTAGTGCGTGCTTGAGTGTGCCAATGGTGTTGTCGATCAGCTCACTGCGATCATAGAAGGGCTTGATGGTGACACCAGGTGGCAGGCTGGACGCGATCTGTGCGATCTTTTCCTTGATGCGCTCGATGACGGCTTTGGCGTTTTCACCGGTGCGCATGACCACGGTGCCGCCCACGGCCTCATGTCCGTTTAAGTCGAGCGCACCGCGTCTAAAGTCGCCACCGATCTGCACGGTGGCGATGTCCTTCAAGTAAATGGGCGTGCCCCCCATCGCCTTCACGGTGACGAGTTCCAGGTCTTCGACACTTGTGACGAGGCCGATGCCACGCAACACAAACTCGGCCCCATTTTCTTCCACTACCTTGCCGCCGACATTGAGGTTCGCATTCTGCACCGCCGTCATCACATCCATCAGTGTGATGTTCGACATGCGCATCTTGGTAGAGTTCAGTTCGACCTGATACTGCTTCACAAAACCGCCGATGCTCGCCACCTCTGCCACGCCTTGCACACTGGCGAGTTGGTAGCGCACATACCAATCTTGCAGCGAACGAAGCTCCGCGAGATCATAGCCACCGTCCTTTGCTTTGGAGGCATCAACATCGAAGTAGTACTGATATACCCAGCCCAGGCCGGAGGCATCAGGGCCAAGCTGTGGCTTCACACCTTCGGGCATGGAGCCTTGCAAGTAGTTCAGTCGCTCCAACACTCGCGCTCGTGCAAAGTAAGTGTCCACCTTGTCCTCGAAGATGATGGTGATGAGCGAGAAGCCGAACATCGAAGTTGCACGCACCTCTTTGACCCCCGCCAGACCTTGCAGTCCGGTGGACAGCGGGAAAGTCACCTGATCCTCGACCTCCTGTGGGCTGCGGCCCATCCACTCGCCATAGACGAGCACCTGGTTCTCCGTGAGATCGGGAATCGCATCGACAGGCGTGAGGTAAATGGCCCGCACGCCCAGCGCGATGAGCAGCAACGCAGCACAAGCGACCAGGAAGCGGTTTTTCAGGCTCCAATGAATGATGGCCTCAATCATGGCTGGCTACCTCCACGCTTGATTTCCTTGGCGCAGTTGAGCATTTCCTTCCCGAAGAAGGGGTTCTCGCCCGCTCGCCCAGGCATCTGCACCCAGCGGCCTTTCTTCGGCGCATCTGGAATGGCTTGATCCACCATGGCGCATTCCCAGACGTTGAATGAGGGTGCGCCATCCGCCATGCGCAGCGGTTCAAGGACAGCGGTGGCTGCTATGGTGAAAGAATGGAAGGCAACGCGTGCTTTTTGAAGGTCGTCGAAGCCGTGGAAGTGCCTGGATTTTTCGAGGGCATCCAGCGTGTCCAGCGTGCCTTCAGGAGAACGCAGCGCCTCGATCAATTCGCCGGCCTTCATCATCGCGGGTTTACTGGCTTTGTTGAATGCAGCCAAGTCATCAGCGGCAAGGGCTGCGGCCATGGCATCGGATAGTTTCACAAAATCACTGATGGCCTGCTTCTTCGCGTCGCTCAACGCGGGCATGGGAGCTGCGGGTTTCATCGGCTCCACGGGTGTCATGAAGGAGCGGTTCATCTCGGCCTGTCCATCAATGAGAAGGTTGCCATTTGTCACCACTTTGTCCCCGGCCTGGATACCAGAGAGTATCTCCATCAGCTTGTCGCCACGGCGGCCCAGTTTCACAACGGTGCGGGCGTAGGCACCTTCGCTCCGATCAACATAGACGACTGCCTCGGGGCCGGTCTCGATGACGGCGGAGCGTGGCACGGTAAGCATGGCGGGGGCTGCGACTTTTAGAGCACCATCCGCATAGAGGCGATGCAGCAGCACGCGGCGGCCATTGATGAGAGGGTTTGCCAGCTCGACGCGCACCTTGGTGGAGCGCGTGGTTTCGTCGAAATTCGGGTCGATGAAGGTGATTTTCCCCTCGAAGGATTTTCCGGGCAGAGATGGCGTGGTCACGGTCACACTTTGACCGATCTCTATCCACGGCATGTCCTGCTCATAGGCGCGGAACTGAAACCACATGGTTGAGAAGTCTGCGATCTCAAGCAGCTTCTCCCCTGCCGTCACATACTGGCCTTCATAGACGTTCTGCCCCACGACTGTGCCGCTGATGGGAGAGAGGATCTGGGAGGTCAGAGCATCACCGGCTTTTTTATCCAGTGCTTCGATCTGTGATGGTGTCAGCCCCATCTGCCGCAGGCGCAGGCCGGTGTTCTTCTTCAGATCGCCCGTGAGCTGGCGGTATTCGCGCTCAGACTGGAGCAATGTTGGGCTGTAGAACTCTGCGAGCGGCTGGCCTTCGCTGACCTCCGCGCCCATGAAGTTCACATGTAGCTTCTCGATCCGACCATCTATGTAGGCCGAGAGGATGCGGTGGCGCGTGGCATTGTCATCGATCATGCCTGCCACAGGCAGCGTCCGAGTGAGCGGCTGAACCTTCGCCGCCGCTGTCTCCACATGCAGGACTTGAATTTGGTTTTGAGTCAGAGCGACAACTTCGCCACCGCCAGAGGTATCTATGCCTTTTTCTCCCTCATAGACGGGCGTGAGAGCCATGCCGCAGATGGTGCAGCGTCCCGGCTTGTCGCTTTTCACCCAGGGGTGCATGGCGCTCTGGTAAAAGAGCACCTTGCGCTCATTGGTCGACGGCGCGGCAGTTATGGACGTGCCGCCAAATTTGTCGCGAAGGAACCAGCCTCCGGCGAGGGCGGCGATGATGATCAGCAGTGTGATAAAGTATTTCATGGCGTTACTTTCCTTGAGGGTTGGAGGTGCCGCCAGTGAGGGCGATTAATGCCTGCGCGGCTACGTGCCGGGCGGCGAGCGCCCTTTTCTGTTCCTGCCGTGCCTCTAAAAGGGAGCGACGCGCATCGAGTACTTCCAGCAGCGTGGCCTTGGAGGAAATCCAGGCGTTCTGGATCGTCTCAACAGCTTCCTCTGTCTTTGGTAGCACTTCGGCCGTGTAGGCTTTGACGGCTTGTTGGTTATTCTGCGCCTCAGTGATCAGCGTGGTGAGTTGCATATATAGCTCGCGTTGCTGGGCAGCGAGATCACTGCGCGCGGCATCACGCAGGCTCTCAGCACGGGCGATGTCCGCTTTGTAAACAGAGCGATTGAACCACGGCAGAGTGATCCTCACGGCGAACATCGCATCGCGGAAATCACCGCCGGAATAGGTGTTCGTCTCGACGCCGACGGAGATGATGGGCTTGCGTTTTTCACGCGATGCATCCGCCTCCGCCTGCGCACTATCGATCTGATGGCGCATGACCGCGAGCCTTGGATTGCCGCGTTCCAGCCGCGTTTTCAAGGCCGTAGCATTGGTCAGTTCGGACGCCTTGCTATCAAGGGCCAATGATTGCCATGGAGTGTCAGCACCACGTCCCAAAAGAAGATTGAGCGACGTGGTGAATTGCGTGCGTTGTCGTTTCAGGGACGCGAGCGTCTGCGTGCGCACGGCCAGTTCGCTCTCCAGCCGCAAGGATTCCGTCGCCGTGGCACCTGGGTTCTTCGTCCGCTCCTCAGCGGTCTTCACGATGGTTTGCAGCCAGGTGAGATTCTCAGTTTGGAGACGGATCAGCTCATCTGCCAGCGCCAGTTCCAGCACCGCCTGACCGACAGAAAGCCCCAGCTCTGCCGCTGTTTGCTGTCGTGTCGCCTGTTGCACTTGCCGTTCAGCGGTTGCGCGGCGCTTCTCTGCGTTGTAAAGCCCTCGACGTGGCAGCATTTGATCAACGCCGACAAAGATATCACCATCATCTTGCCTCATCGAACGCCGCGCGGCGGTGAGGCCGAGTCCGAGCTGCGGATCTTCCCAAAGCCGCACGGCTCCTATGGCTGATGTCGCGGCTTGCATACGCGCCTCTACGGCGGCGATGGAGGGATGCGTGGTGACTGCCTCATGCATGAGACGGCTAATAAATATCGGTCCTGCAACCGTGGTGCTGTCTTCGGCCTGGGCCGTGAATACTACTGCCACGGACAGCGCCAGAACAGAGAGTGGTGATGATGTCTTCATTGAGTCCTCGTGGAAAAAGCTTCGTTTCGGGGTCGTGCCGCGCGGGAAACGAGCACAATTCTCCTGTTGAAACGAGGCTTCGTCAGATGAGGAGGGTGCAATGCAGCGCCAATGCAGGCGGGCAGTGCGGCAGGAATGCATTCTCTGTAAGAGACCGTGGCGGCTTCTGGGAAACAAGCGGAGCAAAGCGTGGCACTACGACGCTCTTGAGCATCGGCACGAACTTGATCTCTTGAACGTGTGCAACCGGAGCCAGAGGAGTAGGCTTCGCTGGGTTTTGCGATGGGGCCATTCCACATTCACAGTCCGCACTCACGCAGCAAGCGAGTTTGCATGAGACCACCTCCTTGTCCTGAGCGCATGAAGGCACTGAAATAGAGGCACCTGCCACCTGCGCCATCAGGAAGATGGCGGTGGTGATGATTCTGATGCAGGCGTGTCTCATGGGTCAAAGGAATCGGGTCTCGTGACTGTGCAACGCTGAGAGAAAGCCAACCCCTCAAAAATTCTCAAAATTGTTGGCAGCCCTGTCACCGGCATTATCAGAACCGGAAGCCGACGCCTGCGCCCAAGCCATACTGATTGTGATACTGGCCGACGAGTGAGAGATTTTTGTGCAGGAAATACTCAGCGCCTGCGGAGGTTTCCCAGCGTGCTTTGGTGTCATACTGGGCGCGGCCAAAAAGTGAGAAGCGGGCGGTGATGGGAAAGACCTTGCTGACGGTAAAACGGAAGTCGCCATCGGTGTCCACGGAAGCCTGGGACTGGATGAGGAAGGGCAAGAGGTAACGGGTGCCAAACATAGCGCGGTCATCGTTGATGCCGTTGCTCCACTCGTTGCTGGCAAAGGCGCTGAGGTTGGAGGTGATGAAGCGGTCGTAGTCGATGCCGAGTTCATAGTCGGTGTCGCTGCCATTGCCGAGCCGCGACTGCCAATGCACCATGAGGCCGTTGCGATTGTTTTCCACGGAGGCGGTGCCTTCGGTCATGTTGGAAAGCAGGGTGCCTTCGCCAAAGAAGAATTTGGGATCGTGGGGGCCGCCAATCAAGGGAAGGGACTTCATCGGGTGATGGGCCATGTAGCTCGGCGTTGGCGCGTCTTCGTAGTGGACCACGCGCATCATGCCCACCTCGGCATGATAGAGAAGGTGGCAGTGCATCATCCAGTCGCCCGGTTCATCAGCGGCGAACTCAATGGTGCGGCTGGTCATGGGGGGCACATCCACGGTGTGTTTCATCGGCGAGAGGTTTCCGGCGCTGGTGACAAGTCGGAAGAAGTGCCCGTGCAGGTGCATCGGATGGTGCATCATCGAATCATTGATGAAGATGAAGCGCACCTTCTCGCCACGGCGCACATTGATGGTATCCGCCTCGGTGAAGGTCTTGCCGTCCAGCGTCCAGACATAGCGGGTCATATCGCCCTGAAGGCGGAAGGTGTATTCTCGCAAGGGGCGTGAGTCGGAGATCTCGGTGCTGCGTAGAGCACGCAGTTTTTCATAGGGACTGTCTGGGCGTTCGGGGTCGTCCATGCCCTGCATTCCAGCCATCGGCGGCATGTTCTTCATGGCGGGCATCGGCATGGTGCTGTGGTCCATGCCTTTCATGTTTGCCATGACATCCGGTTTCATAGCTGGCTCTGTTGGAGACATGCCTTTCATTCCCTTCATGCCGGCCATCGCGCTATGATCCATCGCGGGTTCAGGCGCAGCCATGTCGCCTTCGCCCATACCCGCCATCGCACTGTGATCCATGCCTTTCATGTCAGCCATGCCACTCATGCCGGACATGGCGTGGCTTTTATAGACATTGGGTTTCGGCACGTCAGGGGCAGCGTGCCTTTCTCCTTCGCCGATGAAGAGGCTGCTGTGGCCGGTGCCATCCTGGGCAGTGGCACGCAGTTCCCAGGCTCCACCTTTGGTTGGCACCTTCACCAACAAGTCATAGGTTTCCGCGATGGCGAAAAGAAAACGCCCGGTCGCCACGGGCTGAACATCGGTGCCATCGGCAGCGATGATCTTCATGCCGCCGCCTGCGTAGTCGAGATGGTAATAGGTGCTGGCACTTGCGTTGATTAGCCGCAGCCGAACTGTAGCACCTGGCTGCGCGGGAAATTCAGTGGCGGGTTGGCCGTTGGCGAGAAAGGCGTCATAGCCCACATCGGAAAAATCCATGGGAGGCATTCGTGTCATCGAGCGCTTCACCATGTCAGTCCACGCATCATGCTGGATGGCACCGACGATGGTCTGGGCGGTGCCTTTCTTGATCTGCTGCCACTCGCGGCCTGCGCGGAGCTGCGCCAGCACGTCATACGGGCGCTCATTGGTCCAGTCTGAGAGCATCACCACGAGGTCGTGATCAGTCTTGATGCGTTCACCGCCCTTGGGCGTGATGACGATGCTGCCGTAAATGCCGAGCTGCTCCTGCAAAACACTGTGGGAGTGATACCAGAACGTCCCGCCGTGCCGCAAGCGGAAGCGATACTCGCGGGTTTCACCAGGTTCAATGGGCGCCATGTTCACATGCGGCACGCCATCCTGATCGTTGGGGACCAGCAATCCGTGCCAGTGGATCGAGGTTGATTCCTTCAGGTCATTGCGCACTCGCAGCACGGCATCATCTCCCTCAGTAAAGCGCAGGGTCGGTCCGGGGATTGAGCCATTAATCGCCATCGCCCGTCGCTCCTTGCCGCCGAAACTCACCGTCATCTCTGACAGGTTGAGGTCATAGTTCACGGTCTTCGCCCATAATGCCGAGGATGAGGACAGGAGGACAAGCCACACGAGGGCGGAGATAAAGTGGTAGCGCATGATTGGCTGGCAGTGGATGGAGGTAAGTTACAATGACGGCACGGCGGCACCCGTTAAAGGATGTCGCCGTGCGGTGAGCATGGAGCCGACCTTTACATCTTAGCGTGCTCGGCTGCTGACATGCCGGGCATGGACTGGTTCTGACCCCCAGGAGATTTCTTGCGGGTGGCGCAACTGCTCACAGTGATGAGGGTGACCGCAGCAAGGACGATGGTGATGAGTTTGTTCATGACGGGGTGTGTTCGTTGTCGAGTTTGGCTTTGGTTGTGTTGAATTCCAGCAAATTTGAGTGCTAGAAAATAATGTTGTGACTATTCATGCAACGTATGCTGATGTCGCGGCTCCACTGCCGCAGGGGGTGGTCCATCGCGAAACTCCGGGTGTCGCACACGACCGCCCGCATAGCTGATCCAGCCGCCGACTCCCATGCTTGCGGCAGCGAAGGCCAGAGTAGCCAGCGCCAGCGGCACGGCTGTCTTGGGCTTCCATTTTGGCACAGCAAGAGCTGCCCCTGCGACGAGCAGCAAGGCATAGTAGATATAGATGGTGGTTTCGGCCCGTTCCATGTGGGTGTCGAGCCAGCCCTGGCCTGGCTCATCGGCCATGCCACGCACGGATTTGTAAGCTTGCTGCCCAAGAAACAGCACCGGATAGGCGGCAGCGGAACTGACCAGGACTACGACCAATGCCACGATCTGCGCCTGCCTGCTTTTCAGGAACAAGGCGAGAAGTAGGGCTAAAATCCCAAGCCCGACACCAATGACGAGCATATGATTGGAAATGGCGTGGAGATATTCAGGTTTCATGGCCGGTTGGGGCGTGGATGTAGTGGGAACATTGCCTTCAGTCGCTATTTGAACTCCACTGAACCCCCAACCCCTCTAACTAATTCTTGAAAACAGCCTGTGCTGGAACACGGCGGCAGACCATGGGGTGTTTACCCCAACTTCGCGCGGCCCAGGCGCAGGGCGTTGGTGATGACGGAGACGGAACTCAAGCTCATGGCAGCACCGGCCACGATGGGACTGAGCAGGAGACCGAAGAATGGGTAAAGCACGCCTGCGGCGAGCGGAATGCCAAGGGCATTGTAGAGGAAGGCGAAAACGAGGTTCTGGCGAATATTGCGCAGCGTGGCGCGGCTCAGGTGGATGGCTTTGGCGATGGCACGAAGGTCGCCTTTGACCAGGGTGACGCCTGCGCTTTGCATGGCGACATCGGTGCCAGTGCCCATGGCGATGCCGACATCGGCAGCAGCAAGTGCAGGGGCGTCGTTGATGCCGTCACCAGCCATTGCGACGACTTCACCGGCGTCATGCAGGCGGCGCACTTCGGCGATCTTGTCTGCGGGAGTTACTTCGGCTTTGAAATTGTCGAGCCCGAGCTTTCTCGCGACGGCTTGGGCGGTGCGGGTGTGGTCGCCAGTGAGCATGATGACTTTCACACCGAGGTCATGCAGGCTGTGTAGCGCTTCTTCGGTTGTAGCTTTGATGGGATCAGAAACCGTGAGCAGGCCTGCGGGGCGGCCATCGAGGGCCATGTAGAGCGCGGTTTCGCCGAGTTCCTGACGCTCCGCAGCCTGCGCTTCCAGAACATCGAGATCCGTCACGCCTTGTTCGCGGAGGAAGGCCGCTTTGCCGATGAGCACGGTGCGTCCGCTGATGCGACCTGCGACACCTCCGCCTGTGTGGGAGGTGAAATCTTCGACGGGAAGCAATGGCAGGCTGGCGTCCTTCGCGGCTTTCACCACGGCTGAGGCGAGCGGATGCTCGCTCGACTGTTCCAGTGAGGCAGCGAGCTGGATCATGGTATCTGGTGCTTCATCGCCCGCAGGTATGGCCTGAGAAAAATGCGGCCTGCCTTCCGTGAGCGTGCCGGTCTTGTCCACGAGCAGTGTCGTGACTTTCTCCAGCCGTTCCAGTGCTGCGGCATCCTTTACCAGCACGCCTTCACGCGCCCCACGACCGACACCTACCATGATAGACATGGGCGTCGCCAAACCGAGCGCACAAGGACATGCAATGATAAGCACGGCCACCGCGTTGACGACGGCAAAGGCAAGGCGAGGCTCAGGTCCGAACCACCACCAGACTGCGAACGTGAGCACTGCGATCACGAGCACGGCGGGAACAAACAACGACGCAAATTTATCCGCGAGGCCTTGGATCGGTGCGCGGCTGCGCTGTGCCTGCGCCACCATGTCCACGATCTGGGAGAGCAGGGTCTCACTGCCCACACGCTGCGCTTTCATCACGAAACCGCCTGTGGTGTTAAGCGTTCCGCCGGAGACACTATCGCCGGGTTTTTTCTCTACGGGAATTGGCTCCCCCGTGAGCATGGACTCATCCACGGAAGATGTGCCTTCAGAGACGATGCCATCCACGGGAATTTTGTCACCAGGACGGACTCGCAAAAGATCGCCGACTACCACTTCGTCCAAAGAGATCTCTTCATCCGCACCGTCACGGATACGGTGTGCAGAACGCGGAGCCAGGTCCAGCAACGCGCGGATAGCGTTGCCTGTGCGGCTGCGGGCGCGGGCTTCAAGCCATTGGCCGACGATGACGAGCACGATGATGACGGCTGCCGCCTCAAAATAAAGCGCCACCTTGCCGTCCATCTGCATCGAGGCTGGAAACAAGGAGGGAAGTAGAATTGCCACCACACTGTAGGCGTAGGCGGCTCCGACGCCGATGGCGATGAGTGTCCACATGTTCCAGTGACCGGAACGCAGGGAGTTCCAACCACGGCGGAAAAACGGCGCACCAGCCCAGAGCACTACGGGCGTGCTGAGCAATGCCTGCACCCAGCGTGAGGCATCGCCATTGATCCAGTGTGAGTGTCCCAAGCCTGGCAAAAGATGCGCCATCGCCAGAATGAAGACTGGCAGCGTCAAAAGGGTGGAAATCCAAAGTCGGCGGCATAAGTCTCGTTCCTCACCACCTTCATCCTCATTATGGTGAGCCGCCAGCATGGGTTCGAGTGCCATGCCGCATTTTGGGCAGTCGCCGAGGCGATCCTGCACCACCTCGGGATGCATTGGGCAGGTGTAGCGGGTCTTGGTCGTGGCTTTCCAAGCGGGATTGCGTTCCAGAGCCATGCCACATTTGGGACAGTCGCCGGGGTGGTCGGACTCGACGCCGGGACACATCGGGCAAAAGTATTTCGCACCCGATGAAGGCTGCACGTCGCTGTGATGATCAGCGTGGCTAGTCTGGCAGCAGTCCTTTTTCGTGGTGGCCTTCGGCTCGGTGTGATCGCTGCTTTTGTTCATGGCATGTCCAATTTGATTCTGGGAGCCAGTGTGATAAGCAACACCAGAGCTGCGATGTTCCTCAAGGCATTGATGATTTCATGATTGGCTGACCGAAAGCCTCCCTTATTTCTTTTCTGCGGCTTTCACCTTGGCAACGAACTTGACGGGGTCCTTGTTAAAGTCCTTTAGACAGGACTTACAGCAAAGATACACGTCGGTACCTTCATGGGTGACTTTGACCGGCTTGCCCATACCACCAAGTTCTTCGTCGGAAACGACGCATTTTTTGAGGGGATAGGTGGTCGGCACACCAGTATCAGTGGCGGAGGCGAGGCCAGCACTGAGAAGCAGGCTGGAGAGGAGGGCGAGGGTAAGTTTCATGATAGATGAGAAGGTCGTTGGTTTTGTGAGTGCCTGGTAATAGCAGGCAAACCGTGCAACTCCAGACAGCGAGGAACCCCTCAACATTCCTTTAAAAAATTCAAGGGGTCTGTTTTGTGATGATCTTCCTGAGCATCTGCCGCGCTCGATAGATGCGAACTTCGATGGCTTTGGTGGAGCAGCCGAGGGCTGCTGCTACTTCGGCATGGCTCATGTCTTCTACGGTGAAGAGCAGTAGGGCCTCCCGTAGGTCGGTGGGCAAGGCGACGATGGCTTGGTTCACAAGCGCAGTTTTCTCATGCAGATCCGCCGCAGCATCAGGAGACAATTGTAGATCAGCAGGCTCGTGGATCATAGCGCCTTCCTCGTCGGTGAGTGGCACGGTCGGATGCCTGCCTTTCCATCGAATATGGCTTCGGGCCAGATTGGCCGCGATGTGAAAGAGGTAGGTCGAAAAAACGGCTGTGGGCTGGTAGCGGTGACGGCTGCTATAGAGGCGCACAAAGCTCTCCTGGGTAAGGTCCATCGCCGTCGCATGATCACCCACCATTCGCAGAAGGAAGGCGGCGACTCGCTCGCGCCATCGTGCCATGAGCGTGTTCAAGGCAAGGTCTTCACCATTGGCGAGCCGTTGCATGAGCTGAATGTCGTCATCAGATGAGGAGGTCATGCGCAGAAAGAACGGTTAATGTCCACCAGGACTGTGTCCGGCATCCGGGCCGATGATCTGCGGCAGCATGATGTCAAGATAGTGCTTCGCTTGGTCGGGCGACATGACGGCAGCGGTTTCATGCAGGTGCTTGAGCATGGCTTTCTGGCATTCTGCCCGCACAGCAGCCTGTTCCTCAAGTGCAGCAGAAAGTTCAGGTGCGGCAATATTTCCCGCCTGTGCAAGCGTCTGAACTTTCTTCTGTGAAGCTGCCACCTTCATGCACAGCGCCTCGCAAGTGGGGCGGTAAGCAAGGTGTCTTTCCTTAACCTTCGCAAACTGCTCGTCTGTAAGCTTCAACTCATGGTGCAGCCACTTTAGCTCTGGTAGCAGGGAGCCGCCGTCATGGGTCGCCATCCCTTCACCGCTCGCTTCGCAGCACGGCTGGCGTGTGACGAAATAACCGACAATGCCGACGAGGAGCGCGGTGAGGAGGATCAAAAATCCACGTTTCATGGCTGCATGGAAGCGTGGGTTGCTTTTAGCGGATTGATGGACTCGATGTATGCGGCACGCATGGATTCGCTCTGGTCGGGCGTGGTGAGATTGCCGAGGCTGATACCGGCAGTGAGCATGACTGCCACGGTGGCAACTGCTGGCATCGGACGGGCAAGCCAGAGGAAAAACATCTGGCTCCACTGCTTGCATTGAGCTGGCCAGGAATGTTGCTCAACCACAGCGATTTGCCCCCAGACTTCACGCTGGAAGGAAGCACTAAACTCGGGCTTGGGATGAGTCTGGCGGATTAGATAATCTATTTCGTCGTCATTCATGGTGAAGAAAGATGGTGGATGATGAGACCGAAAACAACCCGTCAGGTCACCTGACACCTGACGGGCTGGCGAGGCGGCTGGCCCTAGTTGGCACACTGCTTGCGTTCAGCGGCGGTGCAGTTTTTAGCGGCACGGG
The DNA here is from genome assembly GCF_900167535.1 of Prosthecobacter debontii. NCBI lineage: Bacteria > Pseudomonadati > Verrucomicrobiota > Verrucomicrobiia > Verrucomicrobiales > Verrucomicrobiaceae > Prosthecobacter > Prosthecobacter debontii. The sequence continues at coordinate 171,198 of NZ_FUYE01000003.1, forward strand.
GAGCACTACAGCCAGTGTTACACACAATGCTCTTGTTCACTTGGAGGCCACGGCCACCCGGAGCTGTGCGGTAGCTCGTTTTGGTATCGCAACAGGACATCCGTACCGGCTTGACGCTGCCGCTTTTGGCGGACGTTTGGCCGTTGGCGAAGCTCCAGTTAGACGGGATCGCTTGAGCGCTGGTGGAAGCGAAGCCGACGAGGAGAGTGGCGGCGAGGAGGGTAAGTTTCGTTTTCATGGTTAGATTTAATTGGGTCGGACGCATTGATCGCGTTCACTCCGTGCAACTCCCTCAAGAATGAAACCCCTCTGATTATTTGAGAATGTTCTCTGTTAGCCGCCATGAGCCGCGAGGTGAGACACCAAACCCACTCATTCATCGCAGGTGCAGGCATATTCCGCATTGCCACACCCGTTGCAGACGTGGGTTTGAAGCTTGATACGAAAGTTCTTCACCTTCGAGTCAGGTGTTGCCTTGGCTTGCAGAACGACTTGGTAGCCTTCGCCCTCAGGAAGAGGGGTCTTCGATACCAGCATGTCACCTTTCTTCTCGAACTCGATCTTCGTCTTACCGCTCGGCACTTCGGCTGTGGCGGTGATGACTTCGGTGCTGGCGGGCTGGGCTTTCAGCGCGGCGTCATAAACGGCAATGCTGATGGTGCGATTCTTCTCGACGAAAAATTCGGCATGTTTGCCGCCAAGCTCAAGGAGGAGGCCCTTGCGGGGGCCTGCTTTGACTTTTGCATCAGCAAAGGCCGATGTGGCGGCAAGGGTGGTAATAAGGAGGATGTTAAGCAGGGTTTTCATATAGCATTGGTTGTGGGTTTGGTTTTCCGTTCAATCCAGTCGTAGAGCACAGGCACGACGAGCAGTGTGAGGAAAGTTGAGGTGAGGATGCCGCCGATGACGACGGTGGCGATGGGCCGTTGCACTTCGGCCCCTGCTCCGGTAGCGAGCGCCATGGGCAAGAAGCCGAGGCTCGCGACAAGCGCGGTCATGAGCTTGGGCCGCAGACGAGTCAAAGTTCCTTCGACTACGGCCTGGCGCAGTTCACGGCCTTCGCCACGCAATTGGTTAATGAAGCTGATGAGCATGATGCCATTCAAAACGGCGATGCCGCTGAGGGCGATAAATCCCACGGCTGCACTGATAGTGAAAGGCATCCCACGGAAATGCAGCGCGAAGATGCCGCCAGTGACGGCAAGCGGCACGCACATGAAGATGAGCGTGGCTTGTCGCAGTGAACCGAAGCTCAGGAAGATGAGAACAAAGATCAAGGCAAGTGCGAGAGGCACGACAATCAGCAGCCGTGCTTTGGCCTCTTGCAGGTTCTTAAACTGGCCGCCAAACTCGAAGTAATAGCCATCAGGAAATGTGACCTTTTCACGGATGAGGTTTGTGGCCTCTTCCACAAAACCCTCGGTATCACGCCCTCTCACGTTGATCAGGATGCTGACACGGCGCTGTGTATCTTCACGGGCGATCTGAACAGGTTGGGGCACCAGCACGATCTTGGCGACTTGGCCGAGCGCTAACATGCCGCCATCCTCGGTGCGCAAAGCGAGGCGTTTCATGCCTTCGAGATCTGTTCGGCGGTCTTCAGCCAGACGGACGACGATGGAGCTGCGGCGGTTACCTTCAATGAAGGTACCGACCTCCTTTCCGGCGAGCGCGGTTTCGACAAGGCGATTCAATTCGTCCGCATGGACGTTGAACTTGCGCATGGCTTCTCGATCCGGCTGGATCTCAATCATGGGGTTTTTGCCGATGCTGTCGAACTCCGTCTCTCCGCCGCCACGAATGCTGGCAATGGCAGTTCGGACTTCGCCGGCGAGACGTTCGAGTTCATCGTAACTGTCTCCAAAGACTTTGCACACGAGGTCGGCACGGGCACCGGCCATGATCTCATTGAAGCGCATTTGGATAGGCTGGGTAACGAGGATGTTTTGGCCGGGCACCTGATCGAGCAACGCCTTCCGCATGAGTTCACCGAGGCGCTCTTTGCTGATGATTGCTCCGTTCTCTTCCCGCCACTGGTCACGCGGATTGAGCATGAGATAGGTATCGGCGACGTTCGGGTTCATCGGGTCCGTCGCGATCTCCGCCGTACCGATGCGGGAGAAGATCTCCTTAACCTCCGGGAATTCGCGGCGAATGACGGCCTCGCTCTGTTTCTGCAAATCAAGCGATGATGACAGCCCGGCGCTACTGCTGCGGATGAGCTGAAAGGCAAAGTCGCCCTCATCAAGCTGCGGTATGAATTCCGAACCGAGACGAGAGAACACCCAGAGCGAGGAACCAAACAGGACGAGCATAGGCAGCACGACAAGCAGGCGGAAGCGGAGGCCAAAGTTCAGCAACGGCGTGTAAAGACGCTTGGTGAAGGTGACGAGCCAGTTGTCCTTTTCCTGAATCTTTCCGCCGAGCAAATACGAACACAGCACGGGCATCAAGGTCACAGCGAGCACAAGCGAACCACCAAGCGCCAGCATGACAACGAGCGCCATGGGCTTGAACATTTTCCCTTCAATGCCTTGCAGCGCGAGGATGGGTACATAAACGACCGTGATGATCAGCACGCCGAAGAACATGGGGTTGGCGACCTCCTTGGCGGATTTGAGCACTTCCTCAGTGCGCTCGCTGAGGGTAAGCCTGCGGCCAAGCGCGTGCTGTCGCTCACCGAGGTGGCGGACGATGTTTTCGACCATCACCACAGCACCATCAATGATCAGGCCGAAGTCAATGGCACCCAGACTCATCAAATTTCCGCTGATGTGATAGCGTACCATCCCGGTCATGGCGAAGAGCATGGAAAGCGGGATGACGAGGGCGACGATGAAAGCAGCGCGAAAGTTTCCAAGCAGCGCAAACAGCACCACGACGACGAGCAAGGCCCCCTCGGTAAGATTCTTCTCCACCGTGGCAATCGTGCGGCTGACAAGGTTGCTGCGATCATAGAGCGTCCTGATGACGACGCCGTGGGGCAGCTTGGCCTGGATGTCAGTAAGCTTGGTCCTCACGGCTTCAGCAACTTGACGTGAGCTTTCACCCGCAAGCATGATGGCGGCCCCCACCAGGGCCTCGTCGCCGTCGTCGGTAGCGGCTCCAGAACGAAAGGCGCTGCCGATGCTCACCGTGGCTACTTCACTGACCAGGATGGGCTTTACACCACCTGCAAACTTGAGCGGTATGGCGAGAATTTGTTCGATGTCGTTCACGCGACTGACAGCGCGGACAATAAGCTGTTCACCACCGATCTCGACGTAACCTCCGCCTGCATTGCGGGTGTTTTGCTCGACGATCTCTGCTAGCATGTCGAGTGAAAGCCCCCGCTCGGCGAGGCGGGCGGGATCAGGCTTGATGACGATTTGTTTTTGATAACCGCCGTTGGTATTGACCTCCGCAACGCCGGGAGTGCTACGCAGCAAAGGCTTCACCTGATATTCCTGAATTTGTGCGAGTTCCATGAGCTGCGCCTCACGGGTGGCGGGTTTGGTTTTCGCCTCGTCGCTGTAATCAAGGCTGTAATAGAAGATCTCCCCCAGACCTGTCGCAACGGGTGCCAGCTTCGGCGTAAGTCCTGGTGGCAGTTCGTCCAGCACAGCTTGCAGGCGCTCGGTGACGAGCTGGCGGATGCGAAACAGATCCACATCGTCATGAAAAACCATCGTGACTTGTGAAAGCCCAAACTTCGACAATGAGCGAAGTTCGATCATTTGTGGCAACCCCGCCATTTCGCTTTCAATGGGAAAGGTGACCAGTTTTTCGATTTCTTCTGGAGCGAGTGCGGAAACAGCAGTGTTGATCTGTACCTGCGGGTTGGTGATGTCCGGTACGGCATCAATGGGCAGATGAATGGCAGACCATGACCCGATGCCGAGAAGAACCAGCATGGCAAGCAACACGGCGGCACGATGCCGCATGGCGATGGTGATGAGATGAGCGAGCATAGTATGCTAGTGGCCGCAATTACAGGCCTTGCCGCCGCGCAGGATTTGCAGTTCGGCAAGCCAGAGCGACATCACAGGCGTGGTGACGATCTCATCCCCGGTGTAGAGGCCATCGGTGATCTCCACATGTTCGCCGTTTGCTGATCCAACTTTAACCGGAGTACGCAGGTAGAACTCGTCGTTCTTGGCATAGACAAACGTGCCTTCGGCGGTCGTGAGCAGCGCGGCTTTTGGGATTGCTGTAACGGCATCGCTGGCAGGAAAACGGAAGGTCGCCGTGAGCGCGGCACCAGCCTCAGCGGGTGCGGCTGTTTGCACCGTCACTTCATAGTCACCGAGGGTCAGGTATGGCGCTTTCGCGATGCGGAGCACGTTGCCTTGGGTGGAGCCGATTTCCACCACCATGCCGGGCTTCACCTGCTGGGCCTGGGCTTCGGTAAGCCAGCCACTGGCTTCGCTGCCCCGCTGAATGGCCTGCAAATTAACAGTGAACGATGGCGCTATTTTTTCCTCCTGAACCTCAGCCGTTTGCAGGCCGATGGATTCCATCATGAGTGTGGTGAGGGAAACACCTTTGCCCTCTTTAAACTGTGCGCCGTTTTCCGGTGCAACGGTGTGACTTGGACTGGCGTTGGACTGGCTGCAACTGCTGAGTGCGGCGGCTATGGGAAGGCAAAGGATGGAAAGCAAAAGTTTCATGGTGGGTGCAGGTCAAGGTTTCGGCGCGCTGAGGGTGATGAGGGTGCCAAGAGCCCCAGTCAGTTCTTCCAGCATGAGCCCGGCTTCGAGCGCCTGGGACTGCGCCTCACTGATGGACTCGACCGCTTCGAGATACTTGTCCTGGAGCTCGACAAAGGTCGCTGTGGGGACTGCGCCAAGACGGTAATGACGATCCGCCAGCGCCGCCGCTTCACTGAATTTCGTGATAGCATCCCCTTTCCAAAGCAGGGCACGCGACTGCTGGGTTTTGAACAACAACATGGACTCAGTGACCAGTCTTTCGACCTCCCGTTGGGCAGCGTTTAATGTGGCCTGAGCTTGCGACAGCCGGGCCTCCGCCGAGGTGACTTCGGCTTTGCCAGATTTCCAGAATGGCAGCGGAAAGGAAATGCCGAGGCCACCGACAGTTTGATCCTCCTGGCTTTTCGTGTTCTGCACTTCAACGTACGGACCGACGGTGAAAGATGGATAACGTTCGTTTTTGGCGAGTTCGACCTTGAACCCCTGCTGCTCCAGCTCCGTCCGCCGGATACGTAGGTCGTAATGGTTCTTCATGGCCGTCCCCAGCAATGAGTCAAGAGAGGGTGGCGTCTTCATGTCAAACCCGGCTCGCTTGACCACGAGGGGCGTGTCGGCACGGCGGCCCATGAGCTGGTTCAGTTCCAAGAGTATCTTTTGCACTGCCACGGCGGCTGTCGCTGCCCGCGACTCCGCTACCAGTGCCGCTGCCTCAATGGTCACTATCTCCAATTGGGGGGCAATGCCTGCGGGCTCCCGCTGTACCATCACCTCACGCAACGCCGCATAACGTGAAGCGACCTCGCTGGCCGCAGCAGATATTTCCTGCTGTGCCGCGAGAGTGTAGGCCAGCACACGCACTCGGGAAGTGAGATGAAAACGGAAGCGTTCCAAGCCAAGCTCCGCAAGGGTAATGTCACGATTCGCAATCGCTTTGCGCAGCCCCAGCCTTCCTGGCCATTCGATGGGCTGAGCCAAAGCGGCTGAGAAGGCGAGGCCATTTGTGCGACTGTCTGCCGATGAGACGCGATTCTGCCCAATTTCGAGGCTCAGTTCAGGATTTGAAAGCCTGCCAGCTGTGCTTCGAGTTGCCTTCGCCGAAGCGATCTCCGCCTCATAAAAGCGAATCTCCGGGTTGGCCGCCAGCGTGCGGGAAACAAGTTCTGAAATAGAATTGGCGGCAGGCTTGGTCTCCGCCGCAGAGAGCGATGACAACGCCGTAATAATGAGGGCTAAATAACAGAGAGAATGCATGAAAAGAACAGGTTGAGGGGGCAAGCAAAGGCATGAAACGGCCTCGCCAAGAGGCACGCAGATACCCCACAGGGGCATCACATCCGGCGCACTCAGTCACCGCCTTTTAGGCGGACAGTAGCGCACGGCAAATCAGACCGGTACGGCAGGGGCGCGTGCAGGCAATGCAGCCCGACTCACAAATACCCAAGTCGTTCTCAACTCTGGGGGTGCCGTGGTTGGCATCGGCACCGGGGTGGCGGCCTGTTCAGCCAGATCAAGCAGAGCGAAAGCCTGTATGATACCGATCAGTTCCACCATCTGCATTTCCGGCATCGTCACCATCTCAGGCAGATAGCTCTGGGCGAGGGTGTCACTGGTGCAAATGTCCGGCATTGCGGGGGCTTCATCTCCCTCATCGCCATGGGAGCAGCACCCAGAATGTTGTTTCTCCACCTCCTGTGGCACCAAGCAACACACCGTACTGGGCACCATGAGCGCCAGAAGGATGAATGCGAGAATTTGCCAGAGGCGTTTCATTTGAAAAATGATTCGCCGGACGATCACCGCCAAAAAAGGAAGATCAAGCAGCATGTGAAAAGTTTGCCACGTCTTTCACGTAATTTGGATGAGCCTTATACCCTCTTCAGCAGGCCAAGAGATTCATGTTCAGTGCTTGCCCACTGGTATCAAACTAAACGGTATATTCAGCCGATTATTTAAGAAATACAATTGACAACGCTTTTATTGTCAGTGCAAATTGCAGTGACCTAACTTGTCATATGAGTTCCTCGAGCAAACCCAGAAAACCTAGGAGCACTTCTGTTCCAGGTCAGGCGCTTGGTTATTTTGCACAAGAGACTAAGATGACTGAACTTCTGGCCCGAGCAGGTCCAGGAGATTTGGTCAGCCTTGAGGTCTTGGATGACATAGCAGTTCAAAAAGTAGGCGGCGAAGTTTCGCTTGTCCAGTCCAAGAGCGCCTTAACAAGCAATCCCGTCGCGGATCGTGCGCTACCACTTTGGAAAACTTTTTCCAATTGGGCTACAGAACTGGCAGAGATGCGTGATTTCACTAAACTTTCGCTTGTTATAGCAGTTTCCAATCCTCGTTCAGGTGATTTTGCCACTTTATTCCACAATGCATCCACTTTAGACGAGGCCAAATCCGCCCTGCTATTAACTAAGAATGCGTTTAAGGACGAGCTATCTTCTGCTACCTCGGATAAAAAAGACTTAACTTTTCATTTGAAGCGTTTTTTCCAATCTGAACTAAACATTAGTTGCGAAATTATCCGTTGTTTTCGCCTGGAAACAAATATTGTAAGTCCTCAAGAGGACTTGCCAAATTGTTTCCCCTTTATACCCGAATCTCACTTGGAAGATATTGTTGTTCATGCCTTGGGGTGGGTTAAGCGCCAGGCTGAAATTCTTATTGAAAAGCGTCTACCAGCGATCCTCTCCCGAGATGACTTTCACAAAGAAATGGTCACATTTATTCGAAAGCATCGTGAACGAGCGATTTTACGATCGTTTGCTCCAGCAAAGATTCCAGATGATAAAAAAGCTGAATTAATGCCTCGCATGTTCGTGCGACAGCTTGAGACGGTCGGCGCTGACTTTCTTGACCGAGTTCAAGCTGTTAGCGACTATTTTCGCACTGCATATGATAAAACTCGTTGGGGTGCACTTGGAGAAATCCATCCCACATCTTTCGATGAATTTAATGACGATCTTCACCGTGCGTGGCAAAACGTTCGACGTCAGGTAGAAGTTCAACACAGTTCCCTTAACGATGCGGGTCGAGGGTTATTAGTCTATTCGGAATGCTGTAGACATAGTGCCGACCTGGAAGGGCAAAAAGTTCCGAATCATTTCGTGCCTGGATCATTTCATCATCTTTCCGATGAGCAACTAGTTGGGTGGCACCCACGCTTTGCAGAAATCCTTGCAACAAAGGGCGCAACCATAGTTTAACATGTCCGCTTTATCCTCTTCCGATCATCTTATAAAACCAGCGCTCAACGAAGCATTTTTAACTCAAAACCCAGCACTAGGTGCGGCAGCGCTGTGGCGAGCCGCTTGTGGCTATCAGGCAGTCCATAAAACACGTCAGTCACTGCCTTTACCACTAGCCTTTACGATAGTTCCGATGGTATTCAATGAAGCATTATTTAGTGTCCTATCCCGAACATATCGAGAGTCAGGGTTACGAAAGTTTACCGAAAAGTTTGCCGAAACGAAAGACGCTAAAAGTGATATTTTACTTTCGCTTCACGATCGATGTTTTCGGTGGCGGGATATTTCATGGGCATCGTTGCGCATAGCGTTTGCTACGCGCTTGTTGATTCTCACATCAGATGCCGTGCTCGTTCCCTTGAGCGAAACGCCTGCACGTGGAATCCCTCCAAAAATGGCAACGTTGCTCAAGAATGCCGAAAAACTGGGCGCTTGGTATGGCGAGCTTTCCATTCACGAGGTTGCAACTCTTTTAAAGATCCGATTTTAGCTATGCTTTTTCAAATTAAAGAAGTAATTCTTTGGCCGCGCAATTCGGCACTTAAGCCTCGACGGATTCCTTTCAAGACTGGGGCCGTGAATGTGATTACAGGCGCATCAAGAACAGGCAAATCTGCGGTGATACCGATTATTGACTATTGTCTCGGTTCTCACACTTGCAGTATTCCTGTCAAGACGATACGCCAGGCCTGCTCGTGGTTTGGCGTATTGGTGGAGACAGATCAAGGCGAGAAGCTATTTGCGCGACGGGAACCAGGATCTCAACAGGGAACTGACCACATGTTTGTCAAAGAGGGCAAAGCTGTAGATATACCGGATACTATAGCCGAAAAAACAACAACAGCTGACCAAGTGCGCCGGAGTCTCGACGAATTGGCAGGCCTTACTAAACTCGACTTTTCAGCGGGGGATAATTCAGCAACCAATCGAAGTGGTCGCCCAAGCTTCCGCGATATGGCCGCATTTACTTTTCAGCCGCAAAACGTCGTAGCTAATCCTGATATCTTATTTTTCAAAGCTGATACTTATGATCATCGTCAAAAGCTAAGGACGATTTTCCCTTACGTCCTGGGTGCCATTACTCCAGATCAACTTGCCAAAGAGCATGAGCTTGATCAACAGCAGAGAGAATTGAAACGAAAAGAGAGGGAGCTTGTAACAGCCCGAGAAATATCTGCAAGATGGCTGGCGGAAATTCGCAATCATGTTTCAACAGCCAGAGAGCTAGGACTTCTGAGAGAGGAACCGCCTACTTTGTTGGGAAAACCCGAGATGCTTGCTCTCCTTACGGAGATCGTGAATAGAACAGACCATACCCTCAAAGTCACGGCTGAGACACTTGGGGATTCCCTGTCTGAACTGCGTGCCTTGGAAAAAGAAGAATCCCAAATCTCTCAAGAACTCACATCACTTCGTCGTAGACTGAATGAGATGAGAAGATTGACTGAAAGTGTAGATCAGTATTCTCAGGCTCTACAAGTCCAGCGTGATCGACTCAAGGTATCTGACTGGCTGTCTGATCAGCATTCCCCAGAGGCTGACTGTCCCGTGTGTGGCCATGATCTTACTCGTGCCACAAACGATCTCGAAATTCTAGTCAGTTCACTTCGGCGAGTCGAAGAAGAAGCTGGGGTTGCACGAGGCATTCCTGCTGCATTTGATTTAGAGATGCAGCGTGTAAATGCAGATGTGAAGATTTACGCAGAAAAGTTGGAAGCAGTTCAAATCAGGCGCTCTGCACTCACAACCCGATCAACTGAGGCTAAGAAAGAGCAATTTCGAGCAAAACAGGTCGAACGATTCGTGGGTAATCTTGAAACGTCATTGTCATTTTATGAACGCCTGGGAGAAGACAGTGCATTGGCAGCAGAAGTAGATAAGTTAGCGAAATCAGTTGAGATTTTACGAGATCAGGTTCGCCCTGACCAAGTAAATGCTCGCAAACGGTTTGCTTTAGATCGCGTGAATGGACACGCTCAAAAAATGCTGTTACGTTTGGACGTTGAAGATCCTGATGCACCGGTTTTTTTGAGTGCAGATGATCTTACTGTCCGCATTGCTGGCGAAGATCGTAGGCACCTTCTTTCTGAAATTGGAAGTGGTTCTAACTGGCTCGGATATCATGTGGCCACAGTCTTAGCGCTGCATTGGTTTTTCATGGATCTTCCTCACAGCCCTGTGCCCCAGTTCATGGTCTTTGATCAACCTAGCCAAGTCTATTTTCCTAAAAAATTAGCAGGTGCTCAAAATGACACAGAGCCCACAATTCTGGACGAAGATGTGAGTGCTGTAAGGAAAGCATTCAAAGTCTTTGATCATTTCACAAAAAAATTCGGCCCTCGTTTTCAAATCATCGTCCTTGATCATGCTTCTGAAAACGTCTGGGGTAATTTAGCTCAAACACATCTGGTTGAGGAGTGGCGTGATGGTGCAAAGCTAGTTCCGATCGAATGGCTTAGCTAGTATCAAACCTCGGCAATTAGACTAAAGCGTATAGTACTTACAGACACAAAATCGCAGTGTGACGAAGGCAAATTTGCAGCACATTCTCTGAGAATCGGGCAACGCAGCATCACAAGTTAATTATTTCCTTCGCCACTACTGTATGACTTCCATATGTTCATTCCGCTTCCAAATATTTATCGATACTCCCAAAAGCGGGAATCGTTGGTTGTAGCTTAATCCGCTACACGTCTGTGCCATAAATTAGCAAAAGATCCTTTGTGGAGGTCTACTTGCACTACGAAATAGGCACGGGTAGACAGCTATCGAGCCTTTTTCCTCATACAGATTCAAAATAGATGTCCCTCAGTCACCCACTTTTCCACGGGCTGTATTTTATCCATTCCTAGGGCTGACTGAAGCGAGCCTCCCAGAGACATGCGGCATGAATGATTAGGTGGCTTCGGACAGGCCTATATAGTTCAGCAGCAGAGTCGTGGAAATTTTGTACATAAATCCACTCCCTGTGGGAGAAGGGCCACCGGCAGTGAAAATTATTTTGTGTTTTATAAATTATATTACCTGGACAGAAATTTTGTCTCATTGATTCCAATCTCTCGATCAAAAAATCAAGTCCCTCGCTTACCTGACTTTTGACCGGATTTTGTGTTTTTTGGCTTCGCTCGTGACTGGGGCAAGTTCTGGCGATTGCCAGTGTTGGTGGCTAGGAATGATCCGAGTCCGACAGTGACGCGCTTCTTTTGGGCAACGTAATGCTGTGCCGTGATGGCAACGTCGGCATGACGTAGGAACCGGGAAGCGTCTAATAGTCCATCTTTTGCGGCGATCTGTGAGCCAGCTTCCTTCCTCAACGTGTGCAGAGGCGTGCGGGCCTTGACACCGTGCTTACGCAACCATGTGACGAGGCGAGTAAAACTTTGGTCAGCCCTGTACTTACTCCAGGTTGGTTCCGCCGCCTCGGTCGTTGGGACAGGTCGCGGCACTTTGAATTTCCGTTTGGGTGGATCGGCGGCCATGACATAAATGGCGTTTGGATCACTCGTTCTGAGCTTCTTTAAGATCTCTGTCACTTCAGCATCTATGGGCACTTCACCCAAACTGGTTTCGGCCTTGGGAGCAAAATCGGTTTGGGATTCTACGCGGATCAAACCTGCGTCGAGGTCCACGGATTCCCAACGGAGCTTGTCCGCTTCGTTCCGCCGCAGACCAGCAAATAGCCCCAGCAAAAATGCTTTGAATGCCTCAGGGTCCTCAACCGCCAGTTTGTTACGTGCGGCTGAGAGGAGAGATTCGACGTTCATGGTTGAAACGTAGCGCATCGACTGACGTGGATAGAGGTCCACTCCGTCAAATGGGAGTGGGGACGGTAGAACGACACGGTTGGTGACCAGACGCAAAAGGCGTTTTGCAAAGAGGCTCTTGCCCATGCGGATGAGTGAATTTGCACTGTTGCGAGCAGCGCGTGCTTTGGTCTCATCTCTGCCTGCCCGGCTGCTGACGTAGCGGAGTTTCCAAGCCTCAATCCGATCAGGAGTAAGTTTTGCCAACTGCACAGCATCCACGGCGGTGAGCCAGGTGCTACGACTGTCACCGCAGCGAGCAAAACGGCCTGCTGTAGCCTCAATGCCTTCGACATCGGCCACGATGCGTCTGAAGGTTGCGACATAGCCGCGCAACGTCGTTGCTCTCACATTTGACAGCTCCGTCACCGCTGCTAGCAAATCGCCCACCGTCGCTCCTTTAACCGGTGACGCCGACGCGGGCTTGAATTTTAACAATGCATCCTCCCAGCCATTGCTGCGAAGCATTTGATAAATGCTCAGTGCCTTTTTGGCTGCGGCTTCCTTGATGGGGGTGCCAAGCGGAAATCGATGCCGCTGTCCCCGATAGGCTATCTGAACGCTGTAATCAGGAGAATCCACCTTCCTCACTCGCTCCTGCCAATGCCGCACATCCCCCTTTGGGTAGCTGTGCATTTTCTGTGCAGTTTTTGAGATCTTACCTGTGCTGTTTTGGTCCGATCTGATATCCTCCTTTGGTCGTTTCTCCCTTGTAGGAGCTTGTTTATTTGTGCTCACCAGATAATATAAGGGATCAGGAGCAAACATTCAATAAAACAATTTGTAATCATCAGGTCGTCGGTTCAAATCCGACACTCGGCTCCACAAGCATCATTTCGTGATGTGGACAGCATGCACTCAAGGATCACTGCGGGTCCGCCCTTGCAGGAGTGCCCATCCTCGCCAAGTCTGGAGGGACGAACGTAATGACCTGGCTTTCACCCATCCCGAAAAAGCTCCGAGCCGTCGCGCACCGGGTGCGCACTTGGCCATTTCTGGGCCGCTCGGCTTTTTCTCTGGCTCTGCTGGTGATGCTGCTGCTGATCACTCAGGGACATCACCTGGATCATCCACCTGAAGTCGCTGGCTATGAAGTGCAAGCGGGTAAACTGGTGGCCCAATCCGGTGTGGGACCCGCTGGCCCTCTGCTGAAGACCGTGAGCCTCGTGCTTCCGTATCTGGACACGTGGATGCTGGTCGGCGGTCTGGTGTATGTGTTCGTTCTGCTCCGCCGTTGGGGGCATCCTTCGGAACTGGTCATGCCATCCTGGGTGGCCTCCTTCTCGGTTGCCGCCTGGGCGATCTGCTCCGACATCGCTCACCAACTCGGTGCCATGCAGATGACGGAGATGGGTGAGCCTCCGGCAATGACGGCCTACTGGATGAAGATCGTCATGATCTACGTGGCCTGTGTGTGCCCGCCCATGCTGCTGCATTATTATGTGCGCAGCGGGGCGCTGGCCCGCTACACGCTGCGCACTTTCCTGGCTCCCTTGGTCTTCTGCTTTGTTGCCTTCGCCTCGCTGTGGATCATCATGGATCTGCTGGATAACTTGAAGGAGTTCCAGGAGGCTCAATCCAGCCTGGGCCGTGTGGTGAAGTTTTACCTGGGGGTCCTGCCCTTCATTTTTGTCTCGGTGATGCCCGCCTCTCTCCTGCTGGCTGTGCTCTACACCCTCACGAAAATGTCTCGGGCGAATGAGATCGTCGCGATGCTGAGTGCGGGGCGAAGCGTCAGCCAGATTTTGCAGCCTGTGTTCGCCGTCGTCATTGCGGTCTGCGTGATGAGCCTCGCTGCCAACTATCACTGGGCGCCTCGTGCGGAGGGCAACCGGGAAGCCGTGATGAAAGCTCTGGGTGCCAAGCAGAAGGATTCCATCCGCGCGGCATCGGTTCTTTATCGTGATCCCGCCAGTGGCCGCGTCTGGTTCGTGTCCACCCTTCCCTTTTCACTTCACGGCGAGCGTCTCCGTGGGGTGCAGGTCCGTGAGATGGGGCGCGATGGTCAAGTCACGCGCGTGATTCATGCGGACTCCGCCATGTGGTGGCCGGGGGGGTTATGGCGCTTTTATGACGGTAAAGTCGTGTTGTATGAAAATGGCCAAGCCCGTGAGATCAAACCTTTTCCGAAAGATGCTTCAGGTGCTTCTTCATTGGAGGTCACCACTTTCGAGGAAACTCCTTGGAGCATGGTCAGCTACGCCCTGAAACCCGATTACATGGGGGTGCCGGAAATCGTTTCCTATCTGAAAGCCCACCCGAAAGATGGGTCGGATAAACTCGCTCCGTTCCGGGCGCATTACCATCATCGCTTTGCTCTTCCCTGGCAGAGTTTTGCCTTAGCGCTGGTGGCGGCGCCTCTGGGCATCGCCTATTCCAGACGTGGAGCTGTCGGCGGTATCGCAGGCTCGATCTTCATTTTCTTTGGCGTCTTGTTCCTGAACAACCTGTGCCTAAATCTGGGGAAAGGCGGTCACGTTCCAGCATGGTTTGCCCCCTGGATCCCCAATCTCGTCTTCATCGCACTGGGCATCGTCCTGCTGCATTATCGCAGCCAAAACAAGGACCTGCCTCGATTCAAGATCAGTGGGTTGACCAAGCGCGTGGCGCAGGTGGCTCGCCCCCGCAATGCCCGAACCGTTTCGTCTTAAACCAGCCAGCATCTGCCGTCTCCGATGATTCAAAACTGGTCCATCCGTTCACGCTCTCACCAGTGCGCTCTGTCCGGGCGGCCCTTCCAAGAAGGAGAGGTGTTTCATACCGCCATTTACTTCGATCCTGAAACGAATGGCTACTTGAGGCGTGATGTTGGCTTGGATTCCTGGAAGGAAGAGCTTTCTCAGCGCACACCGGTTGCCTATTGGCGCACCACTTACACGCCACAAATCAATGAACCCAAGCCCGAGGTCACCAGCAAAGAGAGCGCCATGGCCCTACTCCAGCGGTTCATTGAGGAAGACGAACCGCAAACCGAAAACGCCCGCTACATCCTGGTGCTCATGCTGGAGCGGAAACGCATTTTGAGCCCGACTGCTACAAAAGAAACCGAGCACGGACGCATGCTGTTTTATGAGAACAAGAAGACCAGCGAGGTTTTCATGGTTCGTGATCCAGATCTGCACCTCCATGAGCTGGCTCAGGTGCAAGATGAAGTCGCCACCTTGCTCGGCTTTGGCGGCCCTGCGGCAGATGCAGCTAAGGCCGTCGGCATGAAATTCACTCCGGATGGTAAGCTGGTCAAAGCTGGCGAAAGTGAGGCAAGCACCCCAGCCACGACCGAATCGCCTCCCACTCCCGCCCAGGAAGAGGAAACGGCCCCACCAGCTGAGCCAGAGCCTGAGGAGCCGCCTCTAGAAGCCCCTCCAGGCGAACCTCTGCCGGACGAAAAAGCCCCTTCCGAAGAGGCTTGAGCCTCTGCTTTTTCGAAAATTGTCTCGCGACTTGACAATATAGACCAATTGGTCTATTGATTCGCTATCTATGAGCGATAGAACCACCAAGGAGCGCATCCTCGACGCAGCCAAGGGGCTGATGCTTGAGAAGAGCTTCCATTCGGTCGGGCTCAACGAGATCCTCAAGACCGTGCAGGTGCCCAAGGGCTCCTTTTACCACCACTTTGAGTCCAAGGAGCAATTCGGGGTCGAGTTACTCAGACACTATGTCGCCGAGTCCACCGCCTATAAATCACGGCTGCTTCTGCCTCCCAATCCTGAGCCAGACCCATTACTGCGACTCCTCACCTACCTGGAGTCCAACATTGCCCGTTCCCTGGAGTGCCAGGGCAAATGCCCCTGCCTCCTAGTTAAGTTGTCCTCCGAGGTCACTGATTTCAGCGAGCCGATGCGTGAGGTCCTCGCCGAAGGCACTCGGACCTGGGCTGGTATTTTTGAAAAGCTGCTCCAGGAGGGCATCGAAAAAGGCAAGATCACTTCCCAGATCCAACCCGAAGAAATCGGCCCCGTCATTCTCGACCTCTGGACAGGTGCCATGCAGCGCGCCGCCACCACGCGCAGCGTCGCACCCCTGCGAGAAGCGGTGGCCTTCCTCAAACAACTCCTATCCCCATAGGCGCTCTTTCCCCACCAATCAACCGACTGGTCTATTTCACAATCAACCTCCAACGATCTATCTTATGAAACCCCAAGCTCTGACCTCTCAAACCTTCAACGATGCCATCGCCGCCACCGACAAACCTGTCCTCGTGGATTTCTGGGCCGAGTGGTGTGGCCCTTGCCGCATGCTGGCCCCTATCCTGGATCAAATCGCCAGTGAGCAGGGCGACCGTGCGACCATCGCCAAGGTGGACATCGATGCACATCCTGAACTCGCCGATCGGTTTGGTGTTCGGGCGATCCCGACCTTGATCGTTTTCAAGAACGGCCAACCCGTGAATGTGATCACTGGCGTGCGCAGCAAATCGTTCATTGAGTCTGCCCTCGCAGCTTAAATCCTCGGCGATAACAACCACATCGTTAGGCTATGAACCTCACCCAACGTCCTCCCCGCAGCCCGCGTGTCCGGCTCGGTGGTTATGTCCTGCTGCCTCGTCTGCTGGACAAATGCCGCGCCGAGATCGCTGGCACTGCGGGTGAATACCATTACAATTGCCCCATGGACCGCCGTTTCATGGACTTCGCTGGCATTGATCACGAAGCCCTTAAGGCGGAGGTCGCTAAAGGCATCGGCGATGGTGAAGTGCTCGCCTGGATTCTCAAAAATCGGCAGCATCAGCACAGCGACTGGGAGATTGCCCAGTGGAGTGCCTATCGTGAAAGCGCTGCCCCTGCCGACAATGAAAACCGGGAATTTGTGAGTCAGCAGATCGCCAATGGTGGCGGAGCCGACCGTGAAGACCTTAGCACGTGGTTTGACTACCTCGACTTCGATGACCATGTGACCTTCGGCGGCAAAGCTTGATCCCTAATGAAGACCCGCATGATGAATTCCCACCCCCTCTGGAAATGGCTGCCTGTCCTGACTCTTTATTCCACTGCTGCCTTGGCAGAGGAAACGCTTCAACAACAGTTGGAGGCCCGCAAAGCAGAGTTTGCAGCCAGAGTTCCCCAGGAAGTCCAAACGGCTTACGCAGCAGGCATCCAGGCTGTGTCCAACTCCGGGATTCTCTCGTCAGCCAAACAAGCGGGAGAGAAAGCTCCCGACTTCACGCTTCAGGATGCTAAAGGGCAGTCTGTGGCCTTGCATGAGCTTTTGGAAAACGGCCCCGTGGTGCTCACCTGGTATCGCGGCGGCTGGTGTCCCTACTGCAATCTCAGCCTTCGAGCCCTCCAAAAGGTGCTGCCGGAATTCGAGAAAGGCGGAGCCCAGCTCGTGGCCTTGACTCCGGAACTACCCGATAAGACCCTTAGCACCGCCGAAAAGAACAAACTCCAGTTCCAGGTGCTGACCGACTTAAACCATCAGGTGGCGCAGAGTTACGGTATCGTTTTCAAACTGACCCCGGAGGTTCGTGATCAATACAAAAGGAACTTTGATCTGCTCGCCTACAATGGCAGCGCGGCAGGGGATGACACGCTGCCGTTGGCCGCCACCTACATCATCAGCCAGGATGGCATCATTCGTTATGCCTTTCTGGAGGCCGATTACAGGGCCCGTGCGGAACCTGCGGAGTTGGTGGCCTTTGTGAAACAACTGCTGCCCCAAAAGGAGGACCATCCTTCCGTGGCTCTGCTAAAGGAATTCTGGCTGCGGGTGTGGAATCCTCCGCACGATCTCAGCGCCGTGGACGAGCTGTTGACCGATGACTTCGTCATCACAAATCCCTCTGGAGACATCGTCGGCAAGGCAGCCTTCAAAGAATGGCTCAGCGGGTTTCACAAGAAACTGGGGCATTCCCGGCTGATGCCTTTTGAAACTTTCGCCAGTGCAGACGGCACCCGTGTCGTCTCCCGCTGGCAAGCCTCGGGCATCAATCACGGCATGTTAGGCACACCCGACGACGGCAAGCCGGTCCGTTTCAGCGGCATCGCCATCTGGGAAGTGCGTGACGGCAAACTTTCGCATAACTGGGTGGAGCGTTCCGCCTGGGAACTTCATCAGACCCTGACAGACAAACCTTAGCCACATCCTCCTGATTCTTCTATGAGCACTCCCATCAAAGCCCTGGCCGCCTTCGGTTCCAAACAAGCGCTTCAAGCTTATGAATATACCCCAGGCCCTCTGGGTGATGATCAAGTCGAGATTGCCGTGGAGTCTTGTGGCATCTGTCACAGTGACCTGTCCATGCTCGACAATGACTGGGGCATCTCCAGTTACCCGTTCGTTCCAGGGCATGAAGTCGTCGGCAAGGTGGTGGCCCTGGGCGCGAATACCAAGCGACACAAAATCGGCGATCGTGTCGGCCTAGGCTGGAACTCGGGGAGTTGCGGCGCCTGTCCGCAATGCCTTTCAGGCAATCAAAACCTCTGCCCAACGGCTGAGAGCACCATCGTGGGACGCCCCGGCGGCTTCGCCACACGGGTGCGTGCTCAGTGGACATGGCTCAATCCCATCCCCGAGGGCTTGGATGCTAACAAAGCGGGTCCAATGTTCTGTGGGGGCATCACGGTCTTCAATCCCATCCTCCAGTTCGGTGTCAAACCCACTGACCGTGTAGGCGTGATCGGCATCGGTGGCCTGGGACACTTAGCCCTCAAATTCCTTCGTGCTTGGGGCTGCGAAGTGGTCGCCTTCACCAGCAGTGATGCCAAGCGGGCGGAAGCTTTGGAGCTGGGCGCACATCGCACTCTGAATTCTCGAGATAGCAGTGACCTCAAGAGAGCTGCGGGCAGCTTCGACTTCATCCTGAACACCACCAATGTGGGTCTCGACTGGAACACCTACATCGCCGCTCTGAAGCCTAAAGGGCGTCTGCACACCGTAGGTGCAGTCTTAGAGCCGCTCGACCTCGCCGCCTTTCCCATGATCGGCGGGCAGAAGTCCGTTTCAGGTTCACCGATTGGCAGCCCAGCAACCGTGGACACCATGCTGGAATTCAGTGCCCGTCACGGCATCGCCCCGACCACCGAAACCTTCCCCATGTCGCGAGCGAATGATGCTCTCGAGCATCTGCGCTCAGGCAAAGCTCGTTATCGTATCGTTCTCGAAAACGATCTGGGCGATTGATTTCGCCTGCGGCTCTCTTTGTTACGAAAAGACTCCCAACCATGTCCCCCAACCTTTGTTTCAAGCCTTCAGCCAGGGAGCCGCGCGATGCCCATTAAACGTCCGCAGCTCTCAGAAAAAGCCCTCCTGATCCTCCTAGCCTCGGTGCAGTTCACCCACATTATGGACTTCATGGTCATGATGCCTCTGGGACCGCAGCTCATGCGTGAACTGAACATCGGGCCGGATCGCTTCAGCGCTCTGGTGGCCGCCTACACCTTCTCCGCAGGTTTAGTCGGCCTCTTGGCATCGCCTTTCATGGACCGCTTTGATCGGCGTAAGCTCCTCCTCTTCAGCTACATCGGCTTTATCCTCGGCACCATCGCCTGTGGCCTGTCCCATACCGCCGAGGCGCTGTCTCAGGCACGCATCCTTTGCGGTGCCTTCGGGGGTGTCTCCGGGGCGCTGATTCTAGCCATCGTCAGTGATCTCGTCCCTCCTGAGCGTCGCGCGGCTGGCATGGGGATCATCATGACCGCCTTTTCGGCAGCCGCAGCTCTTGGAGTGCCGCTCGGTCTTTACCTCGCTCAAAAGTTCACTTGGGAGACCCCGTTTTTCGTCGTCGCTGGCATCGGAGCCATCGGCTGGCTCCTGCTGTGGTATTACCTGCCTCCCGTTCGTGAGCATCTTAAAACCAGTGCCGCCCATCGAGGCGCTGCGTTCTGGGCGCTGCTGCGCAATGTCAATGCAGGCTGGGCCCTGCTGTTTATCTTCATGCTGGTCATGGGGCACATGGTGATGATCCCCCTGCTCTCCCCGTTCTTGGTGCACAATGTCGGTTTCCCTGAGCAGCACCTTTCGCTGGTTTATTTGATTGGCGGTGTGCTGTCCATCTTCACCGGTCCCCTGGTGGGGAAACTGGCGGATCGCCATGGTCGCATCCAGGTGCTGGGCATCATGATCATCGTGGCCGCCGGCGTGGTGCTCGCCATCAGCCACGCCCCCCGTCTGCCCATGGCAGGCACCTTGGTTCTGAGTGGGCTGTTTTTCATCTTTGCCAGCGGCCGCTTCGTGCCAGCTCAGGCCATCGGATCACTGGCCGTGCCACCCGCTCAGCGTGGTGCCTTCATGAGCCTGAATACCTGTGTGCGTGACCTCGGAGCTGGTGTCGCCGCCAGTCTGGCAGGCGTGCTTGTTTCCACAGCTCCCTCGGGAGAACTGCTGCACTACAACCATGTGGGTTACGCGGCTGTAGCAGCCTCTTTCATCAGCTATTGGTTAGGCACCCGTGTGCGCACTCAGGATCTCGCCCCCTCCCCTCTCTCATGACTGCCATTGAAACCATCCAGGAACTCTACCGCGCCATGCGGGCGGCTGATGACGCCGCCTTTTTCGCCATCAGCGCCCCAGACCTCGTCTGGCAGCAGAGCGCCGGTTTCCCTGGGGGTTCTACTTGGCATGGCCCTGCCTCCGTCATTGAAAACGTGTTCCGAGCCAATGCTAAACGCTGGACGGGCTTCGCTTTCACCGAGGAAGAGATGCTCGCCTCGGGGGACCATCGAGTGGTCGTGCTCGGTCATTACTCCGGCACCGCGCCAGCCACGGGCAAGGCCATGCGTGTCGCGGTGGCTCACGTCTATGATCTGCATGAGGGGAAGGTCCAACGCTTCCGCATGTATGCGGATACCCATCCGATGTGGGAAGCTTTGAGTTGATCGGAAGATCAAATATTCCGCCAGATCATCGGGTGGGCGGACGTTCCCTCAGCCCACCATGAAATCCTCCTTGTTTCTCTCTCTCGCTGCCTTGGCGCTTCTCTCCTCAGCCCGCGCAGAAGATGGCTTCGTGCCTCTTTTCGATGGCCACACTCTCATGGGTTGGGAACAGCACAGCGGCACGGCGGAATACCATATTGAAGGAGGGGCCATCGTCGGCACGACCGTGCCTAATACGGGCAACTCCTTTCTCTGCACCGCCAAGAAATACGGCGACTTCATCCTCGAACTGGAATTCAAAGTGGACCCTTCCATGAACTCCGGCATCCAGTTCCGGAGCAACTACTACACGAAAGAAACCGAAGTGGAGATTGCGGGGAAAAAGAAAAAGTTCCCCGCAGACCGCGTGCATGGTTATCAATTCGAGATCGATCCCAGCCCACGTGCCTACACCGGCGGCGTGTATGATGAAGGACGTCGGGGTTGGCTCTTTGATTTGAAGGACAATGAAGCCGCACGCAAAGCCTTCAAACAAGGTGAGTGGAACCAAGCCCGCATTGAGTGCAAAGGCGATAGCATCAAGACCTTCATCAACGGGGTGCCGGCCGCAGAACTCACCGATGGCATGACTGCCAAAGGCGTGATCGCCCTTCAAGTGCACGGCATTGGCAAGAAAACTGAAGCGGTCGGCAAACAAGTCATGTGGCGAAACATCCGCATCAAGGAACTGAAATAACGCACGCCATCCTGAAAGGCGTCCATTCATGGGCTCAGCCTTTCTCAATTCGCATTCACGGGTATGTTCAGACATGGACATACCCGTTTCTCTTGTCACTGGGGCCGCCAAGGGGATTGGCTTGGAGGTGGTGCGACAACTTGCGCAGCGGGGACACTACGTTCTCTTAGCCGCTCGGAATGCAGACCGTGGTCAGGCGGCGGCGCAGCAGCTCTCCGCGAGCGGCCATGTTCAGTTTCTGCCTCTGGACGTCACCTCGCCATCCTCCATCGAACAGGCCCAACAAAAGGTTCGACAAGAATTCGGGCGGTTGGACATGCTCATCAACAATGCCGCCATCCTCCTGGATCATTACCAGAAACCATCGGAAACATCCGTTCAACAATTGCAGGAGACCTTGCAGACCAATGTCATGGCTGTTCACGCCATGATCCAGGCCTTTACCCCTCTGCTTAAAGCGTCTGCAGCCCCGCGCATCATCAATGTCTCCAGCGGAGCAGGCCAATTATCAGGCATGCAAGGGAGTGTCTGGGCACCGGCTTATCAGATCAGCAAGACCGCCGTCAATGCCGTCACCCGCGTCTGGGCCACGGAGCTCTCCGAATCCAACATCGCCGTCAATTCCGTTTGCCCCGGATGGTGCCGCACCGAGATGGGAGGTGAAGGTGCACCGCGTAGCCCCGAGGAGGGAGCTGCAGGCATTGTCTGGCTGGCCACCGAGGCCGCCCATCAACTCACGAGCAGGTTTTTCCGCGACCGCGAGGAGATCGCTTGGTGAACCCCGACGTTAAATGATCGCGCAGCCCGCAGCCTCCATCGTGGTGAGGGCCAGATCCACATCTCCCATTTGCAGATTCACGCCTCGGCAAGCACGGGCGATGAGGTTCACTTTGAAGCCTTCGGCCAGCGCATCCAAGACGGTAAACTTCACGCAGTAATCCGTAGCGACTCCGGCCACATGCAGCTCTGTCACCTCTTCGGTTTTGAGCCATTCCCCCATCCCGGTCGAGGCCTTGTGTCCGTTGTCATAGAGACCACTGTAGCTATCGATCCGAGGGTCCATCCCCTTGGTGAAGACTCGCTTGATCCGGCGCGTATCGAGGCCGGGGGCAAACAAGGCGCCCTCCGTGTTTTGCACACAATGCACCGGCCACAAAGTCTGCGGCAGTCCGTCTAGCGTAGCTTGTTCAAACACTTCCCTGCCTGGGTGATTGATCGCAAAGCTACCATGATCCGTCGGATGCCAATCCTGCGTGGCCACAATCAAATCAAACTGCGGCAATAACTCATTCACCACCGGAATGATCTCATCCCCGCCCGGCACCGCCAAGGCACCTCCTGGCATGAAGTCATTTTGTAGATCAATGAGAAGAAGGGTTTTCATGAGGCAATAAAATCATAAACAGTTACGCTGACGTCTTGATCAGCAAGATGACGTTTGATCAGAGGTTCTATCTCTTCCCAACGTCCGCCTGCCAATCCACAACCAATGCGGGGCATGTGAACAGAAGCACCGAGTTCTTTTGCCTTCTGTGCAACTGCGATCAATCCCTCCGCAACTGCTTGGTAGCGTATAGGAGGCACATGTCTCTGCCGCCGTATTCCCTGTTGGCCGATAAGATTCGCAACCAGGAGATCATCTTGCACGGCAACAAACTGAACTCGTCCAAGCTCAAAGGGAATGCCATGCCATTCTCCAGCTTTGTGCCAAGCACGATATTGTTGCTCGGGTTGTAACCACCGTTTTGAAATGGCCAAAACAAATCCTGCTCCCCATCCGCCGATATCATTGCAAACATGAACGATGATTTTCGCCTCTCCGCCTTTAGGCGCAGTCGCATCTCCAGAGATATATTGAATTGCTTTCATGGTTTCGACTTTCTCTCAATGATGCGTTTTAGCTGTGGCGATCATCGCCAACTTCCTTTCGTGTAGGGATCGCTCCACACCGGCGGTGTAGCTGTGGGGATTGAGCAGACGTTTGATCGTGGGGTGCAGATGAGTGAGTTGCTCTCGGCAATGCGCTTGGATTTGCGGAAGCGTCGGCAAGTCCATCACCCGCTTCCCATTTCTGAAGACAGGCTTCAGCAGATCTTCATGACTGGCCTCTTCAGGAATGCTTTTACTGCGCTGTGGATCCACCGGATGCTGGATCTCCACCACCTCAGGACAACCCGCTTCTTCATCATAAATCGCATCACCCCGAAACTCGCCATTCAGCATGTAACGCCGCACCTGCTGGATGCCTGGGTTACTCACCTTGATGGCTTGCTCACTCAGTTTGATCTTGGGTTCCCACACCCCTTGTGCATTGCGGATGGCTCCCAATTTGTAAACGCCTCCGAGTGCAGCCTGTTCCCCACCGGTCACAAGCCGTGTGCCGACTCCCCACACATTAACCTTGGCCTCCTGGTGCTTGAGGCTCTCGATCAAGTGCTCATCCAAATCGTTACTGGCGACGATGAATGCGTCTGGGAATCCTGCCGCATCCAACAGGCGACGTGCTTCAACGCTCAACCACGCCAGATCTCCCGAATCCAGCCGAATGCCTGCCATCTCGTGCCCTTGCTCACGGAGACGTTGACCGATCTCCACCGCATGGCGCACCCCATCCAGAGTGTCATAGGTATCCACAAGAAAGACACAATTGTTAGGCATCGCCTCAGCATAAGCTGCAAAGGCCTCCAGCTCGGTTTCAAATGACATCACCCACGAGTGCGCATGCGTGCCGCGCACAGGAATGCCATGGATCTTTCCCGCCAAGACATTCGAAGTCGAAGCACAGCCTCCGATGAAAGCCGCGCGACTGGCCATCACCGCTCCATCCGGCCCCTGGGCCCGACGCAGGCCAAACTCCAGCACCGGTTCTCCCTGAGCCGCCAAGCACACACGAGCCGCCTTCGTCGCAATCAAGGTCTGAAAGTTCACGATGTTCAGCAAAGCCGTCTCGATCAACTGAGCTTGGATCAGAGGTCCTTTGACTCGGATCAAAGGTTCATGCGGAAACACCACCGTTCCCTCAGGGATCGCATCCACATCACACTGCCACTTCATCTGAGCCAGATAGTCCAGAAAGCCTTGGCAGAACAAAGGCTTACCATCCCGTCCAGGCAGAGTGGCGAGATACTCCAAGTCCGATGCCTCAAAGCGAAAGCCTTGTAACCAAGCCACCACATCTCCCAGACCCGCCGCCACCGCATAACCTCCAGCGAACGGTAAACGGCGGAAGAACAAATGAAACACAGCCTCCTGTTCCGCCTTGCCGCATTTCCAGTATCCGGCGGCCATGGTGAGCTGATAAAGATCCGTGAGAAGTGGGGTATTCGAATTCATGACATGAAGGAAGTTTGAAATCACAGACGGTGGTTGAGATAGTCCTGCAACCGAGGGTTAAGCCATGTAGCTCCCACGCCGTGATACCACGGCGAGCGGATTTCCGACCCGATCACCATCAGCGTGACGATCAACTGCCAACCCGTGACAGGCCACCACGACAGATGGCCATGCAAGGCATGATAAAACACATTGAGAACGAATAGAGCCGCCCACAGGAACTCTCGATTTCGCCAGACGCGGAACACATTGCAAAACAAGAAGAAGTGCCCCACCACCACGGGCACGATCCAAGCGAGCATATACTTTTGCGCGTCAAGCCAAACGGTCAGCACGGCCGCCACCCCAAGCACGACGGCATCCACGCGCGAAAAACGAAAGCCTGCGGTTCGAGGAGTTGGAGTGTTCATGAGGTGGATCAACGAGGTAAGAAGAGACGTCGAAAGCCATGTGCCACGACAATGAGCAAGAAGACCATGTTGCGAGGAAGGACGAGTGGCCAGTAAAGCTGCGGTTTCTCGACCAATCCACCGCCCCATCGCTGCGATAACGCCTTCGCTACCGCGCGGATGTAGCCGACGGATCTGGGACAATCCCGAAGATTCTTCAGCCATTGATCAGGGATTCCCGACTCACCGACTTCGCTGCCACTGATGCCCCCCGCAATGGCGGCGACCGTATCGGTATCCCCACCGCAACGAATGACCTGGGTGATCATCTGGGCAAAGTCTCCACGATGTTTCAGCCAAGCGTAAAGGGCCACAGCAACTGTATTCGGCGCAAAACCGGAGACCTCCTGGTCACAACCAATCGCTGCCGCATATTCTAATACCGACAACCCGGCTTGAAGGGCTTCTTCCAGCTTCCCGAAGCGCATGTGCATGTCCTCGCTGCTGACCAAAGGACGAAGGTTCTCAAGAACGGTTTTTGAATCAACACTCTGGACGGCCAGAGCCGCAGCCTCCGCCACCAAGAGAGCAGCTTCCTCAGCCCTCGGATCGGTGTGGGTCAGTCTGCATGAAGCCAGAACAAAGTGTCTTCGTTGTTCCGGCCGATCAGTTAATAAAGCCCCGAGAATCGCACTGCGCATGGCCGCTCCATTGCCTGCTGAACGAACACCTGAATGAGATGGAGAGAAACCTAGCCAGAGCTTGATCACCGCTCTGGCCGTAGCCATACCCACTCCGGCGGGCAGTGCCGCCAGCCACCACCTCAACGACCAGGCAAAGGACCGCTGAAACGCAGCCGGATCTTCCGGATTCTGCAACCAGGCGATGGCCACCATGAGCGTGTGTTCCGTGTCATCGCTAAACATGCCTCGTCCAAAAAACAGCCGATGACGAAGCTCTCTCTGCCCCATGAAACGCCGCACTCGATTTCTCGACATCCCCTCCATGGGCAACGCCAAGGCATCACCTACTGCCGTGCCCAAGAGACAACCGAGGATGCGATGATGACCAGCCTTCATTTTTTAGTTATCAGTTCCGCCGCAGTTCGACAGCACGGTCACGTGCCAGAGGGTTTCAGGTTTCATGGGTAATAAACTGTTGGTTAAACCTAACAAAAAGAGTCTCTAAATCTTTAGACCGACAGAGTTTGGCCATCCACTCGGCAGGGATGCCGTCCATGCCGTAAAGCAGCCCTGCTAGGCCTCCGGCGACACAGCCGGTGGTATCGGTGTCATCACCGAGATTCACCGCTTTGAGCACGCATTCGGAAAAACTCTGCGTGGTCAGCAAACACCACACCGAGGCTGTGAGAGTTTCCATCACATAACCTCCTGAAAGGATCTCGGATTCATGCCAGGTGGCAATGTCCGCGTGAAGCAGGTCTCGAAAGGCCGAGATCTCAGGCGAATCCTGATAACGGCGTCCAAAGTCACGACGTGTTTGATCAAGGGTATCTTGAACCGAAAGACCTGCCATCAAACCGCGAGTCAGCATGCCATGGAAAACGCAGGCCATCTTCGACCGCTCATGTCCATGGGTGATGGCCGAGGCGCGTTCGATCTGATCACAGAACACATTTTCATCCAAACTAAGCCCCGCCAGAGCCACAGGCAGGATCCGCATCAGCGAGCCATTACCATTATCGTATTGGTCCTGCCCACCCGCGAGCTCCGCAGGACAGCCTTCTTCGATTAATCGCAGAGCTTTGCGGGTGGCAATGCCGATATCAAAGATCGTGCCGTGAGCTGTCCATAACCCCTTGGCATACCACCGGACAAACCGTTTGCCCATATCCTGGGTATCGAAGCCTTTTTCGATCAGGCTCTCTACCGAACAGAGGAGCAAAGCCCCATCGTCCGACCACGTGCCCGCAGGCTGACCATGGGTGCCATAATCACGCATGCCCGTCACGGGATCGCGAACCCGATCAGCCCTCGGTTTGAACTCCACGGGCACACCCAGGGCATCGCCAATCAGGGAGCCGTAAAGGCCGCCGAGGGAGCGTTGTTGTGGTTTGAACGACTGCATGAAAATGATGTGTTAAGAATGAAGACGCCGCGCTGATTTTTACTGGCATGGCATGCAGCCAACGGTTTCTGCGGCCTTTGGACTGAAGGGTTGGAAAACTTGTTCCGACGGCATCTGGAGTTCTTCGAGATTACCCGGAAGGCATTGCCGTTGCTGAATTACAAATGGAGTGATGTCTTCAATGCTGAGAACCTCCTGACTCCCGTATCGGTTTAGCATCTCACCCCGAAGGCCGAGTTGGATGGCCCGTCGCTCCAGCTTGTTGCCATTGGGATGATGGTCGGGGTCCCACTGAAGACGAACATCCGAATGCGCCACAGCGTGACTCCAGGTTTCATGCGAATCAAAACCGCTGGCTCCGAAGCTTGAGGCAACGGCGTTTTCCAAAAGTTCCTCAAAGAAGAGGCGTTTCAATCGCACCGCTAAAATGTGCTCCTGGCCTTCCTTCGTGGCCCAGCCTGCACGATACATCATCCAGAGAAAGTTCGGTTTGATCCAGCTCATGCGGGCATAACTGAACTCACCGCCGAAACGCTGATTCTCCACGGCATGACGTGCAATGGCAGGCCGATAGGCTTGATAGACGATGATCGATTCATCATCGAACTGAGCCATGATGTGACGACCACTTTGTGGCCAGTCAGCCTGCTGCTCGATGTAGTGACAGATGTTTAAGTTCATAGCTGCCTCGAAAGTAATGTGGCGTGATCTCTCAAAGACCTCTCAGCCGCTCCCGGACCTCCATCAGCGCGAAGCCGAGCAGGTTCAGCCCTTTCCACTGGGCCGGGTTGGTGGCGTTTGGATTTTCAGCACCCATGCCAATGCCCCAGATGCGATCAAAGGGACTGGCCTCAACGATGACCTTGTCTCCGGTCTGAAGAAGAAAGGCTTTGAGGTCGGAGTGCTGACCGAATTTGGCGAGGTTGCCCTGCACCACGATGTCCCAGCGGGCAGCTTTCCAGACGCTGTCATCGAAACCTTGGACCAACCTGCCGAGCTTCTTGGCCTCCGCTGGAGATCTGGCGTTGAGGATGCGGCTGAGGGTCGACTGGTCCTGAAACAGCCGGGCTTTTTCAGCCATCATGAAGTGCTCAGCCGTGGCGTATGAGACACCTTCAAGGGTGAAAGGGTGCGCGGCCCACCATTGGCTGAAACAGGTCTTGATCAAAGAACCATCTTTGGAGGGAGTATGGCCCCAAAAGTGGAGCCATTTCGGCATGTAGCCATTCCGCATGACAGCTGTTAGGCCATCGCGGGAGTGGATGGGGTAAAGGGTGGTCATAACTCAAACAAGAATCCCTTTTTCTTGAGCTTCCCATACCGCACGGGATCGAAGCGGAAGAGCTGGGCGGGGCGATGGGCGCCTTCGCGATGGGTTTCGTTGAGGGGGATGAGGAGGTCGAAACCGAGAACCTTTTTGCGGAAGTTTCTCTTATCGAGTTCGGTTCCCAAAACCGCTTCATAGAGTTGCTGGAGTTGACTGAGGGTAAACTTGGCGGGCAGGAGTTCAAAGCCGATGGGTTCATAACGAAGCTTGCCGCGCAGACGCTGGATGGCGGTGGTCAGGATGTCAGCGTGGTCGAACGCGAGGGACGGCACATCTGGGATGGGAAACCACTGGGCATCGGCGGCGTCCGTCGCAGCACGGGTGCGGTGATCGGCCAGCTTCGTCAGCGCATAATAGGCAACACTGATGACTCGCTCACGCGGGTCTCGATCCACCGAACTGAAAGTGTAGAGTTGCTCGAGGAAAACCTTTTCCAAACCGGTCTCTTCTTCCAACTCACGCAAAGCGGCCTGATCCAGCGTTTCATCCACACGCACGAAGCCGCCTGGCAAGGCCCAGCAGCCTTTGAATGGAGCCAAGCCACGCTCGATGAGCAAAAGCTTCAATTCACCTCCATCGAACCCAAAAACGACGCAGTCCACCGTGAGTGCGGCGCGTGGGTATTCATAAACATGTTTCATTCTGTTTTTATGAACGTGTATTTTAAACACTAAGTAAAGTGTCTTTTTAAATTTTCGCTTCCCGATCCCATTCCATCCTCATCATCGCCTTCGCACGAAGACCATTCGCAAGTTGCATCATTGGGCGTTTTGCATCCGTGCCAATTGCCCAGAAAAGCTCATCAACCAAACCCCCATTGAGACCACAACCCATTGACAATGAAACGATTAAATCCTCTCTAATTTCCATGGCATAGGCGATGCAATGAGAGATTGAGTGTGCATCTCGCACCCAAACATCAACCCGAACAATCCTGACTTATGAAACTGATCCGTATTCTTACCCTGGCCGTTCTCTCCGCGACCGTGACCTTTACCACAGTGAGTTGCAAAGAAGAAAAAGGCCCTGCCGGAAAAGTCGGTGACAAGATCGACGACGCTCTGGACAATCGCCCTGCTGAGGGGGTCCGTGACGCCGTGGAAAAAGTGACCGAGTAATAGGAACTCAGAATGGCCGACCGATCCCTGCATGGATGATCGGTTGGCCATCTTATTTTCATCTTTAAATCAAGCCTCTTCGCACATTATGGGCATCATCTCTTGGATCATCCTCGGCCTCCTCGCAGGTCTTATTGCTAAATCCATCATGCCGGGCAAAGACCCTGGCGGATGCTTAGTCACGATTCTCCTTGGCATCGTCGGCGCCTCCGTGGGCGGCTGGATCGGCACCCAACTTGGCTGGGGCACTGTGCAGAATTTTGACCTCCGCGGCTTGGGTCTATCCATTCTCGGTTCACTGGTTCTGCTCTTTATCTATCGCTTGATCGCGGGAAAAAGATAAGCCGTTGCTTTTTACAACCCCGATGGGACAAACCGATGCCATAGGGCCGTGATTCTCTCATCGGGGATTAAAATTCTCTGCATAAACTCGCTGTTGCGAACGCCAGTTGGCTTTATCGTGTTAGCGATTCCATGCAGCAACGTCGCACCAATCTTCTGCTCATCCTCCTCGTCGTCACGCCATTGGCGTTACTGACATGGTTGGGTACGTATCTGATTCGAGATGCGGCTCGCAGCACCGACACGGCGATGCAGTCCGTGCTGGCAGAACGACTGGCCGCTGCGAATCATCAGTTAGTCCACGATCTGAGACTATTTACGGATCGTCTCGATAATCTTGGCACCGATCAAGTCCCCGAGAAGCTCGCAGCAACGCTCGGGACTGAAGCCTGGATCATAGAAACCTGGGTGGCAGGAGACTCTCAAGGGGTCCAAATCATTCACAACAAACCTGGAGAGCCATCCAGCATCGGGGCTGATGCACAAACGCGCTCCACTTCGATCCTGGCCAGTCTGAAGAATCTTCCGAGAAGCCAGATCAATACAGATGAACCCTTTTTTCCAGTCTTCAGTGGTGCACAAATTTCAGAGCAGGATCGAAGCCGCCAATCCCTCTGGCTCACTTTCGCTCGAACCGAAAACTACGACAGTCAAAGCTTAGCAAGGCGTGACGAGCCCCATCACTTCCGCTCAGGATGGCATGTGACGGATGGCGACTTCATCTATTGGCGGCAGATTGCACCCAGTCAGATCGTCTGCGCCCGCTTGGCGAGCCAGCCCTTGAGAAAGGCGCTCTACTCCAGGCTGCCGCCTCCAGGGCTGGAAAGCTATCCCGGCAAGCTCCAACTCACCACTCGGAGCGGCATCCCACTGTATGTGGCGGGCAACTTGCTCCCCGGCTCCACTGGCAAACCCGCCGCCAGCAGGGAATGCTCAGCTCCGCTTTCCCAGTGGATCTTAAGCTACACCCCGGCCTCCACCGAGTTTCCCAAGCCTTATCTTTTCCCCATTTTGTTAGGCGTCGGCTCCGGGTGTTTGCTCGTCTTAGCCTTGGCTTGGACCTTCTTCCGTGAAAATGCGCGTGAACTGAGACTGGCCCAGCAGCGCGTCAGCTTTGTAAACCAGATCTCTCATGAGCTGAAGACACCGCTGACGAACATTCAACTTTATACCGAAATGACCAGTCACCGCATCGAGGATAGCGGAGATAGCATCGCCATTCGGCATTTGAAAGTGGTGGAGACTGAAACTGCGCGCCTGAACCGTCTCATCCAAAACGTGCTCAACTACGCACGACAGCAGCGCGATAAGCTGACCATCCTGCCCAAACCCATCTTGTTGGATGAAGTCATCGCCCGGGCCGTAGGTAACTGGAAGCCGCTCTTGGAAAAGAAAGGATTTGAGGTGCGTTCCACTCTACAGGGGCCACCTCAAATGCAGGCTGATGCAGATGCACTGGAGCAAATCGTCGGCAACCTGCTCTCCAATGTGGAAAAGTATGCCTTCCAGGGCAAATGGGTGGCCATCCGCACGGAAACCACAGGCAGTGCCGCCCGCATCATCATTGAAGATCGTGGCCCAGGAATCCCGAGCGGCAAGCGGCGCATGGTGTTTGAGGCCTTCGAGCGCTTGCGATCCGACCTCAATGAAGGTGTCAGCGGTACAGGGATCGGTCTGACCATCTCTCGTGAATTGGCTGATTTACACGGCGGCTCACTGGAAGTTTGCAGCGTCTATAAAGATGGCGCTAGATTCATCCTCACACTTCCTATCCAACCTGTATGAAGATCCTCATTGCCGAAGATGATAACAACACGCGTGAAGCCCTGCGCGAAGTCTTGAGCATGGAAGGTTATGACACCGTCACAGCGAGCGATGGTTTACAGGCTGTGGATTTTTTCCGGGCGACGCGGCCCGACTTCGTCTGTCTGGATGTGATGATGCCTGGGCAAAACGGCTATGAAGTCTGCAAGCAGATCCGCAAAATGGATGAGAATGTGCCCATTCTTTTCATCACCGCCAAAGCGGAGGAGATCGATACCGTGCTAGGCCTCGAGCTCGGTGCCGATGATTACATGACCAAGCCATTTGGCGTCAAAGAAATCATCGCCCGCATTCGAGCCATCATGCGCCGCACCGCCGCCAGATCAACAGGCAAGCAAGTCACGGAGGAGTTCACCATGGACGACCTTCGCATCGTGCCCTCAGAGCTTCGTGCCTATCGCGATGGGATAGAAATCCAACTCAGCCCGCGCGACGTCAAAGTGCTGACACTGCTCTACAGCCGCCGTGGCAAGGTCGTGGACCGGAATACCATGGCCGACGAGGTCTGGGGAGTGGACTACTTCCCTGAAAGCCGAGCGCTGGATCAACATGTCTCTCAACTACGCAAGCGGGTGGAGGCGGACCCGGCCAATCCAAAGATCATCCGCACCGTCCATGGAGCGGGTTATCGGTTTGAGTAGCGGTACCTCGAAAGCAGACTTCGTTTTTTCTTGTCAGGCCCCCACGCTTCTCTGTAAAGATCACGGTTTGTCATCCGGCCCCAATCAGCCGGCTGTTCCCCAAGCTCGCTTCACACGCCACTGGTGCTTGTTGTTAGGCCTGTGACGCCTCCAGCATCATCGCTCGGTGGTCATTTACACTTTCGCTTATGAAACGTGTCCTGCTTTACCTCTGCCTAGCATCGGCGCTTCCTGCGGTTACACCTGCGGATGTCCAGCGTGCTTTAGTGAAAGGCGTCGCTTTTTATCACCAGAACGCGGCTTCTCATGGCGGTTACGTGTATCGGTACAGCGCAGACTTCACCCTGCGTGAGGCGGAAGGCATTCCGGGACCGGACACGATCTGGATTCAGCCGCCGGGCACCCCTGCCGTGGGTATGGCGTTTCTGGATGCGTATGAGGCGACCAAGAATGAGGCGTGTCTCAAGGCAGCGGTGGAGGCAGCTCACGCTCTGAGCCGGACCCAACTCTCCTCGGGAGGCTGGGATTACTCTGGCCATTTCGATCCGCAAAATCGTGCGAAGCATCTCTATCGCCGTGATATTGACGGCAAGCTAATCGAGCGGAAAAAGTTCCCCCAGGGAGAAGCAGGATGGCACATCTGGCGGCAGCGTGAACACAAAGACACGAACTACTCCACCGTGGACGATGATGTGACCCAGGCAGCGACACGCTTACTGGTGCGGGTAGATCATGCCTTGAAAGGTGAGGATGCCGAAATCCATGAAGCCGCCGATTATGCCCTCCAGGCGTTGATGAATGCTCAATATCCTGCGGGTGGCTGGTCCGCGAGTTTTGACACCTGGCCTTCTTCCCCACCCGCCATGGACAAATACCCTCTTACGCCAGCCAGCTATCCTGCCGATTGGCCCAGAAAATGGCCCAAAGACTTTACCGGTTGCTATGTGCTGAATGACAACACTCACGCCACCCTCATGAGCACTTTTCTGCTCGCGTGGCAGCTCCGTCAGGATGACCGATATCTAGCTGTGGCTAAGCGGGCTGGCGACTTTCTGCTACTCGCTCAGATGCCCGATCCACAACCAGCCTGGGCTCAGCAATACGATGCCGAGATGCATCCTGCTTGGAGTCGTGCGTTCGAACCAAGCGCGATCTGTGGTCGCGAGTCCCAAGCTGCCATGTGGGCGCTGCTCAAGCTCAGCGCCGTGACAGGCGACAAAACATACCTTCCTCCCGTAGCCAAGGCGATCCGTTATCTTCGCAAGTCGTTGTTACCTGGAAATAAAGTGGCTCGGTTCTATGAACTTCAAACGAACAAACCCCTCTACTTCGAGCGTGGCGAAGGGGGTAAAGGCTTCATGCTCACCTATAGCGATAAGAAAGCCTCCTCGAACTATGGCTGGGTCTGGGACAGTGAGCTGGACGCCATCGAGGACATTGGCCGGAAGATCTTTCGGGATGAACCCGTATTCTTTCCAAGAACTGAAAAG
This sequence comes from Prosthecobacter debontii, assembly GCF_900167535.1. Classification (NCBI taxonomy): domain Bacteria; kingdom Pseudomonadati; phylum Verrucomicrobiota; class Verrucomicrobiia; order Verrucomicrobiales; family Verrucomicrobiaceae; genus Prosthecobacter; species Prosthecobacter debontii. Next base: position 205,044 of record NZ_FUYE01000003.1, read on the forward strand.
GAACGCTGGTCTTCTCCGCCTACCGACAAGGACATAACCACGATTCTCTCCGAGCAAAAACCCGATGGTTCATGGGCTGAGACACAGGATGATCGAGGTATCATGAGAGATGCCGATGGCAAAAAAACCTCGCCTAAAGAGGGAGTTCTTCACAGTGACACCTTGGTGCAGAATATCCGCGCACTGAGTGCTTGGTTACAGACTCCCAAGAAGTAAAAATCGCCGAGACAGAAGCACTATCATGAACCCAGGAAATTTCATGCTTCGACTCATTGGATGGTCAGTGATGATGTTGGCCTGTGCATTCCCGTTCATCGGCTCTTGGAGCCTTTTGCTACTCCTCCTAGTCATTGCCAGCACCTTTTACCCACCCAGCAAAAACGGCAGGAGGCCTTCACGCTAATGTGAAGCCGGTCCCTCACTTGGGTTTAACACAACGCTTGAAGCGCCAACACATCTACAGGATGCTTGATCTGAGATCAGGCCGAAGAAAGTCCCTCTGACCGTTCTCCACCCCCTTGCATGAATCGCCGCACCATCCCTTCCCTCCAGATGAGCGATTACGGTCATGATCGCTTGAGGGCTCAGGGCGTTGTCGTGATGCCCTTGGAGGTCTCCATGCATCAGGAACCTCAGCGGCTGATTCCGCATTTTCACGATTTCTTCCAACTCTTTCTCATCCAGGGACCCGCTAGGCTCATGCACGATTTCCGGGATTATGATGTCACGGGCATCACCCTCTTTTTTCTGAGCCCAGGCCAAGTACACACTATCTTTCCGAGCGCCAGTTCCATGCGTGGCACCGTTGCCTCGTTCACCCAGGCGTTCTTTGATGATCAGTCACCACCCCCAAGCTTGTTGTTCGAGATGCCGTTCTTTTTCTCGGCGGAATCAGCCCCTTGGTTCCAGGTGAAAGCCTCGCAAGCCGTCCGGCTCACCAGTCTAGTCAGTGACTTGCAGCGCGAGTATGTGGAAGATCGAGAGGGTGCCCAGGAAGCACTTCGCTGCCTGCTGCGCATCATCTGTATCGAGGCCAAGCGGCTCTATACCCTGAACCATGCCGTGAATGAAAGTTCGCGTGCCAGCCTGCTGGTGCGTCAGTTCCATCTCGCGATCGAGCATCACTTCCGCGAGTGGCAAAACCTCGCCCCCTATGCCCGCAAACTGGGTATCACCCCAAATCACCTCAATGATGTTATTCATGAGCAAACTGGGTGTTCAGCCGGTGATCTCATCCGTCAGCGCAGACTTCTCGACGCCAAGCGTCTGCTCTTGCACTCCGACTTGAGCATCTCCGAAATCGGCTATCAAATAGGCTTTCAAGACCCATCTTATTTCAGCCGTTTCTTCCGTCGCGAAGCCGGGCATACCCCCGCCGAGTTTCGCGAACTGATCCGAGAAAAATACCATTGAGATCCCGACTAATACCAGGGACGTCATTTGAAGCTTGAGGGTTCAAAGCGAAGGGTCATCGTCCTTATGAATGAGACAGTGATCGAGGACTCACCACCGCTGATGCGGGTGCAGCAGGATGCCACACAAACCGTGTTTGCCCTGCTCTTCGCCATCAGCTTTTCCCACATGCTGAATGATACCATTCAGGCTCTACTCCCTGCCATCTACCCGGTGCTGAAGCAGTCCTATGGCCTTACCTTCACCCAGCTAGGTCTCATCACTCTGACTTTCCAAGTCACCGCTTCCCTTTTGCAGCCACTGGTCGGCTACATCACGGATAAAAGACCCCTGCCCTACTCTCTGCCCATCGGCATGGGCATGACTTTGATCGGCCTGCTTTCACTTTCAAAAGCAAGCAGCTTCCCCAGTATTCTGATTTCATCGGCCTTTGTCGGCGCGGGTTCAGCGGTCTTTCACCCTGAAGCCTCACGCATCGCACACATGGCCGCAGGGCGTCGCCGGGGGTTGGCCCAGTCGTTGTTCCAAGTGGGTGGCAATGCGGGCACTTCCATCGGTCCACTGCTGGCCGCTTGGTTCATTGTTCCTCATGGTCAGGCAGCTTTGTCATGGTTCTCCATCATCGCTTTGGTCGGTGTCATGGTACTGTTCCAGGTCGGCCAGTGGCAGGCTCGCAACATGCACCGCGTGCATAAAAAGCGGAGCCTTGTGACCGGTCACACCGAGGGTCCATCGACCATGCGGGTGGCCCTCGCCGTCGGAGTGCTGGTGATGTTGGTTTTCTCCAAGTACGTGTACTTGGCCAGCCTAACCAATTACTATACCTTTTATCTGATGGATCGCTTTCATGTCTCCGTGCAGCAGTCTCAGTATTACCTGTTTGTTTTCCTGTTTGCCGTCGCTGCGGGCACCATCATTGGGGGACCTGTGGGTGATATCATCGGCCGCAAGAGAGTGATTTGGGTGTCCATCCTCGGGGTGGCACCTTTCTCCCTGTGGTTACCCCATGCCGGGCTGACCATGACCGCCATACTGAGTGTCTTTATCGGGCTCATCCTTGCCTCGGCCTTCTCCGCCATCCTGGTGTATGCCCAGGAACTGATGCCGGGTAAGATCGGGATGATCGCGGGCCTATTCTTCGGCTTGGCCTTTGGCATCGCCGGAATCGGCTCAGCCGTGCTCGGCAGTGTGGCCGATCACCAGGGGATCAACTTTGTCTTCCATGCCTGTGCATATTTACCACTCCTGGGTCTCCTGACGGTTTTCTTACCGGATGTGGAGACGGCCAAAGAAAAGTGATTTTGTCCCCAACCCCCCCGGACAAGGCGGGTGGTCCACTGATTAAGAGACACCGTGATCTCTCCTTCAGACGGCGCCGCCCGTTCTTTGCTTCTTCTTTCATGCTTCATTGACCTCTAGGGTTGCATCGCCGCCGAGCCCATGGTTCCTTTTCCGTCCAACCATGAAAGAAGACTCCTCGGTGCCCGGAAATGCACGTTTTGAAACGCGAGCCATCCACATCGGCCAGGATTACCGCAGCGAAACCGGCGCGGTCATCCCGCCGATTTACATGACCTCGACCTTCGAAACGGGGAATCCAGGGGGCTTTGACTACACCCGCAGCGGCAGTCCCAATTACCGCAATCTGCAAAATACCCTGGCCAGCTTGGAGAACGCGCAGCATTGCACCGTCTTTGCCAGTGGCGTTTCAGCCATCACGGCCATCGCGTTCGGCCTCAAGGCCGGGGACACCATCATTTCAGAGCAGAACATCTACGGCTGCACCTACCGCCTGTTTGAGCGCGTGCTGCGCAAGTTCGATGTCCACATCAAGTATGTGAACCTCGCCAATCCTCAGAACTATCCCCTGATTGCTGAGCTAAAGCCCGCACTGGTCTGGCTGGAGTCCCCCACCAATCCTTTACTCAAAATCCTGGATATCGCCGCCATTGCCAAAGTGGCCCATAGCGTCGGCAGCACAGTCGTCGTGGACAATACCTTTGCCTCCAGCCTCATTCAGCAGCCTCTGGACCTGGGCGCGGATTTGTCCCTGCTCAGCACCACGAAATACACCAACGGCCATTCCGATGCGCTCGGCGGTGCGGTTTGCTCAAACTCCGACGCTTGGCAGGAGAAGATGATCTTTGCCCAAAAAGCGCTCGGTTTGCAGCCCAGCCCCTTTGACTCCTGGCTGACCTCTCGTGGGGTGAAGACCGAGGCCATCCGGATGGAACGCCACAGTGCCAATGCCCTGGAGCTGGCCACCCGACTGGAAAAACGCAAAGGCGTGAAAAGCGTGCGTTACCCCTTCCTGCCCTCGAATCCCCAGTATGAACTGGCGAAGAAGCAGATGCGTGCCGGTTCCGGGATGATGCTGGCCGACTTCGGCCATACTCAGGATCAGGCCCTCGCCTTCATCCGCAAACTCCGCCTCTTCACCCAGGCAGAGAGCTTGGGTGGCATCGAGTCTCTCGTCTGCCACCCCGCCACCATGACCCATGCCTCCATTCCGAAAGAAATTCGTGAGGAAGCCGGCGTCACGGATGGCCTTATCCGTTTCTCCGTGGGCATCGAGCACGTAGAAGATCTATGGGAAGACATCGAGCAGGCGCTCCACGCCTAACCGCTTGTCTTGAGATGGAAGCAATTTTTTGATCGACTATTCTTCGTGGCACTCCGCATCGATACCGGCATTACCCGAGGGGAAATTGATAACACCGAAAGAGGCCGCACACGCGTGTGCTTGTGGCTTCTCGGTCGCCCTGAGCCTATCGAGCTGAATCTCGAAGGGGATGCATGGCGGGATGTCGCTGGCACCCGGGTGACGTTCATCAACCCCGACCCTGAAATCCAACCCCCAGCGCTCGTCTTGCAGGCGAGTCAAAGCGGTGTGGTAGGAGACATCACTGTCTCACGCAAAGTGAAGGTCTTCACCGTGCCTGAGGAAGAATGGCTGGAAGCCTACAAAGACGATCGGATCGCCGAAGTGCCCACCGAGTGGTGCAACAGCCTGTATCTGGAGTGGTTCAGCCTCCAACATGGCCGCTGCGTCGTGGAGAGTGCCGACTTCGAGATCACCATCTCCGACCATGTGTGGGAGATGGATGAGGATGAAGAAGCTGCCCAAAAAATGGCCAACATGCAGGCCATGCGGGATTTCCTCGCCACCGTGATTCAGCGCCGCGAGCGAGATGAGGTGGCCGATGAGGAGGAAAGTCTCGAAGACGCATTTTCGGAAGAAGCCTGGGAGGAACAGCTCAAGGCCTCTGATCGACTGACCGACGCCAGCCTTGAAGCGGAGGAAAAATATGGGGACGACCCTGACGCGGATGAAAAAACCGCCTTTGTCATGGGTTGGGATCACATCCTGGAAGACATGGCAGACGTCCAAGAGGGGGTAGAGCCCTCAGAGAACGACAGTGAGGAAAAAAAACGTCGGCGTGAATGGAAAGAACTCATGGAGGAGGCCGCCGCCGATGTCGAAGATAGCGAAGAAGCCTGGCAAGAAATCGAAACCAGCCCGCCTCATCCCCTCAAGGAACAAGCCCATGAAATGCTCATGGAGGTGATGGAGCAGCTCCGCAAAACCGGTCTCAGCCAGGAGCAGGCCGATGGGCCGGATCACCCTCTGGATCGTTTCGTCTCCAACCTCATGCAGATCACCGGAAAGCTCGCCGGTGCTCTCCACTCTCAGCGGGACCTGGAGGAGCCCATGCACCGTGGTTACGCCCTGGCCATTACCAAACGCTGCCTCAACTGGTCCAATGCATCTCTATCAGCCCTAAACGAGCTTTCCATCCAGCCAAATTACGCCGAGCACCGCGCCCTCTTTGATCATTGGCGAGACAACCTTTTTCGTCTGCGTGATGGTATCACAGACTTAAGAGAAGAGCTCCGAGCACCCTGAAGTAGTCATCCTTCACCATTTTCATTCGAAGCGCGGTAAGCGCTGGCCCGCTCCAATTCCAAGGGCCGTAATTCAAAGGCCAATCCTAGCTGGATGGTGGGGTTCCCCTGCATGTATTCGGCCGCTTCTTCCAGACTGCTAGCAACAACAAACCAGTAGCCTCCGATGATCTCCTTAGTCTCACCAAACGGACCATCGGTGATCCCATGACGAGACACCGTTTTGCCCGTATGGGCCAACCGCTGCCCTGTCTTCATCTTGCCCTCAGCCACCATGGCTTCGATCCAAAGATAAAAATCATCAATGGTTTGCTGAATGCGTTCCTTCGAAGCTTCCGGGTCCCACTGACCACGGGAAAGAACGAGGTATTCGTTTGGAGTGTTTGTAACCATAGGAAGAATCTTAAAACTAGCTCGATTAGGCTTGCGTCAGAGGCCCTCATACTTGTGACAAAGCTGCACAAAGTGATCGACACAACGCAGTTGTGCTTCGTCAAGCAAGTCCACATGATCCAAAGACACGCAGGCCCAATAGACAGCATCCCATCCGGCATCTGGAAAATCGCGAAGGTAATGGCACATGTAAGCTGGCAGGTAAAATCGCCACCCTTCAGCGTCCGAGAAAAAGAAATATTCCTGGCAAGCTTGAATGGATGCGTCAGTGACCTCTTGCCACGTCATCTCTGGATCTTGGGCATTGAGCTCGAGAACACGATCTTCGGATAAGATCCACTCGTCATCATATCCACGAGCCACGCTGAGGGTGGCTGCAGGACGCGGGATACCTGCAAAAGCAGCTTCTATTTGCAGAATGAGTTGGGCAGCCTCTTTTCGTGCCTCATCATCCAGTTCAATCTGGGCGATGGTATCAGGATCATATTCGTTTGCCTTGGCTTCTTCAGGGCTCATCATGGGGTTGAAGGCATGATGTGAAATTATCTGTCCGCACTCAACCGCATCGTGGATGCACGGCGAAGTTGATATCGTTTCCACAACCGCTGTAGAAAATCGAGAAACGCCCATGGTCCCTCAACCAGCCACCAATAAAGACCCAAAGGTAGGCTGAAAAAAAGGAGGTAACTCCAGAGAACCGATTCCAGTTCAGGTCTTGGAGATGTCGTGATGTGATCTGCATAGAGGACTCCCATCAGCCAAGTCAGACCGAAGCCAGCAATGAACACGATCGGAACCGCAGCGAACTGAGGACATCTTGTCAAACGCGTCATCAGAAAACCGATGCCACAAGCGGGTGCAAAAATGCCTCCCCCAACCCAAAGGCAGAAGATCAGAATTAAAATCAAACCCGCAGGATACGCCAAAGGACCGCCCGGCCGTCCATCCGTGAATCCAGCATAAATCAACAAGCCTCCATACAATAGAGTCCATAGAAGGCAGGCCAAAAGGCACAATAGCCCAACCGCAGTGATATGCCTAGCCGCGCAGAGCAGCAGACTGGCGAAAGCATGGAACAGGCGGACCATTTCATGCAGAATCTACCCACGATTGCCTCCAAAAGAAAGGGGACTCTTAGAGGGTAACGAGGGCACGTTTTAGGCTGACCTAGCTCTCCCAAGAGGGAGTCCAAATCTTACCCGTGAATCAGGGCATGATGAGTAAGAGTACAGATGCCAAAAGTGATCAAGCCAAACGCACACTACGCTTCTTGTCCAGCTTCAGCACGGCACCGCTTTCCCAAGCTGGCTCAGCTTTGGGATCGGATAGCTTCTCGCCATTGAGCTGGATGCTGCCGCCCTGGATGAGACGGCGGACGTCGCCTCCCGACATGGTCTGGTTGAAGACGGTCTGATACGCATGCTGGACGACGCCGAGGACATCACGACGATCCGCGAGAGTCAGGATGGGGAGCTCTACCTTATCCATATCTTTTTTGCTGAAGCGCAGATCCCAATCGTCACGGCATTCCTGAGCGGCAGCGGCATTGTGATAGAGAGTCACGCACTTGGCGGCGAGTTGCTTCTTGGCTTCCATCGGGTGCATGGAGGCATCGAACTCTTCGCCAAGCACCAGCAGGTAGTATTTGGCCATGAGTTCATCCGGGATGCTCATGAGCTTACCGAACATCTCCTTTGGCGCATCGGTCAGGCCCACGTAGTTGCCCAGGGACTTGGACATCTTCTTCACGCCATCCAGACCTTCCAGCAAGGGCAGGGTCATGCAGACCTGAGGCTCCATGCCTTCTTCTTTCTGGAGGTCACGGCCTACCAAAATGTTAAACAACTGATCACTGCCGCCGATCTCGACATCGGACTTTACGACCACGCTGTCCCAGCCCTGCATGATCGGGTATTGGATCTCATGCAGACGCACCTCGGTGCCATTGGCCACGCGATTTTTGAAATCCTCACGCTGAAGCATCTGCTGGAGTGTCACACGGGCATTCAGCTTGATCACCTCCATGAAGGGCATCTCCTTGAACCAGGCGCCGTTGAAGACGACTTCGGTCTTGTCTTTATCCAGCACCACAAAGGCCTGATCCGTGTAGGTCTTGGCATTGGCCACCACGTCGTCATAGGTGAGGGGTGGGCGGGTGGTGGAGCGACCGCTGGGGTCACCAATCATGGCGGTGAAGTCCCCAATGATGAGCACGATCTGATGGCCCAACTCCTGGAACTGACGCAGCTTTCTCAAAGCCACCGCATGCCCCAAATGGATATCGGGAGAGGTCGGATCCACGCCCAATTTGATGCGCAGGGGCTTACCTTTGGCCAATTTCGCAGCAAGCTCTTTCTCACTGTGAATGGTCACGGTGCCACGTTTGAGGATATCGAGTTGTTCTTGGACGGAAAGCATGGTTGGGCGGGAAAAAGCGAAAGGGGAAGAGTGTAAAATGAACAGCTTGGAGCAAATGACAAATCAGCAAAATGGCGCGAGGTCGCATTTCCGTCGTTTTCCTGCCACGCAGTTGCCTGCAATAACCGCGGCAAAAGATCTGTTTTCAGCGTCACTCTGACCCCGTATTCGTGCGATCTGGAGTTCTTATGAAAAAGCTCATCCTTCTCACTCTCCTCCTGCCTTGTTTGAGTCTGGCGGCTGAAGCCGAAAAGCCGAATGTGCTCTTCATTGCCGTGGATGATCTGGGCAATGTCCTGGGCTCCGCAAGCCAGCCAGCGGTGCAGACGCCCAATCTGGAAAGACTCGCGGCAAAGGGCATTCGCTTCGAGCGCGCCTACAATCAAATCCCCTTATGCAACCCCAGCCGCGCCTCGATTTTGTCCGGCCTAAGGCCGGATCAAACGCAAGTTTTCGATCTCAGCCGCCATTTTCGTGACGCCGTGCCTGAGGTGGTCACTCTACCTCAGCTTTTCCGGCAATCGGGTTGGGCCGTGCATCGGGTCGGAAAGATTTATCATTACGATGTGCCTAAGGGCATCGGCACCGATGGGCTGGATGACAAGCCCTCCTGGGACAGCGTGAGCAATCCCAAAGGCAGAGACGTAACGGACGAAGCCCTCATCACCAATCCGACGCCTGAAAAACCTGTGAGTGCAGCCCTGAGTTGGCTGGCCGCCGAGGGTACCGATGAAGAACAAACGGATGGCATGGTCGCCACCGAAGCGATTCGCTTGTTGGAGCAAAATCGTGATCGCCCTTTTTTCCTCGGGGTCGGTTTTTTCCGTCCCCACACACCCTTTGTGGCACCGAAGAAATACTTCGATCTGTATCCCCTCGATTCCATTTCACTCCCCGATGCACCTCCCGATGATCGGACGGATATCCCCTCAGCAGCTTTTGCGCACAACAATCCGACCCCTAATTATGGGCTCGACGAACTGACCTGCCGAAAAGCCCTCCAAGCCTATTGCGCTTGTGTCTCCTTTGTGGATGCACAGGTCGGCCGAGTGCTGGAGGCCCTGAAGCGGCTGGAGCTAGCCGACAAGACGATCATCGTCTTCTGGAGTGATCACGGCTATCACCTGGGGGAGCATCAAGGAATCTGGCAAAAGCGCACCTTGTTTGAAGAATCTGCCCGGGCTCCCTTCATCGTTCACTGGCCTCAGGCGGCGGGCAACGGCAAGCTATGTGAGCGTATCGTGGAGTTCGTGGATATTTATCCCACGGTCTGCGACCTTGCGGGGTTACCCCTCCCCTCGCATCTGGCGGGACGCAGCTTGAGACCTTTGCTGGAAAATCCTGAGCAAGCTTGGCCGTATGCGGCGGTGACGCAGATCCTGCGTCCTGGTGATGGCCAACCCCTCATGGGCCGGAGCATCCGCACGGAACACTGGCGCTACACCGAGTGGGATGAAGGCCGCGCAGGCGTCGAGCTCTACGATCATGACAAAGATCCGATGGAGTTTACGAACCTCGCCACCACTCCCCAAGCAGCGCCCATTGTGGATGAACTGAAGCAGCAGCTCCAGAAGACCGCTTCCGGTGCGGTGCCAACGTTCCCGTTCGATCTCAAACGGCTCTAAGATGGCCCACTTTGCCTTGTTGACGGATGGGTGAGTGCTCCGCATAGCTGACTCTCTCATCTCCCACATGCGTAAACCACTCATCGCCATCACCATGGGCGACCCTGCCGGGGTCGGCCCCGAGATCTGTCTTCAGCTCCTGGCCAACGATGCCGTCACACGATTGGCCACCCCCGTGATCTTTGGCGATGCCCGGCTCCTCGCTCGTTGCGCCCGGCAAACGGGGCTCCCAGCTCCTAAGCGCATCGTTTCCGAAATCGAATGGGGTGAGGTCTGTCAGACTCTGGATGAACCTGCGGTGCTGGATGTGTTTGGCTTTGATGCCGCAGATTTCCAACCCGGCAAAGTTTCCGCAAAAACAGGAGCTGCCGCCTATCGCTACATCGAAAAAAGCATCGACGCGGCGAAGTCAGGTCAGGTCGCGGCGGTCGCAACAGCCCCCATCAACAAAGAAGCCCTACGGGCCGCAGGCATCCTTCATCCGGGCCACACCGAGATCTTTGCCGAAAAGATGGAGGCGACCCGCTCCTGCATGACCTTCTTCTCTGAAGAAATGGTGTGCAGCCTCGTCACCATTCACATCGGCTACCAAGACGTCGTTCCAGCGCTGAGTACAGAACGCATTTTGGAAGTCATCGAGCTCACCGCAGCCGCTGTGCAAAAAAAGTTGGGCCGTAAACCCAAGCTGGCGGTCTGTGGCCTCAATCCCCATGCGGGTGAGCATGGGCTGTTTGGCCAAGGCGAAGAGGAAAAGATCATCGAACCAGCCATCGCCGAAGCCAAAAAACGCGGGCATACCATTGAGGGTCCCCTTCCACCCGACACGGCGTTCATCGCCTCCAAACGTAAAGTCGTCGATGCCTACATCTGTATGTACCACGACCAGGCTCTCATTCCCCTGAAAGCCCTGGCCTTTGATACCGCCGTCAATACCACCCTCGGCCTGTCTGTGCCGCGCACCAGCGTGGATCACGGCACGGCATGCGACATTGCTTGGCAGGGCAAGGCCAATGGCGGCAGTCTGGTGGAGGCTGTACTTTTAGCGGCCAAGATGGCTTCTTGAAGCACCTACTACCCGGGATAGAACGACCAAAACTTTGGAATGAAAAACACCGCAATTCCCCAGAACAAGAGGTTCAGGGGAATACCGACTTTGAGGAAGTCGCTGAACCGATAGCCCCCCGCATTGTAAACCATCGTGTTGGTTTGATAGCCAATCGGTGTGGCAAAACTGGTGGAGGCGGCGACGGTGACGGCGACGAGGAAAGGCTTCGGGTCCATGCCCATGCTATGGGCGGTGGTGATGGCGATGGGGGCCATGAGAACGGCGGCTCCGTTGTTGCTCATGCACTCGGTGAGAATGGCTGTGACCAGATACAAGGCGGCGAGCATGCTGGTGGGACTATCCTTTCCGGCGAAGTTCAGTGCAAAGTCTGCCACCGCCTGTGCGGCACCTGTTTTCTGCATGGCGACCCCCAAAGGAAGGATACCCGCGAGCATGACCAGCACCCGCCAATCCACGGCTGCATAGGCCTGATCCGGACGCAGGTTACGGAAGATCAACAGCGCCAAGACACCCAGCAAAGCGCATACCAAAATGGGTAAGACCTCCAGGGCCGCCAAAGCCACAACCATGGCCATGACGAAAAACGCGAAAGGGGCCTTGTGCCGATGAAGCGAGGAGCTTTCCAATTCATTGAGAATGAGCAGACCTTCCTCACTGCGGAGGCGGTCGATGCCTTCCCGGTCTCCCAGCAAAAGGAGCGCGTCTCCAAAACGCAGGCGCAGGGTGCCGAGTTTTTCCCTCACCACCTGTCCTGTACGTTGCACGGCTAGGGCGATCACGCCTGTGCGCCGCCCGAGGCGCAGCTCTTCCAGAGTCCGTCCTGCGTACGAGGATGCCGCAGGCACGATGGCCTCACAAAGCTGGAGATCGGTGGTGCGCAGGGCCTCGTCCTTGAGCTTGAACTCAGGCTCGATTTCGATTCTCAGGGCGCTTTTTGCCGCCATGAGCTTGGCCGCTTGGCCGCGCACCAACAGCAGGTCATTGGTCATGATGATCTGACTGACCGTGGCGAGGAGAATCTGTTTACCACGCCGGATCTCCAGCACGCTGACATCATATTCCCGGGACAGAGGTGTTGCGCCGATGCTCTGACCGATCAAGGGGGAGTCCTCCATGACACGCAGCTCAGTGACATATTCACCGAGCTGATAGGTATCCGTGAGTTGAGCGGAGCGTCTGTGGGGCAGCAGCCAGTGGCCTAAACCGAGGAGAAAGGCCATGCCAGCTACCGTCAGGATCAATCCGAGCGGAGCGAACTCAAACATGCTGAATCCGCCGGTGTTGGCTTCCAGGGCGATGGAATTCACCAGCAGATTTGTCGAAGTGCCGATCAAGGTGCATACCCCTCCGAACTGAGCGGCGAAACTCAGAGGAATGAGCACCCGCGAGGCGGGCACCTTCCGAGCGGCTGCCGCCGCGAATATCAGGGGCAAGAAGACCGCGACGGCCGCAGTGTTATTGACGAAGGCGGACACTGGGGCCACGCACAGCATCACCAGAAAGCACAGCATTCCCGTTCCGCCCCCACCACGCGCGAGCAAACGCCCGATGGAAGAGAGAGCGCCCGTCTTCTCCAACGCAGCACTCAAGATGAACATGCAGGCGACGGTGATCACTGCGGGGTTGGAGAATCCGGCGATGCCCTCCTCCACCGTGACGACCTGACAGCCCAGCAGTACGCCTGTCACCAGAAGCGCCACGATATCGACAGGTAGCTTCTCTGTAGCAAATAGAACCACCGCACCAACCAAGGTGACTAACGTCACAATCAGATCAAATTCCATAGACTGGGTGAGTAGGATCCCCCTGGTGGACTGTGATCTGGCTAAAGGGAATCGTCCAGTGGTTCTCGTTGCAGGCGTCCACACAAATGCGTTGGATGGCGCGGGCTAAGAAAGCATACTTTTGCGCCACACTCCCGTTGAAATCGGCAAGGATCGTGTAGTTCAGGGAGGAACTGGCGGCTTCACTGAAATCCACACTGACATTTTTCAGATGATCAGCTCCAACCAGATGGCGAAGCTCCTGCTCCAGACGCGCCTTGAGTTTGGCTGGCACCTCCGTCGTGCTGATGGTCTGGTGCTTGTAGTCGATGCCAAAGATGCTCTTAACGCGAAAATTCTTGGTCAGATTTTCGGGGCAAAGTTCCAGGAAATCAGGGGTGGGATAGGTTCGACGGCTGCCTCCGAGTAAGACGAGCTGCACCCAGTCGGGGGACTGGGTCACCACTTTGCCATGGGTGCCGTCACGCAGGGAAACCCAATCATCGACTTCGCAGGGGAACCACACTTCATTCTCATGGGGACGAGATACCAGCGGTAGCAGATCCCGAATGGGTAGGCGAATGTGCCCACCCTCGAGCGTTGGATTGTACAGACTGGAGAAGACACCCACGCTACGCACCTCCCACGGCAGCCCGTTGTAGATCACTCGCTCACCCTCGCGAACAGAACCCAGATTCAGGAGCAGTTTCACCTGCTCATACATCGCAGGTAGCGTTTGTTTGCCGGTCCAGGCAACGCCGATCAAAAAGAGAATCGCAACCCCCAGCAGCACCCAATCCCCAGCCAGATAAAACACGATGAGGATGGCGAACATGGACAGGAGAAAAGTGGCCGCGTGAAAAGAGACCATCACCAAGCGCATGCTGAAGGTGCGGTTCTTACGACTCAGCGCAGGCAGCTTCTCCAGTCTGCGCCAGAGGAGATGCATGGCGACAAAGATGAAACCACTGGTTAGCAAAGCCAGCATCAGATTGAGACCTCTTTGCTTGAAGAAACTGCTGACGATGTCTTTCAAGGTGCCGAAGACGCCGCTGCGTTTACCCTCCACCTCGGCCAGTTTATACTCCGTGACGGCCAATTCAGTCTCGGTCTCGTTTTGACGCTTTTGCCAAGTCGTGAGCAATTCTCTGAGAAGAGGTGACAGCAACTCATCACGGTCTTCCTGGATTTGCTCCTCGATCCGTTTCACTGCCTGCCGCGTGACCATGGAGCGCTCCCGCAGGGTCGTGACCTCGCGGCGCAATCCCTCCACCTCACGGGGAGCCGCAGTCAGTTGCTTGAGCTCCTGGACGATCGGTAACAGCAGATCACGTGTCTCACTCTGTAGATCCACGGCCTCACTCGTGGCGCCATTGAAAGACACGGGATCAATCCCCGTGACGACAAATTCGAGGTCTTTCAAAAGGTTCTCGCGCTTTTCCGCCAGTAGTTTGACTCGTGCTTCCGTCTGCTCCTTTTCATCTGGGGCCAGGGTGGTAATGAGCTTGGTGCGTTCGGTCTTGAGATCGGCTTCAACCTGACGGATGGAGGTTTCCAGGGCGTCAAGGGCAGCACGAGAGCTCCCTTGGCTCGCGACCTCAGGAGCCGTCACCTTTTGATCGGCTTCAAGCTGCCCAGCCAGCCTACTGATCCCACTGATGCAGAAAACGCCTCCAATGATCCACGGGTAGAGACATGACAGACGAGTGGGAAAAAAACGAGTCAGCATGAAACCATTAAAGCACAATTTCACCCCTGCCTCACGCCCCAAGTACTGAAACATCCGCCCCGTGTTCCCGCAGCCATCACAACATTGAGCAAGCCGCCTGAACAGCAGACGGCCTACCGCACCACAGTCTGGGCATGGACGGCTTCACAAATCATTCTCAAGGAGCTCTCCAGATTGCCATCGGCGGTTTTGAAAGAATCTGCATCAATGGTTAGGGGTGCGCCTAACACCACCAGAGGCGCTCCATATTGGGGGCACTGAATGGCTTGTTCTAAGCTCAGGCCACCCACCGCCTGCACAGGCACCTTCACCGCATTTACCACCTCGCGCAGTTGATCCAGCGGGCTGGGCATGCGGTGGCCTGCAGCCGCAATGCCGCGGCGCTCATCATAACCGATGTGGTGGATGATGTAGTCGCAGCCTAGGTCTTCGAGAAATTTGGCCCCTTCTACCATGTCCGGGCACACCATATTATCCCCCATGACCTTACAGCCAAAGTCGGCCCCTGCCTTGACCACACATTTGATGGTTTCCGCATGAGCCCGTGCCATCACCACCACATGCGTCGCCCCGGCTTTGGCCATCATCTCGGCCTCCAAGTAACCTCCATCCATCGTTTTCAGGTCGGCCACAATGGGGATGTCTGGGAAGGCCTTGCGCAGGGCGCGCACACCGTGCAGACCCTCCGCTAAAATCAACGGTGTGCCTGCCTCCAGCCAGTCCACGCCCGCCCGCAAGGCCATGGCAGCAGTTTCGAGAGCTTCATCAATGTTGGTAAGGTCGAGGGAGATTTGAACGATTGGCTTCATGGCGGTGACTGGAGGATTGCAGATTGATTTACACAATCCCGAGCATCATCGTCACGACAAAGATGATGCGAAATGCGACACTGCTCAAACCACGCCCTCTCCAGCGGCGTTCAGCGACCGTGATCAAACGCTGGCAGCAGGAGAGGCAACGCTGGTTAGGCACGCTAGCGCCCACCTCCTTATTTCATCCCCTTTTCGACCACATCCCCGGCGTACATTTTTTTGCCAAAAACCGTGAAGGTCATCTCATGTTTGCCAGTGAAGGCCTCCGCCAGCGCTACTCCATCCAGGATGAATCCGACATCCTGGGGATGACCGACTTTGACCTCAACCCAGGCACCATGGCTCAAGCCTATGTGGAGGATGACGGTCAACTCCTCCAGGGCAAAACTCAACGCATCGAACGTGTCGAACTCTGGTGGGATCGTCAGGGCATGCCTGACTGGTTCCTCGTGATCAAGCTACCCATCCTCGATAAAACCGATCAGATCCAAGGGGTCATGGGTCTGCTTCGCCGGCCTGATGAAGCCGAGCGACGTCTCCCCATTTTTCAGACCGTTGCGCAAGCAGTGGAGATCATTCGGCGCGACTATGCCAAACCGTTGCTGGTCGAGGATATTGCCGTCTCCTGTGGTCAGTCCCTGCGACAACTGCAGAGGCGGTTCCAAGCTTCCTTCGGGATCTCCCCTCAAGAGTTCCTATTGAAAACCCGTGTTCTCGCTGCTGCCCAGCTTTTGGATACCTCCGCGCTCTCGGTGGCTGAAATCGCTCGCTGCTGTGGCTTTGCCGATCAAGGGGCCTTTACGCAGCATTTCCGTCGGCGCACGGGATTAACCCCCACGAGCTACCGACAGAAAAAAGCTCCCCTCGAGCCCATTAATAAGCTCTAGGAGGCTCATATTTTGGTTGCCCTCTGGCCCCCCCTGCGAATCGTTCAGGTTCCCATACCATGAGCAAAGCCCCCATCACAGTTGCAGTCACCGGTGCCGCCGGTCAGATCGGTTATTCCCTTCTTTTCCGCATCGCATCCGGAGCACTTTTCGGCGCCGATCAGCCCGTGAACTTGCGTCTCATTGAGCGCAATGATGAAAAGGCCATGAAAGGCCTCACGGGCGTCTGCATGGAACTCGACGACTGTGCTTTCCCCCTACTGAACAGCGTGCACCCCACCTGTGACATCGACGACGGCTTCACCGGCGTGAACTGGGCCCTCCTGGTCGGTTCCGTCCCACGGGGTCCAGGTATGGAGCGTAAAGACCTCCTCAGCATCAATGGCAAAATCTTCACCGGCCAAGGTCAGGCCATCGAGAAAAACGCCGCTAGCGACGTGCGCGTGCTCGTAGTGGGTAACCCCTGCAACACCAATTGCTTGATCGCCATGAATAGCGCCAAGAGCATCCCGACCGACCGCTGGTTCGCCATGACCCGCCTGGATGAAAACCGCGCTAAGAGCCAGCTCGCCGCCAAGGCCGGTGTCCACAGCACCGCTGTCACCAACATGACCATCTGGGGCAACCACAGCGCCACCCAGTATCCCGACTTCTTCAACGCCAAGATCAACGGCAAACCCGCCACTGACTCCATCAGCGACACCGAGTGGCTGCAGGGCCCTTTCATCAGCACCGTGCAGAAGCGTGGTGCTGCCATCATCGAGGCTCGCGGTCTTTCCTCCGCCGCCTCCGCTGCCAATGCCGCTTGCGACACCGTTTACAGCCTCACCCGCCCCACCCCAGCCAGCGACTGGACCAGCGTCGCCGTCTGCTCCGATGGCAGCTACGGCATCGAAAAAGGCCTCATGTTCTCCTTCCCGATCCGCACCGACGGTAGCAAGTGGGAGATCGTCCAAGACGTGCCCGTCAATGAGTTCAGCCAAGCCAAGATCAAGGCCACCGAAGACGAGCTCAAAGAAGAGCGCGCTGCTGTGACCGAACTCGGTCTCATTTGATGGATCTCTCCACGGAGAGCCCAAACAGACCCGTCCTCCTTGTCTTTCCTCCAAGCCACCCAGGCCCAGCCTCGGGTGGCTTTTTCTTAGATTCGATATGGCTAGACAGGTGGAGTACAGGCTGAGGGATGAAGTTCGCATCTCCCGACTCAAATCAGGGCTATCGAGTATCTTAATGGATCTTGTGGCCCAACAAGAAGGTATCGAGGGGAGCGCGCAGGCTCATCGCCGCCGTGGATCATGTCACCTCATAGCCAAAACTTTCGAGCTGCATCCGCAACTTCTCAAAACCGGAGGTCCAAAAGAACACTGAGGCCCAGAACACGACGAACTCCGGCAGCTCATCCTGAGTGTGCTCGATGCGCAACCCCACCGAGAACCACCCCCGATGCCTGTGCAATCCCCGGATGCAGCTCCGTGGAAAGTGATACTCACGACCGAGACACGTGACACGCAGCGCCTCGCGCATCGCCGGAAAGCTTGGCCAGTGGAAAGCTTGCATAAAAGCCATCGGTTATCATTCCGCCCGTTTGGGTAAACGTCGTCATATTCGATTTGCGGGCTAACGTTTCAGATCAGAGACCGAGCAGTTGGCGCGGAGCGTGCGCAGCACGATCCGTGACAATCAATCGTGTTCCCTCTAGCACTTCGTTAGGCTCATTGACGTCAATGCATAGAATCGGGTCTACAGAGATACGATTATGAGCTTACCGGAGGTAGAAACTCGAGACCATATCTGTCCGCGATTTCCATCACGCGAGGGATTGCTTGTTCTTGCGGGCTCAGCCTGCCCACTTCATCGAAAAATTCCTCAAAACCTGCCGGGGTAATGGTCACCACCATCCGACCTGGATTGCGGCCCACACAACGATAAGCGTGCGGCACTCCACGCGGTGCAAATATCGTCGCGCCCTTTGTGGCCTTAAAGGCCTGCCCACCGCAGGTAAATTCATATTCACCTTCGATAATCTGAAATGTCTCATCTTCCCGATGATGAATATGCGGAGGCGGACCCTCGTCGGGCTTATCGATCGATTCTATCACGCTTAAAGCGCCGCCTGTATCGCGTCCGTGGAGACGGATCGTGATGGCATTTCCGATAACATTGACTAACTTCCCTTCGGCGAACGGAATGTGGATGGGGTTCATGTGAGGGTTCAGAAATATGTTCGAGTCTGCCGAACGTCGAAGTCCTCTCACACCTGCCCGGGGGCGAGGCTTCGACTGTGGGATGAGGGTGAAATGGTCGTGACGGATTGAATTCGCGGCGGGCAGGTATTGAGAGCGACGCCTTGTTCGCCTTTCTGTTTCTTTGGATTTAGGTAGATTGAGAGCTCTGAACTGCCTCAAGAAACTTCTCCTCGCATCGAATCAATCGATCATAGGAGTCGTTGTCGAATGGTGCAGATCGTCCACTGCAATTGTAGGCTGTCTTTGCGGCGTTCTCTGCGACATAGGCAAAGATTGAATCCAAATCAGTCTTCCCATGCGCTTCATTCGCAAGGGTGATATTGACTCGGATCGCGTTGAACTGATCGTGGGCCTCATACCACCGGCTAGGATCTCGAAGGATGGCAACCAGACGATCATATTCAGGCCGCACCGATACAAATGGCAAGTTGCTCTCCATGATCGTCAATACGCGCAATGCGTGATCCGATGTGTAGGTGATCATTTTGTGGCGAACGTCTCGGATCAGGCGACGGCGAGTGCAAGACGTTGCTGACATGACTGATAGCCTTCGAGCCGTTGCCTCCAGCGTTTTGTTCGCCCCCGTTTGGCTGGTGGCCTTCTTCGGTTCCTTTTTCTGCTTCAGTATCTCACGAACTCGGTCAAGCACAGTAGCCTTCGGCTGAAATGTCATCGGAAATCTTTGTTCTGGAGCCGAATACCATTCGATCTTGTCATCCTTCAAGGGGCGAAGCGAAAGGTTCCAATTCGCACCCACCCACAAGTCACCATCTCGCCTCAAAAACGCCAAATACAGACCAGCAGCTAAGTGGCACTGAGCACAGATGAATGTCTCATCTCCAAATAGAGTAAAAGCATCTGGTATAGTTCCCGCAACCCACTCTACAACCTTAGCTCCAGCACTCCTGCGGTATGTCCAAGTCGCCCCCTTCTGATCGCTATCAACCGGCTCGGACAATTGGATGATGGCAATGGCAGTGGATTGAGTGACGAGTTGAGGCTCGGTCTGAAAATATGCCTTCGCGGCTGCGTCATTTCGCACCACGAACAAAGCGACGAGAAGAGTGATGATCGACTTCACACTGTGCATGACGGCGGTGGACTTGGTTGCTTGGTCGAACATCTAAGCTGTGGCGGCGGTGAGCGCAAGACTCCGTTCATGCGACAGGCAGCTACGAGCCGTTGCCACCAGTGTTTTGTTCGGCCTCGTCAGTTAGGCTGATATGGTCATCTTGAGTCTGGTATGGTTGCCCTCCGACAGGCCAGTAGAGCAAAGAGAACGTCGCCAGAAAAAATGCTGGCAGTGCAACAAAGGAATGAAGCCGCGAGGCTGTGACTGTGTCCCCAACAGAGTTGGTGTATGTGTATGGCTCTTGCATCCCAAGGAAACGCCCAAAAACGAGGACCACGATGGATGCAATGAGAACGGACGCAGCAGGCCTTCTGCCAGAATACCATATCTTCGCAAACCAAGGCATCTTACGGCACAGGCCGAGAACTAGCACAATGGGAAGCGAGATGGCCAATAGCAAGCTCGCAACGAAAGGTGCGCCGATCAACGACATGATGCTGTCGTAGTCGTCAAACAGCTTCAGGCAGAAGAAAATGCTCCACAACATGACCGAAGTAAGTAAGTAGCGTGGTTTCTGAATCACGAGCGGCTCCGTTGGTTGGGCGAACTAGTTGATGAAAAACAATTCTGTCGAGGATGTCAACAGTGTGATGGACCACTGTTTGGGCGAGTCCGAACGAGTTTACAACTCCATGGATGTCTCTTTTGGCATAGATACCGCCGATAAGCAACATTACTGACGGTTATGACGCCACCTCATATCTGCACAAACGCCGTATCGAGATGATACTCGCCTGAACGACAACCCAGCACGCGGACAAAGTAGGCGTCAAGCCACTCCGTAACAGGCTCCACTTCAAACGGAGTGACTTCGAAAGTCGCGAACTTGTTCTCTTCCCAACAATTGAGCTTTGTCGAAATCAACGACAGCCCGAGTTTGCTGAGCCTTTCCTCGGGGTTATCTGAGTACGGATAAGCAGCGTTGACGGTCTGATCGAACACTTGCACCCATTGTTCGGAATCACCCGCAACTTCAAATGTCACACAGGTATCGGGAGCCCCTTCGACCACTTTTTGAAGAGTAAGACGAATCTACGCGAGTGGCTGTCTGTCACTGCCCTTCGAATCCGCCCCGGAACGAACCATGGATTGTCCTAAATCGGCGCTTCACGATCAATTCGTTCTCGACGCTCAATCAAGCCTTCGACCATTTCAATTATTTCGTCAGGTACGGCTTGATCTGCGACCGTAACTCGAAGGATCTCCATCAATTCGTTTCGGACTACCGCGTCCAGATTTGAGCTCAAGATTCGATTGATCATCAAAACGCCATTGTAAGACGGCTTGCGTCTCACGGACGCCTTCAACGCTGGGAGATAGTTGGGATAGTAGCGCTCAACGTGATGAACGAGTGTTCCTGGTGCACCGCAATCCGCATCAGGAGCTGTCTCGAAAAATTCAAAAATGGCCGGATAGACGGAGTCAGCAATCTCAGGTGCGAGTTGCTCAACCAATTGATCGACATGAAGCACAAACTCGTCCACATAAGGATCAAGGCGCATCAATTGGTTTCGAAAATCGTCGGTGTTTGTGATCATTGTCTTCTTCAGTGGACAGGTGGCTTATGGCAAATCTGTCGACATGCCAGCAGCCCAATCTCCGACAGCTTTCGGTATCATTCTGTTACTCGCAATGATGTTTTTACAGATGCCCGCACATGGCTCGGCGTTGTCTGTTTGCATTGCCGAGTTGACCATTAGTAATCATGGGTCCACCACTCAAAGATAACCTGCCCTGCTCGGACGACGATGAAACCTTTGCCGATTCGCTCCGAAGTTTGGAGTGAATCAAATTGGAACAATTGATCTCCGGGAAGGATCTCGCGCCGCAAGCGGATGAGTTCGGGAGCGTCTTTCAGAAGTTCTGTGATCGCCTCCTTATAGTAAGCGCGTGGCATCATCCCGCTGCCTTTAACTCCGTCGATGATCCACGGGTTGCTCTTGTCAGACTGGATCTGCGAGAGTGCGATGATTTGCTGAATGCGCTCAGTGTGGATCATCGATTCCAGTTCCTCAAGAGACAGCCTTTTGGAAATCCACGCCGGTTTCACGGTCGATCCCTGATATTTAGGGACGTCACTCGGCTCCGCCGCTTGGATGGTGTCGGCACCAAGTCCGGCTAACCAAATGAATGGAACCAAAAATATCTGATTGGTAAAACGCGCACGGCAACACCTCACTCGCTGATGATGATGCGCTACAAGTCCTTTGAGTCCGTCAAAGAACGCGATGACCGGCCGTTTTGCCGAGTGCCAACAGGTCTGCGACTTCATGATCACCACTTTGACAAAAACACCGTCGTTAGGCAATCCAAGGTTCGAGGAGCAGAGGAAGTTGTCCGTTGGATGCCTGTCGAGAGGCTGCGCAGGCGGAGAGATGGGAGAGCGAGTATGGCGAAACCTACTCGCCTCATTTTCTAAGGATGGGGGGAGGCCATGGAAACGGGTGTGTGTTTGTTCCACAGGGGAATTGGGGATGACTTCATGATCACAAACGTTTAAACCTCCCTCGGACTTCGACGCGGTTACCCGCACACGGAGTGTGCGGACCACTTTGCTGTGCCATGCGGCGGTCAGAGCCTGCCCACGCGACTTGGCACCTGCTTTTGCAGAAGTTAACCCAACCTGATCGGGGCATGAGTAGGGAGACCAAACAGCGTTCTTGGATGGATGGAAATGATAAGGGACCGGGAGGCGCCGTTAAAACAAGGTGTGAGGGCAGCTTGCCTCATGATGACGGCAGGATCACCGCAGTCTCGGGACCGGTGCCGTCACGAGGTGTGCGTTAGGTATTCCCAGCGGAAGTTTTGTAGACAAAGTGAAAAAGGTCTACAAAACGGGATTCACGATCCTGCCCAGGCAGGCGGCGTTGAGAGCGCGTTTGGAGAAATCGCATGAGGATCATAGGTCGATTCACCCTCGGACTTGCATTCCGATCATCCTAGGGTTGGATCTAGCCACCATGGTTGCCCGCACCTACTCTGCCACCCTCCTCGGCGTCAATGCCATTGAGGTGGAAATCGAGTCTTTCGACAGTGGCGGGAACCCCAAGATGTTCATCGTCGGGCTACCGGATGCCTCGGTGAAAGAGAGTCGGGAGCGGGTGACGGCAGCGATTTCCTCCTGCGGGTTTGCCCTGAATGAGGGCACGACCACAGTAAACCTTGCGCCAGCGGATTTGAAAAAGGAGGGCCCAGGGTTTGACCTGCCCATCGCCATCTCGCTGATCGCGCATCGGGTGAAGATCCCCATCCGCATCCTGGCGGAAACGGCGATGGTGGGGGAGCTAGCACTGAATGGAGAACTGCGACCCGTGCGCGGTCTGCTGGCAATCGCGCTGGAGGCCCGAGCACGCGGACGCAAGCGACTGCTGGTGCCGAAACGAGCCGCCACGGAAGCCAGTGTGGTGGCGGGGATCGACATCATCGGCGTGAGTCACCTGCGGGAGGTGGTGGAGTATCTGAAGGGCGAGATCGAACTCGCTCCCGAGCCTTGCCGTGCCACGGAGTTCTTCGCTGCGGCAGCTCACTACGACATCGACTTTGCCGATGTGAAAGGTCAAGGCGATGCCAAGCGCGCCATCGAAGTGGCCGTGGCCGGTGGACATAACATCCTGATGGTAGGTCCACCGGGAACCGGGAAATCGATGATCGCCAAACGAGTGGGCACGATCATGCCCTCCATGACGGAGGAGGAAGCCATCGAGACCACCAAGATTCACAGTGTGGGAGGTCTACTCAGTGAAAAGCAGGCCTTTGTCGCGACAAGGCCTTTTCGTTCCCCTCACCACACGATCAGTGATGCGGGGCTGCTCGGCGGCGGCACCAATCCTGGGCCCGGGGAAGTGAGCCTGTCGCACAATGGAGTCCTCTTTCTGGATGAGCTGCCCGAGTTTCGCCGCAGCACGCTGGAGGTGATGCGCCAGCCTCTGGAGGATGGAAAAGTGACAATCTCGCGGGCCGTGGGTTCCGTGACATTTCCCGCATCCTTTTTGTTAGTCTCTGCCATGAATCCTTGACGCTACATTGCCCTTTTTCAGCTTCTTGAAATGAGGGAAAGTGAATCATTTCAATGATGACTTCCTCGTTCCCGACGGTGATCGTCCGTGCGATGAGGTTCACGATGTCGCGTTTCTCCGTGTTCGATAGGCCGGGCCATCGTTCATAGAGATTGGTCGCCTCGGCGGCTAGCTGCTCCTGGCTCAGGCCGTCCACCTGCAAGAGGGCGATCTGCGCCTCGACCTGCGGCAGCTCGGCTTCGAGCTGTTTGCGCCGCTCGGTTGCAGGGCCGTCCATTTCGCCGAAACGCTCGGCTGTGATTTTCCTCGCCATGTAGAGCTTCAGGATGTGCTCCGACTCCTCTCGCAGCCGCGCTATGTCCTGCCGCATCGTCTGGGCGAGCGCCTGCTTCTCGCGCAAGCCGTCGCTGACGCGCTCGATGTAGTGCTTGAGTGTGTCAGGGTTAACGCAGTAGTCGCGGACGTGCTCGCGGAAGAGGTGCTCTAGGTCGTCGCAAGGTATGCGATGACGGCACTTCGAGCATACATACTTTGGTGAGTTGCTGAAGACATACATCTTCCCGCCGCACGCGCAGCGAACCGCGCCTGTGAAGATGTGGTCGGACAACTTACCGGGCTTCTGGCGGGATGCGCGGCGGCTGTCGAGAATGTCATTGCACTGCTGCCAAAGCTCCACAGAGACAATCGGCTCGACGCTCGTATAAACGTGCTCGCTCTCCGGCTTCAGCTCCCACTTGCGGCCAAGGTTCTTGGTGAAGTTGCTGCGGTATAGCCCCTTGGAGGTTGGGTCGCGGATTAGGCGCTCGACACTGGTATCGCTCCACTTGCTGCCGTCGCGCGTGCGATGCCCGCGTTCGTTCAGGAGCCGTGCAACCGTCTTGCGGCGCTTGTGCTCGGCGAAGAGTTCGTAGATGAGGCGGCGCACGGGCGCTTCCTTCGGGTCGGGGCGCAGCCGCTTGTCGTCCCAGACGTAGCCGAAAGACGCGCGGCCTCCGAGGGGTTTGCCGAGCTTCGCCCTTACGGCGACGGAGGCGCGAACGCGGTCAACGATCTCCTCGCGCTCCCACTGCGCCATCGCCGCCACCATGTTGTAGAAGAGGCGTCCTGAAGGGGTACTCGTGTCGATGCTCTCCTGGAGCGACACGAGGTCGGCATTGTGGGCGCGGAAGTAATCCGAGAAATCCATTAGCTCGCGGGCGTTGCGAGTGAGGCGGGCGAGCTTCGAGAATACCAGCGCGGCAATGTGGCCGCGCTTCACGTCGGCCATCATCCGCCGCGTCTCCGGGTGGTCCATGACTGCTTTGCCTGACACCCCGGCGAGGTCGTATGTCTCAACCACTTCCCAGTCTTTCGCGGCGCAGTAGTGCTCGGCGCGTGCGCGGTGGTGCTCCGGGCTGTCGCCTTGTGCCTGATCTTCGGTCGAGACGCGAATCCAGACGCCGACTCGCTTGGCTCCAGATTGTAAAAAAGGCAATGCGGGCATAGCTACAGACAATAGCGAGCTTGTTCTTTCTTCAATCTAAAACTTGGCTATTCACGGATGGTGAAATCAGCCGAAGGCGGTTGCGTGGAGCAAGAATATCCACTCAAATAGAGCGCATGGCGTTTCGGAAACCATTTGATCGGCTGCGGGGCACCCGCACTATCACGATTAAGCTGCCCGTTGATTCGGAGGGCTTCTTGGATCGGCAGTGCGCCAGCGAGGAATGTCGCGGCGTCTTCAAGGTCGCCGAGGGCAGTTGGAAGGATCACGTCAAAGATGAGGTCGTTTTTTGCCCTTTCTGTCGGCATCAGGACAAGGCAGAGGAATGGAACACTGAGGAGCAAAACCGCTATGTTCGACGCAAGGCTAAAGAATTGGTCGAGCGCGAAGTTCACGGAATGCTGAAAGAGTGGGCGAAAGACTTTAATTCGACCCAGCGAAGCGGCGGGCTGATCAGCATGTCGATGTCGGTAAAGCCACAGGTTAACTCCTGGGTATTCCCGGCGCGCTTCGCTGAGGCTATGAAGCAGAAGATAGCTTGCGAAGCATGCGGGTGTGTTTTCGCGTCAATTGGTGCTGCTTACTTTTGTCCTGCCTGCGGCCACAATTCGGTGCTCCGAACTTTCTCAGAAACGCTGAAAACCATTCGTGGAACGCTCGCGGCCATATCCGCCCTCTCGGCGGCGATTGGCGATGGAGACAAGGATCATGCAGTAGATGTCGCGCGTCTCTTGGTCGAACAAAGCTTGGTCCGGGTGGTGGGTGGATTTGAGAGATTCTCAGAGGCGCGGTTCCAGCAGGTTTCTGGTGGTAGTGAGTTCAAGCGAGGGGCCTTCCAGCGCCTTGGAGATGCCTCCGATCTCTGGGAGAAGATTGGTCGTCGCCGATACGATCAGGTCCTTTCCTCTTCTGACATGGCGTTTCTTGGGAAGATGCTTCAGAAGCGTCATTTGCTAGCGCACAGAGAGGGGGTTGTGGACAGCGATTACCTGAAGAAGACCAACGATCCGAGCATCGCCGTTGGCCAGCGTATTCGCCTCAAAGAAGCTGATGTTATCCGCGTCTGCGAACTGCTTGAAGTTTTGGCAAGGGAGCTGGGCAAGTAAGCCTGGTTACTGCGCCGCCTCGCCGTCGCCTTTTGCCCGTCTTGACGAGCTTGCCAAAATCTTTGCGGCAGCCGCCTCGCGCTCCTTCGCCTCTTCCGGTGATATGTGAACGGTCGTCGTCCTCACCGTCCAGCCTTTGTGCCGCACCTGCTTGTCGGGCATCGGCTCTTGTGGAGGCTCGGCCAGCACAAAGTTCTGAAGGTGCTCGTTGAAGCCGTCGCGGAGGAAGAATCGCAGGCGGTCGCCGTGCTGGTGGCCAAAGGAGACGCGGGCTGCCGCCTCAATTTTCGCGAGCTTACCCGATTCTGCGGCTACGACGGCAACCTGCGAAACTCCCGCCCTGAGGCATTTTCCAATGTTGCGCAGCTCGTAGTCGAGTGTGTTGGTAACGGTAATTTCCACGGCTATCGTGAACCCCTCACGTTCGAGCAATAGGTCCGTGCATTCGAGCGTGCCGGGGAGCTGCTTCTCGATGGTGGCCCTGAAGCCGAGCGATTCGGCGATAGACTTGAACTCTCTCTGCAAGTTTCGGTGATCTTCGCCGCCGCGCCCAAGCTCAGCGGGCACGGCGGGTGCCACCTTGGCCGCTGGTGGCTCAGGGTCCGGAGCTTCTTCATCCGATCTCGGTGCCGTCACATCGTCGCGGCTGTGCTCTGGCTCCACCCCCGGCTCGTCCGCATAGGTCGCCGCCGCCTCGTGCGCCGCTGCGTCCGCCTCGGAGTTTGGCGTTCCGTAGGCTGCCCTTGATCGGGCAACGGCCTCGTCTCGACCGGCGTAGTCCGTTCCCTCGAACCGTCCCAGCTCGGGGAGGGTAGCGATGTTGAAGTCGGCGTCGCTCCGCTCGACGCGGCACACCGCCTCACCTACGCTGAGGTTTTGCAGCTCCCGCGCCTCGAAGTGCGAGAAGCCGTCGGCGAGCGCCCGAGCATCTTGGTCACCCACGCGGAACACGATGCGCGTGCAGGCGCTCGAATCTAGCGCACCGGCAACCTGCGGCTCCGCCTTGAGTTGGCTCAAGCCCTGGTGGGAGAGGATGAGTCCGAGGCGGTACTTGCGCGCCCCTGACAGAATTTCCGCCATCGACGGCGTGAGGAAATTCGCCGCCTCGTCCACATAGAGGAAGAACGGGTTGCGGTCTTCCTCGCGCATCCGCTGGCGGGCCATAGCCATTTGCTGAAACTTCGAGACGAGGAGCGTGCCGATGAGGTGGGCGTTCTCCGCGCCGATCTGCCCCTGCGGCAGCTTCGCGATGAAAATCTTGCCGCTGTCGAGGATGTCGGCGAAGTCGAGCTTGTTCACCCGCTGCGACACCATGCGCCGGACAGGTTTGCGCGAGAGCAGCTTCTCAAGCCGGGTAACCACGGGGCCGATTGACCGCGTTCCGCCGAGCTGCGGGAACCCCTTCTTCCAGTAGAAGACCACATCCGGGTCTTGGACCGTTTTCAGGAACTCGTTCCGGGTGCCCGCGTCGAGCAGGAAGTTTTTCAGGTCGGCGATGGTGCCGCCGCGCGAGCTTTCGAGGAAGGCGAGAATGGCGTGGTGAAGCACGCTCTCCATTTGCTCCCCCCAGCTTGAAGATTGTCGGCGGAACACCGCCACGAGATCAGAGGCGATCAGGTCTTTCTCGAAGTCGCTGTGCGCGGCGAGGATATTGAACCCAACGGAGAACTCTTCGTCGGTCGGGTCAACGACCACGACATCGCCGAGCCGGTCTCGTGGGACAAAATCGAGGACTCTCTCGGCGAGGTCGCCGTGGGGGTCCAGGAGACCGCACCCGAAACCGTTCTCGATGTCCTGCCTAATGCAGTTGAACAGGAATGTCGTCTTGCCGTAGCCAGAGCCGCCGATGATGTGCGTGTGCCGGACGCGGTGATCCATGCGCAACCAGACGGGAGATTCCTGGCCCGCATGCTGATTGACGCCAAGCAGGAGGTCGGCCTGCTCAGAGAGGTGGGCGGGCGCGGGCCGCGTGCGCCCGGTGTCGCGTCGAAGCTTTGACGATACGACGGCGCTCGTGGGCAGGTGAACGAAGCCGGTCAGCTCCTCCGCGTTGAGAAGCATTCCCGTCC
Organism: Prosthecobacter debontii; assembly: GCF_900167535.1. Lineage (NCBI taxonomy): Bacteria > Pseudomonadati > Verrucomicrobiota > Verrucomicrobiia > Verrucomicrobiales > Verrucomicrobiaceae > Prosthecobacter > Prosthecobacter debontii. The sequence continues at coordinate 233,108 of NZ_FUYE01000003.1, forward strand.
GTCGGCTCTGGCGGCGGAGAATATCCTCTTCGTGCGCTTCGGCTGGGTACTCGTCGTCGGAAACAGGTATCAGTTCGTTGCCGCCAATTTGGGAAAAGGAGCGAAGGCACGATGCCATGTTTAGGCACAATCCGTGCGCCCGCTCGCGGTCGTCGGCAAACACCGCGATCCGTACCACGGCGGCGAAAAGAGGCGAGCGTATTTTCTCTCGCGCCTGCTTCACCAACTCGGGTCGGTTCGCGAAAAACGGCCCTCCCGTATTGTCGGTCACGGCGCGGAGGATGCTCTCCGCCCATGCGTGGCGCGTCGGCTCGAAGACGACCTGGAACACCGCGAGTTCCTGTGGCGCGAGGTCAGACATTGCCGCTGCCATGCTCACGAAGATGTCGCTCCTAGGCAGGGCGAGCGGGACCATGCAGAGATCGGAGAGTCCAAGCTCGACGACCGCCATTTGTGGCCCCGCTTCGCGCCACCGCTGGTGCAGGTAGTCGTTTTGCGGGACTACTTCGGCTCCGGGGAAGTGCGCGGCAATCTGCTGAGTGAGCAGCGGGGCGTCGGCGATCCCTGCGGCAAACTGCGCGACGATCTCCCTTGCGCTCCCTACCAGCTCGAAAGCCACGGGTTCGCGGCAAGATGACAGCGACAGGAACCATGACTCCATTGTGTCGCGGCTGATGCCCTTGATGTCCGGCAAGGTAATCTGCGCCTCGGTCATCTCGCCGCGCTCTTCGTAGAACGGCCCTGGCTCGTTATCGGTCGTATGCTCGGATGCCTGCGCCGCTGGTTCCGGCGATAGGAGGCGGCTCACGCCGCCTAAGAATCGGCTTCCAATGGTCTCGTGGCGTCCGTCATCTGCGGGCGGAGAGCCATTCTGAGAAACGAAGTGGCCGAAGAATGGGCGGAACGGCGGTTCAATAGAAACTGGTGCGTCGTAGTGCTGCCAGCCGCGTCCCCGCAGCTCCCAGCGGTAGAACTGGTCGGTCAGCGCTTTGTCGATCCATCCCATAGATCAGCCTCCCAATACCTTCCTGAGGAATGCCGCGAGCGGTCGGTCCGGTTTGAGGTCTTTGAACTCCAGCAGGCTCAAGCCAGACGAAGCGGTGAAGGCGGCGATTTGCCGATGGACAATGGATTGGACGAGGTTCTGGAAGAGTCCTCTGGTGTCGTCGCGAAAGAAAGTCACTGGCCGGAGAAATGCCTCGTAAATCACCCCAAAAACGGGGAGGCGCAGCAACAGGTCGTCGAGGCGGTTCCAGCCCATTGTGACGAGATTCCGGCAGAGCGTAACGAAAGCGATCACGTTCAGCGCAAAAATGGCGATGCCCCAGTACAGCCCAAGTAGCTGCCAGTAGGCGATGAATGCTCCCGCAACGAACATTAGCGCCACGATTACTTCCCACCATCTGAGTGAGCAGGGAATCTCGGTGAAGCGCGTGCTGAAGAAAAATGAAGTGCCCCACGGCGCGGCGCAAACGAGGTAAGCGAAGCGCTCGCGCCTAACTCGCAGGTACTCGCGGTTTGCCGAGAGAAGGCCGCCCTCGCGGAAGAAAACTCGCGACACCTCAATATCTGGCAACTGCTTCTCGGCAATCTCTGACTCAATAGCTTTATAGAGATCGCCGGGTGCAATGGAGAAATTCTCCAGGTAGGTAGCTTGGTGGTCGTGCACCAGAGGTTTGCGGTGTTTCCAAATTCCGAACATGGCTCACTTCCGCCCTCCACTGGTTTGGACTTTCAAGGTGCTCTCTCGCTGCTTGACGATCTTCGGCCCCTGATTCGTCAATAGCACTTCTAGGTCCATCAGGACCTCGGCAATCTGCTTCGGCTTGCTGGGGCTAGAGATTTCGATGCGGGCTACGTACGAAAGGGAGAAGCGGTTCCCGGACAATCGAGTCACCTCTATGGGTGGAACGGGCGTCTCGGTGAAGGTGGTGGTCCCGGCACGGTTGCGCCTGAGCATTTCGCCGAATTCTTCGCGGGACATGGATTTGCCAGGCCCGAGGTCGATAGCTGCCCCGTATCCACTCACGACGTTTTCGAGGTCGCCTCGGCTGAAGCGCGCGCTGTGTTCGACTATGAACTGCCGCAGCCTCTCTTCGTCGGCGAGCTTTGGCGTCTGGGGTGTTGGGTCGGGCGACTGTGATCTGACGGTTGTTTGGAGAGGGACGGGCGGCTTTGGCGGAGGGGTAGCTTGCGGCGCGGGCTGAGGCAGGAGCGGAGGACCCACAGGGGACTGGGCTGTGGTTGGCGTTGGCGCGGGCGGCGGTGCTGGCTCAGGTAGAGGCCGCAAATCACGGCTGCGGGACGGCATCAACGTCGCTACTACGGCTCGACGGGGGACAGACTGATTGTCGTCAGCCGCCTTTATCACGGCCCACCAGTCGGGAGAGATCGAATACTCGTCGCCGTCTTGAATCGCCGAAAGCGTCATGAGCACATCGCCCTCCCGAATCGGTTGGCGCTCCTGCTCGATCCAGACGGTGCAGGTCTTGTCGTCCGCCGCGATGAAGCGGGCGTAGCCTTTAATAGTTCTAGGGTTCCCCGCGACGGTCTTGCCGTTGAGCGGGTTGATGATCGGTGCGACCACCGCCGCGCGAACGGACCGCTGTTCCAGCGCTGTCTTTACGGCGGGAGCTGTTGGAAAATCGCTCTTCGACTCCGCAACAAATCGCAGCGAAGGCGACTGGCGAAGCCCCATATAGAGAATGCGAAGACGCTCCGGCTCCATCAGGAAGAACATGGTGCCGTCACGGTTGGGAAACGCGCTGGTAAAGCCGTGCTCTGCGCTTGCCGCGAGTCGAGTGTAGAGTGATTCTTCGTCGTTGAGGGCGAGCGTCCGCGAGTCGTCTCCGAGGCCACCGATGAAGGCGAAGTGTGCCTTCGGCGTCTTCTCCATGCCCGGCGTGAATGCCTCCTGTCCGATGCGCGTCCGCTCGTCATCGGTCAGCTTTGCCCACTGCGGGTCTTTGGCTGCCGTGGCGATGCGCAGGGAATCGAGCGATAAGATGCCCGGATCGCCACGGCTGGGATAAATGACGACGGACTCATCGCGCCACCATACCAAGCCGTAGCGCTGACCCCCATCGAGAGCCGGGATTGGCAGTCGAATCAACTTGCCGCTCTCGGGAACACAGACCCAAATCGCGCCGCTTACACCGGAGACAAAAATGATTCGCTTGTCGTCGGGGGACCAAGACATCGCTGCGATGCCGCCGTCCACCGTGAGCGAGTAATCCGGTCCCGGATCGTAGAGGTGCCGCACGACAAGCTGGTGTTCGCCCCGCTCGCGCGCAACGAACGCGATTTGGCGCTCGTTGCGGGACAGTTCTATGGCCGATTTGGCGTCTGTATTTGGTATTGCGTCTTCGTGCAACACGATTCGCTTCCAGGCGTTTGCCGAATCGAAACCTTCCGGCTTCACATAACGGGGTTGGGGAGGGGGCGTCGAAACGATTGGAGTTGGCTTGGCGGTGACGACAACGGAAGGCTTCTCCATAGCCTTCCCGAACACATAGACCGCAGGCCAGACGAGGACACCGAAAGCGGGCAAGAGGGCGTTCAAAGCGAGGGAGAGCACGCTCCCTCGAACCCCCCATGTCTTGCCGAATACAGTTTGGCGTCGCCTCGCGCGGTGGCTCAAGTTTGCTCCAACTGTCGCGAAGAGCGCGGACGGAAGAATGGATAGTAAAAGGAGGACGACGGCGAGTGGGAACGGCAGGTTCCGAATGGTAGAGCCAAGATTCGCCGAGTACGCTGCCACACAGGCCACCAGAGCCGCTAGAAGGCCGGAGATTGAGGCTTTAGACCGAATTGCGCCTTCCTCTCCCGAAAGCTCTGAAACCTGCCTCCAGGCACCAATCAGCCAGCCAGACGCGAAAGCCGAAGCGAAGGCGGGCAGGAAGAATCTCCCTGCGGGCAGAGGAATGAGACGGTTCCACAGGGAATCGGGAATCCACGCAAAGGCTGCTGTTGCGGCGAAAAGACAGCCCGCCGTTGCGAGCCATTCTGGACCGCCGACTGAATCAGAACTTGCCGATTTCGCGACCATTGCGGTTGGCAGAGCTGCACTGGGACACGCCTACATGAAACAGACAGGCATCGTCAACGGCATTCGCACTCTGAGGATAAAAAACCACGAGGATTGCCACAGCCATTTAGGCACCTATAATGGCTGCGCTCTCTCGACCTCAGGCGTGCTCGCAAGTCTCCAAGACAACCCGAACACTGTTCGTGGTTTGGAAAGCCCAATCCTCCCGGATGAGCACTCCGTATCACGCCAAATACCTAGCCCACGAGCTGACAAAACGCTGCCCCTCAGACAGTGTTCAAAAGCTCGCTGCCTCGCTGGCAGATGCGCAGGTTGATCTAAACCCCCACCAGATTGACGCAGCGCTGTTCGCCTTTCGTTCACCTCTGTCGAGAGGGGCAATTCTCGCTGACGAGGTAGGGCTGGGGAAGACGATTGAAGCGGGAATTCTCCTTTCGCAGAAGTGGGCGGAGAGAAAGCGGAGGTTGCTGATTATTGTCCCGGCGAACCTGCGCAAACAGTGGAGCCAAGAGCTTGCCGACAAGTTCTTTCTCCCGTCGATTATTCTCGAAGCCAAGTCGTTCAACCAGTTCATTAAGCAGGGGAACCTAAACCCCCTCGACCAGCCTTCGATTGTCATCTGCTCCTATCACTTCGCCCGCGCAAAAGACTCCTACCTGAAGCAGGTGAGCTGGGACTTGGTAATCATCGACGAAGCGCATCGTCTGCGGAATGTGTACAAACCGACCAACCGTATTGCGAACGCGATCAAGGCTGCGGTAGCGCACGCACCCAAGGTGCTTTTGACGGCCACGCCGCTCCAAAACTCACTCCAAGAGCTATATGGCCTCGTGAGCATAATCGACGACTACACCTTCGGTGACATTAAGAGCTTCAAGTCGCAGTTCGCCAGCCTGCGGAATGATGACGACTTCAGATCGCTACGCGAGCGGCTGAAGCAGGTCTGCCAGCGCACGCTCAGGCGGCAGGTGCTCGAATACATCAAATATACAAACCGGATTCCGATCACTCAGGAGTTCTATCCGACTCAGGAAGAGCAGGAACTTTACGACCTCGTTTCGGACTACCTTCAGGCTGATCAGCTCTACGCTCTTCCGTCCAGCCGCAGGCAGCTCATGACCATGATTGTTCGCAAGCTGCTAGCATCATCGACCTTCGCTATTTCAGGGACGCTAGAAGCGTTGGCCGCAAGACTCGAAGCTGCCGCAGTTCAAAACGCCCCCGCAGAGGTTGCCCAATGTGATCCTGGAGAAGTGGCTCCTGACTACGATACGGTGGATGAGACTGAGGAAGAGTGGACGGACGAAGAGGAAAAGCAGGCAGAGAAAGCCGCTTACACAGCCGAAGACCTGGCGCGAATCAAAAATGAGGTTGCCTTGCTCAGGCGCTTCACCGCGCTAGCAAAGTCCATTCAAAAGAACTCGAAGGGGGAGTCGCTGCTCCAAGCGCTGAGCGCGGGCTTCAGCGCTGCCACCGAAGCGCAGCGACGAGGTTCTGCGCCCACGCTGAATGCCAAGGCCATTATTTTCACTGAGTCAACCCGGACGCAGAGTTACCTGCTCCAGCTCTTGGAGGGGGCGGGGTACAAGGGGCGTGTTGTTTTGTTCAACGGCACGAATAGCGATCAGCGTTCAAAGCAAATTTATCGAAACTGGATCGAGCGGCATAAGGGCACTGACCGGGTGACAGGCTCACCGAGCGCCGATATGCGAGCTGCTCTCGTCGATTGCTTCCGCGATGAAGCCATCATTATGATCGCCACCGAAGCAGCGGCGGAAGGAATCAATCTTCAGTTCTGCAACTTGGTGGTGAACTACGACCTCCCCTGGAATCCCCAAAGGATCGAGCAGCGCATTGGGCGCTGCCACAGGTACGGCCAAAAGTACGATGTCGTGGTGGTGAACTTTCTCAACAAGAGCAACGCGGCAGACCAGCGCGTTTACCAGCTTCTCAGGGATAAGTTCAAGCTCTTTGATGGCGTGTTCGGAGCCAGTGATGAAGTGCTGGGAAGCATCGAGTCAGGCGTCGATTTCGAAAAAAGGATCGCATCGATTTACCAGACCTGCCGGACACCGGAGCAGATCGATTTTAACTTCAACCAGCTCCAGCAAGAACTCGAAGGTCAAATCGACGAGCGAATCAGCCAGACACGGCAGCAACTCTTGGAGAACTTCGATGAAGAGGTTCAAGAGAAGCTGCGTGTTGGCAAAGCGAGAGCGGAAGAAACCCTGTCTCGTTTTGAGCAGTGGCTCTGGCAAATCACGCGCTTTTACCTGCGCGACCATGCGCAGTTCGCAGACGAAGGGCACTCGTTCCAGTTGGTGCAAAATCCCTTCCCAGAAGAGCGGATTCATCCCGGCCCGTATCGCACTGGAAAGAATGTTGAAGACGCCAACCTCTACCGAGTTGGGCACCCTCTCGCGCAGCGAATCATTGAGTCCTGCCAAAAGCTGGAAACTCCGGACGCGGAGGTGGTTTTCTCAGCCAGCGGACGGAACATCGCCGCGCTCGACGCGCTGAAAGGCAAATCTGGGTGGTTGTCTGCCTGCGTGCTTACCGTCTCCGCATTTGAAACGGAAGATCATCTCTTGTTAGCGGGGCGCACAGATGATGGGGAGTTGGTGGGGCAAGACCAGCTCCAGAGATTGTTCTCGCTGCCGGCACAATCGGTAACAGCAGTTACGTCTGACGAATCAGCGACACTGGCCCTGCGTGCAGAGTTGGAGCGGCACAAGAAGGCCATACTAGTGAATCTCAGCGAGAAGAACGGCAAGTTTTTCGAGGAAGAGCTAGAGAAGCTGGATCGGTGGGGAGAAGATCAGCGAAACTCTCTCAAGACTCGCCTGAAGGAACTTGAGGATCAAATCAAGGAGGCAAAGCGTTCGTCACGGCTCGCCGCGAACCTTCCCGAAAAGCTGGCCCTTGAGCGCGAGAAGCGAAACCTCGACACAAAGCGAGATGAGGCTTGGAAAGAATACGAAGAGGCCGCAAAGGCTATTGAAGCGAAAAAGGACTCTCTGATTGATGAGGTCGAGCGTCGGCTGGGCCAGCAAGTTCAATTTAAATCGTTGTTTAACCTCAAATGGAGACTCGCTTAAACAGCAAAAAATGAAGATTGATCGAATAGCCAAAATCAAGAGACATCGAATTTTCCGAGACTTCACTTGGCCAACATCTGGCCTCGACGATTTCTCTCGATTCAACCTGATTTATGGCTGGAATGGGGCCGGCAAGACAACCATATCCAACCTGTTTAGGGCCGTTGAGAAACGAGAGGCAATCACTGAGGGGGAGGTTCAATTTGTTTTTGATGGCGCAGCATATGCGGGCGATGCGCTGGCCTCCACGCCTGCACTTCCAAAGGTTCGGGTGTTTAACCGCGACTATGTTAATGCCAGCGTGTTCCGGCGAGATACTGATCAAGTTGTGCCGATTTTTGTTCTTGGAGAAGACAGCGTAGAAAAACAGAAGGAAGTAGAGAGGCTGCGTGCCGCACTGGCTGACCATCAGAAAAATTATCTGGTGGCTGAAGCGGCCCTCAACTCAGCAACAAAGTCGCTGGAAGGCTTTTGTCAGGCTCGGGCAAAAGCAGTCAAAGACTTAATTGGAAATGACGCATCGAGCAGTTACCGCAACTATGAGCGGTCGCGTTTTCGCCAAAAGGCAGAAGCACTGTTGGTTGGGGGTAACGCATCAGCCTTCCAGATTGACGACGACGCTAGGACCAAGCTGATTCAAAGACAGCAGGATAAATCAAAACCCAAAATTCCATTGGTTTCCGCATCCATTTCTGACAGGGAACACCTGTTGAGGGAGGTGAGGGAGGCATTGAAAACATCAGTGGTTTCGGCTGTGATTAATGATCTGGCAAACAAGCCGGATGTTGCGACCTGGGTAGAGAAGGGTCTGCACATTCATTCAACCAGCGATGCCACTGGCCTCTGCAATTTCTGTGGGCAGCGCATCCCCCCCAATCGGATTGAGGAGCTTAACGGGCACTTCAACGATAAGTTCAGAGAGCTGAACCTGCTCCTTGATCGGCTCTGCGAAAGAATTGATCGGGACAGAGCAACGCTCCGCGCGCTGCGGTTGCCTGACGCCGCGGCTCTCTACACAGACTTAGTTGAATCATATAAAACGGCGGAGTTGCGGGTCAACCGAGCGGCTGTCCGGCGTGAAGCGGTGCTTGTTGCGCTGGTAAGCGCCATCAATCAAAAGAAGCTGCGGCCTTTTGAGACGATTGAATTCACCCCAGAGTCAGAGCGTGAAAGCCCCGCCACGGACGAGGGGCGTGAATCGTTTGAGGATTCAGTCGCTGTGTTAAACCAACTGCTAGAGAAGCACAACACAGAAACCGACGCTTTCGACCTCTCCGTCGCTGAGGCTAGGAACAAACTGGAATCCCACGAAGTAGCTGACGCGCTTCAGGATTATGCTGATCGCGTGAAGACATTAAGCGACGCAGAAACAGAACGCTCAAAACTACAGGCATTGATTTCCTCTGCGGACTCGCAGATAACGGCCATCGAGAAAGAAATTGCGGAGCATGTCAGGCCAGCGGAAGAGCTAAATCAGGAGTTGAGAAGTTATCTGGGGAGAGATGAATTGCAGTTTCATCCAGAAAAAACCGGCTACACCATTACACGCTCTGGAGTGCCCGCTCAAAATCTCAGCGAGGGGGAGAAGACGGCTGTGGCGTTTCTACACTTTTTGAAGTCTCTTCAGGGTAAGGATTTTCAAATCGCGAATGATGTTGTTGTCATTGACGACCCGGTTTCGAGCCTGGACGCTAATGCCCTTTATTGCGCCTTCGGATTTATGAAGGAACGCTGCAAAGATGCAGGACAGCTTTTCGTGCTGACACACAATTTTTCGTTCTTTCAGCAAGTAAAAGATTGGTTCGATAATCTGCGCGGGCCGGACAAGCGCAAGCATCAGCGCTATCTTCTTGAGACGCGTAATTCATCCACGGAGGGTAGAACCGCTGAAATCAAAGCACTCGACTCACTGCTAAACGATTATCAGTCTGAGTACCATTTTGTGTTCGTCCGCGTTTATCAAGAAGCCAATAACTCACACCCGGTACTCGATCTCGCTAGCGTTTACGGAATGCCAAATATGGCGAGAAAGTTGCTAGAGTCCTTCTTGGCATTCCGCCAGCCGGGCGATACCGATACATTGCACGCGAAAATCGGGCGCACGACTGGCCTTGATCCCGCGCTGAAGGCCAGAATGTATCGCTTTTTGCAGACACATTCTCACGCCGACCGCATCGGCGAACCTGGGCATGATCTATCCATTCTGTCAGAGACCCGAGACATTCTGCGCAACTTGCTCCAACTGATGGCGCTAGAGGACAAACCTCACTATGACGCCATGGAACTACTCGCCAAGACCAAGCTGGGCCTTGACTGACCACCTTAGCCACAAGACCCACTCCTGATTTACAATAGCCTCACCGCAAAGGAAAACATGCCAGAACAACCCGAAAAACTCGATATTTCCTCCCTCAATATGGTGGATTTTAACCGCACCAGTCTCAAAGAGCTTTTCCCAGAAGTATTCACGGAGAATGGAAAAATCGACTTTGATCGACTCAAGCTCACCCTCGGAGAAAGCATTGATTCGGGGAAAGAACGCTTTGGCTTGGTTTGGCCCGGTAAGGCGGATTGCTTCAAGACAATCCAGCAGATGAGTACAGGGGCATTGCTACCTCAACGAGAAGAATCTGTCGATTTTGATAGAAGCGAGAACCTGATTCTCGAAGGCGACAATCTTGAGGTATTGAAGCTTCTCCAAAAAGCATATCTGCGGCGGGTTAAAATGATCTACATTGACCCCCCATACAACACGGGCGGTGATTTTATCTACCCAGACAATTTCTCGGAAAGCCTCCAGACTTACCTGGAGTTTACGGGTCAAACTGACGGCGAGGGAAAGAAGCTGAGCACCAACACTGAGTCTGACGGTCGATTCCATTCCAAGTGGCTAAATATGATGTATCCACGCCTGTTTCTGGCGCGGAACTTACTGCGGGAAGACGGTGTGATCTTCATCAGTATTGACGATCACGAGGTCGATAACCTGAGAAAGCTATGCAATGAAATTTTCGGGGAGGAGAATTTTCTTGGCTGCATTGTTTGGCAGAAAAAGTACGCTCCCGCGAACGACACTATCGATCTCAGTACCTCACACGACTACATACTCGCTTACGCGAAGACAAGACCTGTGGACGCGTCAGGAAATATCGTCGCCCTGCTAGCGCGAGAGGAGCGAACTGAAGACATGAACAAGGCCTACACGAACCCCGACAACGATAAGCGTGGCGCGTGGAAGCCGGGTGACTATACCTGCAACAAGTCGGCTGACGAGAGGCCAAACCTCTACTACCCAATCACCCAGCCGCTAACAGGTGAGGAGATTTGGCCAAAGAAGTCGCGCGTCTGGGCATACAGCAAAGATCAGCATGAAAAGAATGTCGCAGACGGTCGGCTGTGGTGGGGAAAGGAGGGCAACAACAAGGTTCCTGCCTACAAGCGCTTCCTCACCGATGTTGGAGGCGTTGTGGCCCAAACCGTTTGGCTTTGGGATGAGGTTGGTCACAACGATGAAGCGAAGAAGGAGGTGCAATCTCTTTTCCCGGACGCACCTGATGCCTTTGAAACACCGAAGCCGACCCGTTTGATCCGAAAATTACTCAGTCTGGGAGCGCCCGGCAGCGATGACATTGTCCTCGATTTCTTTGGTGGAAGCGGCACTACGGCTCACGCGGTCTTGGAGCGAAATCGGGACGAAAACATCAGTAACAAATTCATTCTTGTTCAGTTACCCGAACCGACTGGACGCAAAGAGTTTGTCACGATTGCCGACCTCACGAGAGAGCGTGTCAGAAGGGTCATCAAGAGGCTCAGTAATGAGGGCGAAGGGCTTTTGGATTTGTCTTCTAAAGCTAAAAAAGACCTCGGATTTAGGGCGTTCCGACTTCAATCTTCGAGCTTCAATCTCTGGCAAGCATCAGCAAGCGACGGCGAGACGGGGCTAGCTAAGCAATTAGAGCTGCATGTTTCGCATGTCGCCCCTGGGCGGTCTCAAGATGCCTTACTTTTTGAGATCTTGTTGAAGTCGGGTTTCCCGATCACAACTCAAGTTGAGACAAAATCGATCAACGAGCAGAGCATCCATTGTGTCGCTGACGGTGCTCTGGTTGTGTGCCTCGAAAAAAGCATACTGCCTGAGACCATCAAGCACATCGCTGATCTCAGGCCGGAGCGAGTTGTCTGCCTTGACGAAGGCTTTGGCGGGAACGATCAGCTCAAGACGAACGCCGTCCAGACGATGAAGGCAAAAGGAGTAACCAGCTTCCGCACGGTATGAAGCTCCAGTTTGACGCAAAGCAAGAGTACCAACGGCAGGCTGTTGAAGCTGTCGTAAATCTTTTCGACGGCCAGCCTTTAGCTCAAGGCGATTTTGAAATCGCTTTTAGCACCGAAGGGCAAGCCCTTTTTAGCGGTCAGACGCAGACGGAGCTTGGCGTAGGGAATCGGTTGCTGCTCGATCGCGAGACGCTGCTGAAAAATCTCCAAGAGGTTCAAGTGCAGAATGACCTCGATACGGATAGCGCGTTGCTTCCCGTCACGGGGGAGGCTTCTGCACCGCTCAACTTCTCGGTCGAGATGGAAACGGGCACTGGCAAAACTTATGTCTATCTCCGAACTATTTTTGAACTGAACAAGACCTACGGCTTCAAGAAGTTCATAATAGTGGTGCCAAGCGTGGCGATTCGTGAGGGTGTGCTCAAAAATCTGGAGATCACCAACGATCACTTCAGGGCGCTCTACAACAATGTTCCCGCAGAGCATTTTGTTTACGACGCGAAGCGAGTAAATCGGCTTCGCCAGTTCGCTTTGAGCAACCAGATTCAAATTCTGGTGATCAACATTGATGCGTTCCGCAAGAACTTCACCGGGACGGCAGACGAGAACAAGAGCAATGTCATTTACAAGGAGAGCGACAAGCTTTCAGGGCGACAGCCAATCGAGTTTGTCCAGGCGACCAACCCCATCGTCATCATTGACGAACCGCAGAGCGTAGATGGCACCGAGAAGGCGCAAGAGGCTATTCGTGCCCTGAACCCGCTCTGCACACTTCGCTACTCAGCCACTCACCGCAATCCGTACAACCTTGTTCACAAGCTCGACCCGATCAGGGCTTACGAGCTGCGTCTGGTGAAGCAGATTATCGTCGCCAGCGTCACGGGCGATGGGGCGCAGAACGAGGCGTATGTGAAGCTGCTCAAAGTTGACAACACAAAGGGAATCAAAGCTCAGGTCGAGATTGATGTTCAGCAGGCCGATGGGCCAAAGCGCAAGAAGGTCGCCGTGAAGCATGGCGACGATCTGCACATCAAGTCGAACGAGCGGGCGCAATACGCCTCGGGATACGAAATCACCGAAATCAATGCCGAGCCGGGCAATGAGTTCATTCAGTTCAGCAGCGGCAAGCGAGTTTCCTTGGGGGCAGAGCTTGGCGGTATTCGAGACGACCTGTGGCGAGTTCAGATTGAGAAGACTGTTCGCAAGCACCTTGAGAAGGAGAAGCAGCTCCAAGGACGGGGCATCAAGGTTCTATCCCTTTTCTTCATCGACAAGGTGGCAAACTACCGCGCATACGACGGGCAGGGTCAGCCTGTCAAAGGCAAGTTCGCGCTGGCCTTTGAAGAGGCATACAAACGGCTCACCTCCGAGGGGCCGCTCAAAGACTTGCTCCCGTGGCCTGTTGAGCAGCTTCACAACGGTTACTTCGCCCAAGACAAAAAGGGCATCCTCAAGGACACGAACGGAAGCACACAGGCTGACGATGATGTTTACAACCTCATCATGAAGGAGAAAGAGCGCCTGCTGGCCGCTGACGAGCCGCTGCGCTTCATTTTCAGCCACTCCGCGCTTCGCGAGGGTTGGGACAACCCCAATGTGTTCCAGATTTGCACGCTGAACGAAACGCAGTCGGCGACGAAGAAGCGGCAGGAGATCGGTCGAGGACTCCGGCTCCCGGTCAACCAAGAGGGCGAGCGGGTGTTCGACGAGAACATCAACAAGCTCATTGTCGTGGCGAACGAGAGCTATGAGGATTTTGCGCGGACGCTTCAGACTGAGTACGAAGTCGATTGCGGCGTCACATTCGGGAAAGTGCCAAAACTCGCCTTCGCGAAGCTTCAGGTGCTAGAGGGCGACGAAACAAAGCCGCTCGGGCGTGACGCTTCTGAGGTGATCTGGTCTTCGCTCGTGGCGAAGGGCATCCTCGACGACAAGGGGAAAATACTCCCGGCCTTCAACCCGAAAGCGCCCGGCTTTGATCTGGGGCTGCCAGCGGAACACGCTTCGCACCGCGCCGAAATCATCGAGGTGCTAGCGAGCTACCAAATCGAACGCCACATCAAGCGAGACGAGGACGGGAAGCCGCTCGTGTTCAAAAAAGCGCTCGCGCTCGACCCGGAGTTCCAGGAGCTTTGGAAGCGCATCAAATCGAAGACCACCTATTCGGTCGAATATTCGACCGAAGTGCTGGTGAAGAATGCGTCGGCAGCCATCAAAGAGATGGAGCGCGTTCAGCCGGTCCGCATTCGCTATACAGAGGCGGGCCTTGGGCTTGAGAACAAGGGGGTCACCTCAACCGTCCTGCGCGAGTCGGGAGAAACCGTCGAGTATCGCGGTGCGCTGCCGGACATCATCGCCTACCTTCAGGGTGAAACAGAACTGACCCGCGCCACGCTGGCGAGAATTCTGAAGGAGTCCGGGCGACTCGCGGAGTTTCTGGTCAATCCGCAAAAGTTCATGGACCAGGTTGCCTCGATTCTGAAGCGAGAGCTGAACCGGCTGATCATCGACGGCATCAAGTACGAGCGAATCTCAGACGAGGAGTTCAGCATGAGGCTGTTCGAGGAGGAAGAGATTGTCGGCTACCTCCACAACCGTCTGGAGGTTCAAAAGTCAGTCTATGACGCGGTTGTTTACGATTCGGAGGTGGAGCGTGAGTTTGCCGAAAAACTCGACAAGCGGGAGGATGTGAAGTTGTTCGTGAAGCTGCCTCACTGGTTCCTTATCGAGACGCCCATCGGCAAGTACAACCCGGATTGGGCCATCTTGAAGCACGATGATTCTATTCTATACCTCGTGCGCGAAACCAAGGGCACCAAGGATTTCGAGAAGCTGAGGAACAGTGAAGCCGAGAAAATCCGCTGCGGACGCCGACACTTCGAGGCGCTTTCGGTGGACTTCTCGGTGGTCACCTCGGCGAGCGAGATTTAGCGAATCGAAAATAGTTTTGATCAGCAATGATGACAGAAAAACAGATTCGGAAGCCTCCTTGCGAACCTGTTTCGTCCGCTCGTAATTACAGCGCAAAGACACTCAAGATTCTGTGGGGGCGTTCTGCTGGGCGCTGCGCGGTGCCCGAATGTCGGGCTGAATTGATCGTGGATGCTACCAGCTATGACCCAATCGTGGTCATTGGAGATATTGCACACATCGCCGCATCGAGTGATATCGGGCCACGTTCTAACGCAGCCTTGACGGCTAAAGAGAGAGATAGCTACGATAATCTGATTCTTCTTTGCAAAAATTGCCACGCTCGTTTTGACGGCCAAAAAGTAACGAACACGGTCGAGGCCATCAAAAAGCTTCGCGCTGAGCATGAGGCATGGGTTCGGGCATCTTTGCCTGAACGTGGGCGCAGTGCAACGCCCTGGCGCGTCCTCCTGGTGCAGGGTGACTATCCTATTGATGCGACACACGCCGAGACTGCGCTCTCGCCTGATCATCCAAAAGGTCCCCCAACGGTTCTAACCGCACCATCAAGTCAGCCGTGGGGAAAACTTTACAAATCTATAGAAAAGACCGTTCGCAGATTCCTATCAAAAGGAGACTCTTTTGAGAGTCGGTTCGCAGTCTTTCCTCTTGCGCCTGTGTCAGTATGCATACTCGTCGGTTACCTTCTGACCAACCGCCCAAGAGTCCGATTGTTCCAACACCATCGAACGCGTGGGCAGTGGAGTTGGCCAAAAGACAAGCGGGGATCGGGGGATTTTGTGATCAGCGGCATGCCGAAAAAGAGCACCCTCAAGAAAGGCGAAGTAGCAATATGTTTCAATCTAAGTGCTCGAATTCGATCTGCTCAGCTGCCTATCGATAAGAAACTGCTTCTTGGTTTAATAGATATCGCCGTTTCAGAACCGAGCGTGCATTGGCTTCAATCTTCCGATCAGCTTGAAAAGCTGGGCGCTGCTGTGGCGAATTTGTTTGGGGCGATTCAAAGTTATTATCCTGAAGCCTCACGATGGCATCTCTTCTTTGCTGGTCCAGCTCCAGCCGCGATCAAGGTTGGTCAACAATTGAACCCAACAATGACCCCGCTTGTTCAGTTATATGAATTCCGTCAGGCAGGCGGTTCGGCATATACAGCCAGCTTGCTTTTGGGAGAACATTGCAAATGAGCAACCACGCTTACCTAAAACAACTGCTCGCCGAGCAAGATTTGAGGCCTGAAGAAGTTGAGACACTTCAACGTTGCGGAAGGGCTATTCAGAGGGCTGTTGCTCGCTTGGATGGCAACCCTCGTTTTTACTACGCTGGTTCATTTGGGAAGCAGACAATTATCAGAGAGAATTTTGATTTAGATATTGTCGCGTATTGGCCTGACGACTGTGGCTATACGCTAAAGGGCATCTTCGATGCGGTCGGAAAAGTATTGCAAAATGAGTGGAAATCTGCCCGCTCTAAAGGGGTTGCCTGGACAATCTCGTTTAAGGGAGGCTTCCACATTGATGTTGTTCCGGGCCGGGCGTTGGACAAGACATTTAGGGAGGCAAATCTTTATCGAAACGACAAAGACTCCTCAATGAAAACTAGCATCAAGGTCCACATCGAAACAGTGAAGAAAAGCGGCCGAAGAGATGCCATCCGCCTCATGAAACTCTGGAGAACTCGGAATAATGTGCCCGTTAAAAAGTCGCTGATCCTGGAGCTGCTGACGATCAGGGCATTGGAGGGGACAACATCGCCCGACCTGGAGCATCAACTGTTGACAGTTTTTTCTCATTTGCGTGAGAATATTGAAGTGTGTCGAATTGTGGACCCGGCCAACTCAAACAACGTCGTATCGGATGAACTCACTGCGCGGGATCGGAGCGCTATTAGGACAGCGGCGTCAGCGGCGATTGCCGCAGGTCGTTGGAGCGAAGTATTTTAGGCTTGGGTTTACTCGCGGGTAGGCCTAACAAGCAACGACTTGCCGCTATCTTCCAAATAGAAAACCGCCTCGATTGAGGCGGCGAAGTGATGCTTAGTATTCACTTGGCAGCAGCACAGTGGTAGCGCTACGGTCAGCCTCAGTGATGATCCAGAACTTTGTCTGATTCCGACCGTGATAGGCGGACAGCAGGCGTTCACCGTGCCGGAGAGCTTCCTCGTTGGCCTGGATGTCTTCCGGGCAGAGGTCGCCCCAATCGCCGCATGAGTGTCGGGACATCCCATTATTGATGTCGCCGGGAGTCAGAGCCTCCAGCGCCCCTGGCGTGGCGAGGGTTCTGCCTAGCATGAACTTTGGTTTTTTGTCGCTCATAGGTTGTGGTCGTTGAAGGTGGCAGCGATGGCGTCGAGATCGTCGCCAAGCAGTTCCTCGACGGCGTGCTTGATCGCGGTGCGGTCTGCGTTGGGCTGTGCGTCGGCAGGGCAGGCAGGGCACCGGATCAGATGCATGACCGTCTTGCCGAACTCGTAACTGGCTTCCTTGAACGCGGCGCGGTAGTGAGGGGAGAGCCGTTCGCTTTGCGGCAGCCGTCCCCACCCGTGCGCCTCGTCTTCAGGGAGCATCGTCTCGTAGATGGCGTCTTGGAAAAGGTGCCAACTGTCCCAAGGCTCTCCGCAGGCGGAGCAATGAACATCCATGGCGGTCAGCGGGTGCGAAGCAGTGCTTCGATTTCGACTTTCTCCAACTGCTCCGGCTGGTGCCGGTACTCTCCGATGTCCAAGGCCCGCACGGAGCAGGACCGGGATAGTCGGCTCGCCGCGTCAGACGCCCCGTGTCGCCCTGCTTCATCAGCGTCGAGCATGAGGCACACCTGACCGCCTTCGCCTACGGCATCACGAATCAGAATCTCCTGCCTTGCTGACAGTGACGATCCGAGGAGCGCCACGGTTCGCGGGTAGCCAAGCTGAACCAACCGCAGGCAGTCGAATACGCCCTCGACAACCAGCAACGGCTGCTCATCTGGGACTTGGACGGCACGATCAATGTTGAAGAGTTCGAGCCGCTTCTTGAAGCCCTTAGGGAGCTTGTATTTTGGCTTGTCCTCCGGAGGCGTTCCCGGCCAGCGTCCGATGTACGCGACAAGTTTGCCGTCACGATTTTTGACGGGAATCGCGATGTATCCTCGCAGGCAACCTCTCCCGCAGAGGCCGAGGCCGTAGCTTTGGACCGTCGCCCCGGTCAGGCCGCGTTCCCCAAGGTAAGGGTGGTCTGCCTTCAGGGTTTTGAGTTCAAACGAGAGAGGCGGGTTCTCGCCCGCTTCGTCGTCTTCGCTCGCGTCCTGCTGCCCCGAGGCACCTTCTGGCAGTGGGGGAGAGGGCGCGTGGGAACGACGGGAATGCACGACAGATGACTCGGCAAGCGTGGAGCCGGCCTTGTCGGGCATGAACCATTCCTGAAGCAAGAGCGCCGCCTCACGGAAAGGAAGCCCCTCCCGCAAGGAAACAAAGTCGATGATGTTTCCACCTCGACCGCAGTTGCCGAAGCAGTTCCAGCAGTTTTTGCTGACGGAAACGCGGAACTGCGTGGGGTTGGTTCCCCTATGGATAGGGCATGGGCCGGAGAGCCTGTCACCGCTCCTTTTCAGGGTGCGGATCAAGTCGTAGCGCTCCAGTATTTGTGTGATGGTGATTCGCGACTTCACTTCTTTGAAGTCCACGAAGTCACCGCGAGGCATTGTTGCGGTGCTCATGGATGAACTCCTTTCGGCTATTTGTTTTTTGGTTGATGTGGAAAGAGCCACCCAGCGCGTCGGCTGGGGTGGCTTCCTCGACATCCATTTTACCATGAACAGGGGCGCACTCCCGGTAGCAGGGGAACCTTCCGGCCAGCGCATGAAATCCAGGTGCCAAACGGATCGGCGGCTACTTCGGTCGCGGTGGAGAAGAGAAACATGGTCGTATCTCCGCGTTGGAAACAGGCGGCTGTCGCCCTTCGGATCGATGCAAGGCGCTTCGCGGAGTCGGCGACAACCAGCACCCGGAACCCCGGAATCTGGTAGCGCCTCCAGAGGACTCCAATTTGCCTCGTCGCCTTGTAGGCGATCACCTTCTTCCGAAAGGAGGACAGGTTTGGATCGCGTCGGGAAATAGGCATCGTGCCCCTGTCAGCTTCCAGAAGAAAGAATGACTCCAGGCCGCCCGGCAATTGGATTGAGAAGCCAGCGTCGGGCATCAGGCCGTATTGAGCAGACTCACCATCGAGAACGAACCTGATCCGCCAGCGAAGATGGCGTCTTCTAGGCGAAAAATCCCGCGACAGAATGCCTGACCACTCGTGATGCGGAAGAAACCTCAAGCCTTCAAGAGCGGCGCATCGCTCAAATGAAGAGACGATTTCGCTGACTCTCAGAGAGTGTGAAAGGCTCAGCGCGACTCCAGCGGAGCGGAATCGCGGGGGCGTCGCGAAGGTTGGAAGCCCGTTGTCGCGTAGGGCGTTCTGGCCGGTGGAAGTGATGGCAAACGCCATCGGGGCGTTGCGCTGTCCATCCAGTAAGAGCTGCGACTTGGGGCGCAGTAGGTAACCAGCATGGAACAGCTTCCCCACCCTGCGTATAAAGTGCTGGTGGCTCCCGCCAATGAGCGGGGCGAGATGACTGGAGCGGACGACCCGGTAGCGGTCTGCCAAGTCAAGAATGTGAATATCCCGTCCGGTAAGCCGAATGGTGTCAGAAGGGGAGCGTGTGAACCGTGGCTTCCTCAGCCTCGGTATTCGCACTCCGCTATTCTATCAAATTCAGTGTCTCTTTAGCGCGACTAAAAGAACCAATCGATAATTTCGATCATCAGCCAAAATGCCATTATAACCAAAACCATCGGCCAAAAACCGAATAAAGCCCAAAGCACAATGGCCCAGATCAGCGATTTTTCTGCGCCACCTATTGCCGCTTTTGCGCTGTCCAGAATTACCGCGACAAGCAATACGATCAGCAGCTTCTCCGAATCACTCACAGGAAGTCAGGCTACCACCTCATCTCTTGGGGTCAAAGCACGCTAGCCCACCGGTTAAGCTTCGCCTCAACCGTTGATCGCGAGGTGCAAAATTGCTGCCTTGAGCGGTTGCGAATTATTCTTGTGTATTTCGACTCATCAACAATGATCGGTTCGATCTTCAGGCGAAACGGGTAGCCAGCTCCATCAATTGGACGGACCAAGGCGGTAAAGGGCGGCAGCTCAATAAACTGTGTCGGCGCGAATGTGCCGAAGTTGGTTGCGAGCTTGTCGGCATCTTCGCCAGATACTCGGAAGGCGAAAGTGGTGCCGGTGTTGCCAAGAGTTGCCGCTTGGACTGAAGGTGGAAGCTGCGCGAGATACTGGTGCGCTAGCACGAGGCCGAGGCCAAATTTGCGGGACTCGGAGAGAATCGACGCAAGCGTGTCCGAGAGGAATGACTGCGCCTCATCCAGGACAAGAACGAACTCTCGCCGCTCATCCTGAGAAAGCGAAGCGCGCTCCATTGCCGTGGCGCTCAGAACTGAGGTGATCAATGCTCCAAGCAAGCGAGACGCATCGTCGCCAAGTCCGCCCTTGGCGAGATTGACGATCAAAATGCGGCCGCCTTGCAGGACATCTGCAAAATTCACCCGGAGGCGTACCTGCCCGAGCACCTGGCGCACGCTCGGAATCGCGACAAGTTGACCGAGCTTGTTCTGAATGGGGGCAATCGCTTCCGTGCGAAAACGTCTATCCCAAGCGTCATACTCAGTGCTCCAAAACGAGCGGACAAAGGGGTCGCGGCACTGCCGCACGGCAGAGGCTCGAAACGCATCGTCGGTTAGCAGGCGCGGGAGAGCAACGAGACTCACATTCTCGCAATCCAGCAAGACGCGAACAGCGTGGTAGAGAATATATTCGAGGCGAGGCCCCCAGCTATCGGCCCAGATATGCCGGAACGCTGACACCAGCGCCGAGGCAACGCGGGGTCTGGAAGACTCTGGGATGGCGCAGGAGACGAGATTGAGGGCTGGGGCGAAGTCCGGGTCGCATAGATCAATCAGAACCACATCGTCGAGGCGGGAGGCGGGGACGGCGTTAAGCGCCCACGTCGCCAAATCGCCGTGTGGATCGAGGATTGCCACGCCGTCGCCGTTTTCGATGAGACCATGAATGAAAAGCTGGAGCAGGGTTGATTTGCCCATCCCCGTCTTGCCCAGGACATAGACATGCCGAAGGAAGTCCCGAGTTCGGAAGCGAAAAGGTGAGTTGATGCCAGCGTAACCAAATCGCTGGCCGAGGTAGATGGAGGTCATATCGGAGGCGGCTGCCCTCACCGCGCCGCGTGACAAGCCCCCTTGCGAACAGGCTGGAAACGCAAATACCGGCAAACCATTGTTGTGGAGCCGGGGAGGAGAGTAGCTGCCGCCGATACCCGAAGCGCGGGCTTCAGGTGAAGAGCTAGCCCGTCGTATTATAGCAAGTCCATCATTCTCGGATTAACTGAGCGATGCGGGCAAGCTCCCGATCATCAGCTCGCTTCCAGTCGTGGGAGGAAAGATAGCCCTCGTAAGCCGTGAAGAACTTATCCACGTTCGAGTTGATCTGTCGAAACGAGCTGCTGCTCCCGGTGCCGTGCATCGGAAAGAGTTTTGCGTGAACGTGATCCACGCCATACCCCTCGAATATCAATCCAGTTCTAGCCACTCCTGGCAGTTTGTGATCCAGCAAAAGAGCAACCTGTTTCGCCGCAACTGTGAGTTTTGCGAGAACAGAATCAGCTAGCTCAAATGCGTAACTCGGGTAGTGCAGGCGCGGAATAACCACGGTAGCACCCGGAGTATTTGGGTAGATGGACAAGAAGGCGATGTGGTCTGGATCTTCCCAGACGGTGTGGGCGTGAGCTTCACCACGAGTAATTTGGCAGAAGATGCAATCCTTCATAGGGGTGTAGGCTTGCGGGAAGATGCAGCAAGTTCGCCAACATGCCACTGAGTTGAGGCTGCGATGAAATCAGTCACGCCTATGGCCATCCCTCGTTCAGCAGTCGTGGGCCGGTAGTTACCCCGTCGTACACCCTTCGTTAAGGGTAGTTGAACCGGTTGTTGAAAATCCACCCGCCATGTGGGTGAACCCGTCAGAGGCAGGGGGTGGGCTTTGCCCGACTGCTGCCGCACCTCGTGAGTGGAACCCTCGTTTAGCTGGCCGGTGGTCGCGCTCATTGGATCGGTTGCGAGTGAGCGTAGGTGGGCCAGCGGGCGGAGCGGTCGAACAATGAGCCGATGTGCGCGTGGGTAGGCGGCAGGAGAACCAGTCGTGAAAAGCCGTGGTCCCGCCACAGGCGGGAACCCGTCGTAAAAACTAGTTCCCCATGTGTCGTGACCGCGTCGCGGCCCGACTTGCCGCTGCTTGGCGATGACGGGGATCGTGTTCGTCCCCGGCTCGCCCGATAGCCGCTAGGAAGCAGCGGCAAGTCGGGCCGTGAGGCCGACACATGGGAAGTAGAAATCCTCTTGTTTTACAAGGGAATGGCGCTGCTGAGCGCCGTCGCCACCCCGACATACCGTGGTTGTCGGGGTGGCGTCATGGGCAGGGCAAATGCCCGCCGTCTTCGGCGGTGCTTTGACAGCGGGGGAGAAGGTACGCTTCACTGCCTTCCGGCCTCCGGGCCGAACATTGACAATCCACTCTTAATGTAGTGGAAAAGAGATAGACCCAGGTATCCTGGTGAGCGGTCTTTGGCCCGCGCACTTCGGCAATCAGACGGGAGAACTCCCGGAGGTTACTTACACGCCTAACAAGGCAACTATGTATCTGACGAAGCGTCGGCCCCACCTGCGAGGGTTTGGGCCGGTTGAAAGCGCCTTCGTTCGTGAAGGCGAAGACAACGAAACCCTTATCAGTTCATACCTGGAGTGGAAGCGCAGCTACGCGCCTCGCGCGTCGCAAACATACGCGATCTGGGTACGCCGGTTCCAGGAACAGATAGACAAAGCGCCCGAGGACATCGTGGTTGGCGATTGGGTCGCCTACGCTCGAAGCCTTGAGGGGCGCTTTGCTCCGAAGTCAGTGGAGTATGCGTTGAACATTGCCCACAACTACCTGCGCTTTTGGCAAGAGCAGGGAAGGCTTCGGAGGATGCCATTGTACCTCGCCCGTGTGGGCAGGGCGATGGCCTGCTCGCACCGGGCAATCGAGGAGCAGGAGTATCGCCGGATGGTGAACGCTCTTCAGACGGAGGGCGAAAAGTCCCTCCGTGATCTGGCTGTCGTGATGCTGCTTCACGACACCGGGATGCGGGTCGGCGAACTCGTGCAGCTTGAGATCGACCAGATTGAAGAGGATGCGTCCGCGACGATTCGGACCGAGAAGACGGTTCAGAGGCGACGCGTTTTCTGGAATCGCGGGACAGACGAGGTTCTGCACCGGCTCATTGTCGCGCGGATCAACTCGCACGCACCGACTGACTGGCTGCTCGTGGAAAAGTCCGGCAACGGTGAGCAGCCGCTCACGACGCGCACGGTGCAGCGGATCATCCAGCGAGCCAGCAAGCTCGCCGGGATCGATGGGCATGTTTCCCCGCATTCGTTTCGCCACGCCTTCATCCACCGGCTGGCGAAGCTAGGGACGCCCGATGCGATCATCGCGCAGCTCGTGGGACACAGCACGCCCTACACCATCGCGCACTACACCAAGCTGTCCCGCCCGGAGTTTTCAGACTTCGCGCGGCGGCAATTCGCGACGGCTGATGAGCTGGCGCTGGCGGCTTGAGCTGCCCTGCTTGTACGATGGGGGAGAGGGGGCTATAATAGTCCCCAGCTCCTTCCTACTCACAGGAACGGTCCGGTCTCGTGTCCAGCGCCGACGGCGCAAAGACTTACACGCGAGACGACTCGCTGCGCAAAATTGTTTTGATTTACGGGGGCTGTGGATAACGCCCCCTCCTTCTAGGGGGCATTGTGTCGCACAATACCACTTGTCGGAAGTCAAGACAGACCACTCCAGCGCGCGAGAGGGCCGTTCCTATGAAGGAGCGGCCCTTTTGCGTCGGGGAGCCTGGCGGCACTGAAAGATACGGGAGAGACCGCCGCCAGGCTCCCCGGCACAACCGGGGGACAGGTCGAGCATTACCCGCCCTAACTCCTCGCCCATGCGCAAGCGTCAGGAACTCGAATACGTGCCCGTCGGCCAGGATCAGGCGCAGCGGCCACACAAAAAAAGTGGCTTCCTCATTCGGCTGCTGCGGCTGATTTTTCAAGGCTTCACGGAACCATGCCCGTGCTCGAACTGCCGCTTGTCGAGGGGTGAGGAGGTAGCGGAACAGCAGGTTATCAAGTTCTGATCACTGGCCCGCACCGCGCTTCTTTCGCGGCGCACTGGCGGACGGCGCACGCGCCCCCGCTGGTCGAAAGTGGAAAGCGCACCAAGGCGCGGGCACTAGCAAACAAGCTTTATGGCGAAGAGACGAGTCGTGGATACCCGCTTCTGGGATGATTCCTACATCGCCCAGTTGAGTCCGAACGCGAAGCTTCTGTTCCTCTACCTCCTCACGAATCCCTTGACCAACTGCGGGGGTGTTTACGAAATCGCGGTGAAGCGAATCGTGCTCGATACCGGCTTCACCGCCCGCGAGGTCAGCGCCCAGCTAGACCGGCTGGAGTCTGACGAAAAGATCGTGCGCCGTGGGAACTGGATCGGGATTGTGAACTTCACCCGATACCAGACGCTCAACCCATCCGTGCGGCAGGGGATTGCCACCAGTTGGGCGAACGCCCCCGCCGAGATCATCGAGAAGCTGAGGATGCCAGCGGTCGCTCAGGCTCTTTTACCGGCCTCGCACAGGCTGGTCAGAGGCTCCGACAGACTGCCCGACTTAACCAAAACAAAAAAGAATCTGAACCTGAACGGCGCGGCGGGAGACGGGGCGGCATTGAACCAAGCAACTCCGAAAGGGGAAAGCCAGCCGGGAGCCGTCTCGCTCTCCGAATGGCTTCGACGCCGACGGTGGACGAATGACGATGAGCCGTGGAGGGGGCGCGGCTCTGACGGGGACAGCCGAGGGCGCTGAGAAGGGCTGGTGGTCGGCGCGAAGCCCATCTCGCCGAATGAGGCGGGCTTCATCTGACCATCAAACCCAAGAAGAAGCTCATTCATATGAATACGAAAACCGCCCTGGCGCTTGATAGCGCCGACACGAGGAGTGGCCGGACCGATCCCTACCAACTCGTCACGGAAACCATCCTCAAGCATCTGGAAAATGGCGTTGTCCCCTGGCATCGGCCTTGGCGGCGCGAGACGGGCAAGCCTCGCAACTACGAGACGGGCCGGTGCTACCGAGGCGTGAACCTGCTACTGCTGGGCATGTCCGGCTTTGCCTCGCCGTTCTGGCTCACCTACCGGCAGGTGCAGGCTCTCGGCGGAACCGTCCGCAAGGGGGAGCACGGCTCGATGGTGGTCAACTGGGGCAAGTTCACACCTGGCAGCGAAGACACGGACGATCAGGCCAAACGACAAAACCAGAGATCGCGCTACTACCTCCGAAGGTATGTGGTCTTCAACACGGTGCAGACCGAGGGAATTAAGTTTGAGCCGCCCGAGGCTCCGGCTTCATTACCAGAATCAGCGCGTATCGCCTCCGCAGAGCAAATCGTGGCCGACATGCCGAACCGTCCAGTCATCATGGAAGGGCGTCGGGATTCGGCGTTCTACAGGCATTACACCGACACGGTTCACATGCCAGCTTTCGGCTCGTTCGAGAGCGCGGAGAGCTACCACCTCACGCTCTTCCACGAGCTGATTCACGCCACCGGGCATCAGTCTCGCCTGAATCGAAAGACGCTCACTGAGAGCGATGGGTTCGGCGGCAAGGTTTACTCGCAGGAGGAGCTGGTCGCCGAGATCGGCGCGGCCTACCTCGGGATGGAGGCGGGTATCGTGCCGGATGAGCACGCGCAGTCCGCCGCCTACATTCAGTGCTGGCTCGAAGCGTTGCGCGAGCCGGACCACAGGCGGTGGTTGGTGATCGCTGCGAGCCAAGCCGCGAAAGCCACCGACTTCGTGCTCGGCACCCATACCACGGTGTTCGAGGAAGCCGAGGCATGACCATCACCTCCCGAGTCTGTCGGGAGGTTTTCTTTTTTGCTTCGTTGCCTGTGGAAAATCACAGAGTCTGTCATTTCAGCAACGCTCGCTCCTGTGGGATAATTCGCCGCATGGGGCTTGCCAAGTTCGCGACGGTTGCGCTAGTCGCGCTGGCAGCGCTCGCGCCTGCGGCTACGGTCCTTCAGGGAGACCAAGCGACGAGGGAGCGCCTAGCTCAAATTTCAGCTGTCGCGTTCGGGAGCCGGAACGCCGCTGCCGCTGCTGAGGCTCTCGAATTGCGCTGCGGCTGGCTCGACTGGCTCTGGTGGGGTTGTGAGGTTGAGACGCCTGTAGTCACGCCTCCGCCGGAATCGGAACCTCCAGAAGTCGTCGAGGTCGTCTCGACGGGTGTCCCCGCCGAATATGCCGTAACCGAGCACGTCATCGAACGCATCGTGGTTCGCGAGGAACCCGCCGACCAAAGTGCCCTCCTGTCGCTGCTGGAGCGCGTCGGCCTGCTTGAGGCTGAGATCGGCGATTTCGAGGGTAGCTACCAGCCCGCCCGCGACTACTCGCCGAAGTCGGCGGCCCGGTCCCGAGAGCGGGAGCGGGAGCGTACCGACGAGTCCATCGTCACGGCTATCTCAAGCGGCTCGTCTGACGCCTCGCTCAACTCGCTCGCCGTGAGCGGCGGTGCCACATCGACCTTCGCGAACGGCCTCGACATCGACGAGGGCTGCTACGCCATCAACGGCGTGTGCGTCGGGGCGGGCATCGTCTCGTCGCAGTGGGACAGCGTCCCGGGCGGCCTGAGCTACGTGGGCGGCAACGTTGGGATCGGGACGACAAGTCCCTCTGTTGCCTTTGTGGTAACAGGCGAGTCGCACCTCGCTACGACAACCATCAGCGGCGGCCTAACCGTCATTGGCAATACGACCATCACTCAGGGCGGGCAGCTAACCGTCGGCGACAAGATCATTGCCCCGGGCGAAATTGGCCTGGGAACCACGTCCCCCTCCGCGAAGCTCGCGATACAGAGTACGGATCCTAGCCAGACGGCGTTCCTTCTCCAGTCAACGCCAGGTCAGGTGAATCCGCTTATCGACGTCTTCGGCAACTCAAACACCAGCTTCTTCCGTTTGACTGCTGGCGGACACGTGGGAATCGGCACCTCGACCCCGACCCAGGCGCTTGCCGTCCAGGGTGATGCGCACGTATCGGGCACGATGACCGTCGGGGCGCTCAACTCCTCGGGGGTATTGAGCGTCGGCGGCAACTTGCGCCTCGTGTCGTCGGGAACGGACTCGAACCGCTTGGTGTTTGGCAACTCTGTGGGCGAAGACAGCATCCGGCTGCGTGGCTACGGGGGCGAGCGGGGCTGGGTCTTCACCGTTGGGGGCAGCGACGCCTACTACTTTAACCAGGACGGCGGCTTCCAGGCGGCTGAGGTGTCCGCGAACGAAGGCACCTTCGGCCAGCTCACGGTCTCTGGTGGCACCGCGCTTAACGTCAACGAGTCTGGCGGCTTGGCGCGCATCAAGTTCCAGAACCCGAGCGCCGCAGATACGTGGTACCTGGGTACGCGCTCATCCACTGGGGACAACTTCAACTTCGAGACAGGGGCAGGCCAGCTCCTCTCGATCACGACGGCGGGTAGTGTCGGTATCGGAACAACGACGCCGTCCCAAAGACTCACCGTCGCTGGCAACCAGAACCTCACCGGCTACCTTTCGTTCGATGACAACATCGACATCAGGCCTGCCGGGCTTTCGACGGGAGGGTACGGAAACACCCTGATTGGCATAGGGAACAGCGTCGCCAACAGCACGGCCAGCGTTGCCGTCGGGAGCGGCAACACCGTCAACGGCTTCTTGAGCTTCGCGTTCGGGCGAGGCAATACGATTGGAGCCACCTCGTACTCAGGAGCTTACGGGCTTAACAACTCCGTCGGTCAATCAAATGCTTTCGCCTTTGGTCAGGGCATCACAAACAATACGCTGAACTCTGTGATGATCGGGCCTTCCGATACGGCGAAAATGACCATCCTTTCGAGTGGCAACGTGGGTATCGGCACGGCAACGCCTGGCGCGAAGCTTGATGTTGCGGGTGGCGCGGCGACGACCGCCGTCAGCGGGCTGCGCGTGAGCCAGACATGGAACAGCTCAGGCACGACATTCCCTGGAGCACTGGTAGTCGATGTGACAAACACAGCCAGCGCGGACCAGTCGAAGCTCGTGGATGTGAGCTACAACGGTACTAGCGCGTTTTCGGTGCTGCGCGACGCGACCTGGGGCAACACTTTCTCCCTGCCAGGGCATGGCAGCATCGGGGGCGTCAATTTCCTTTTTGGCCAAATTTCTGGAGTTGGGAAGCTCGATGGTGCCAGCGGCGCCTACAGGATCTTAGACACCGGCGACGGCTCTGGTGCAATTCAATTGGCGCAGAGCACCCCGGTCACGTGGGGAGCGCCATATTATGCGCCCGATACGGGTCTGAGCCGAAGCGCAGCCGGAGTCCTAAAGGTGACAGACGGGGCATCAGGATTAGGCACCTTGGTCGTCGGCAACATCGGCATTGGCACCACCTCTCCTTTCGCAAAGCTATCTGTTGTCGGCAGCGGATACTTTGACGGGAATGTCAACGCCACGGGTCCCCTGAGCGTGAGAAGTTCTTCCGAGGGAAGCACCAACTACACGATCTATTCTCAAAATTCCACGTACGATAGGAAAATAGGATTTGTGTGGGATGCGGGAGGAGCATCGGCTGGCATCAATACTGATTCGGGATTGAGCCTGTATGCAGGTAGCGGAATCACACTTAGCCCAAGCGCTGGAGCAACTTATGTTAATAGCAACTTGGGTGTGTATGCTCACGGTGGAGTCGGATCGCCCGCGTCAAGACTATCTGTAAATGGTAACGCAGCAATCGGAAGCTCATATTTTCAAACCGCCGCACCTACAAATGGTTTAATTGTGGAGGGAAATGTCGGTATCGGTTCCACGACTCCTGGGGCGAAGCTCACTGTTGTCACCGCGAATGGTACGGCAACGAACCAGCAGTTTTCCATCGGCAACGGAAATGGCAGCGACTACTACATCGGCAGGGATGGGGTTACGAACGGCCACCTAGTTTTTTCGGGCGGGCTCGCCGGACAAGCTGGCTACGACTTTAACGGTCCCGTGACCTCAAATGGCGCTACCCTCATCTCGCAGGGCGTCCCAGGGTTAATGGTTGGAAATGTGGGGGGGCTGGCAGCGCCAGCTCAAGGAATCAGAATTGCAGGTAGCGCTGATGGCACGTTTGACTACACAATTGCGCGGGAGTCGAACGCCACGGGAAACCTGCAATTTGTGGGGACTAACGCAGGTCAAACGGCGTACGTTTTCTTCAACGGCGCGTCTGAAATATTCCGTGTTGCGGGTTCCGGTTCCGTTTACTCGGCGACGCTCGGTGGCGGCGCAACTAACGTTACGGTGGACGCCAACGGCAACCTCATCCGCGATCCGTCCGATGCGAATCTCAAGGAGAACGTCGAGGCCGTGTCCTCTGCCGAGGCACTCGAAAAAGTTCTCACCCTGCGCGGCGTGACCTTCGACTGGCGCGACCAAGAGAAGTACGGCCCGCAGCGCGAGCTCGGCTTCATCGCCCAGGAGGTTCAGGCGGTCATCCCCGAGGCGGTTTCGGATGGCGGCGACTACCTCTCGCTGTCGGTCAAGCCAATCGTCGCGGCGCTCGTTGAGGCGCTCAAGGCGGTGTGGGCGGTGGTAGAAGACCTCGTGGCCAAAGTGGAGGGTCTGGCGACGCTAGTGAAGACCCAGCGCACCGAGACCGAAACCCTCTGCGTCGGCGAGACCTGCATCACCGAAGCCGAGCTGCAGATTCTGCTGCGCGACGCAGACGTTCCCGAGAGCGCTCCCCGTGAAGATGGTCCGTCGGATGCGGAACCCGAAGAAGGATCGGACGAGGAGCCCTTGGACTCCGGAGAGCAGCCGGTTTCTGACAACGAGGCCGATGACGGCAGCGGCGAGGAGTCCAGCGGAGATGCTCCGCCGGAAGCGTCTGTTGGTGACGAGGAAGAAAGCCCGGCTGAGGTGCCCTCTGAAGGCGACCCAGAGCCCGCTGGTGACGGTGATGCCGCCAGCGAGGAGTCTGCTCCTGCCGACGATGGCGCGTCTGGGGACGATGCCCCGGCGGCAGAGTAGGCGGCAGGAGTCTTCTGCTCGGGTCGGTGCCCTGCTCTGCTTGGGCTAGCTGAGTCTGGCGACCAGATTCGGGATTCGGTAGAGGTCAGACTGGCGAACCGTGCAGTTAAAACCGAGAGTCGCGAGATCGGCGCGGTGCGCGGCGACGGCGGAATCTTCCAGTCTCGGATCGAGCACGATCTCGTCAAAGAGCAAGAGCGGGTCGAGCGGGTAGAAAAACCGGTCTTCAGCGCTGCTGCGCTTGTTTGGGCTAAGGTAAATCAAGCGCACCTCGCTCTCGTGCGAGAACGCGAGGCGCTTGAGGAGCAAGGTCTTGCACTGGTTCACCCCGGAGGTGTCGAACGCGGCCGCGTTAACAAACTTTGGGTCGGTTATCGAGGCGCGGATAGCATCCTCAGAATGGTACGAGACTTTTCCGATGAAGCAGGATATGTCCCGGAACTTGCCCTCGCTCTTGTAGAGGCCGGACAGAAGCTTTCGCGGCGTGCAGCGAACCCGGACGCCGTCTTTCTCGTGGCTGTAGATTCGCCACATCGCGTCGGTTTCCTCGGCGTCGGTCCAGCATTGGCCGTAGAGGTCGTCTCGCATCCCGAAACCGATGCGGTTCCCGTGCTCGTCGAGGGCGGTGGCCGAGAACAGGAAGTTCTCGAAGGGGTCGTCCCAAAGCTTGGTGCGGACGAGGCAGTTTTTCTTGCCTGTGGCCATTTCACGCAGCCGCGCGAACGGCATGAAGCGGTAGATAGGCGCGTCGATCTTCGACTGGTCGTCCCAGTTGAGGAAGTTGTTGGATGGTGGTCTAGAGGTCGTGTTTTTCGTGCTCATGTATGTATTTAGTCTCCAGCCGCGAAAAAATAATCGGCGACGGTGAAATTTCTTTCTGGCGGGTCAATCGGTCGGTGTGAAAGTGGGCTGTCGTGGTTCAATTTCACAATTTCGGCCTACTGCTCGTCGCGGCCTGGATGTCGGTCGGGCTAGGCCTGACCGGCTTGGAAGCCAGCGAAATCACAGGGAAGGTGGTCGGCGTGCACGACGGCGACTCGCTCACGCTCCTCACGCCAGACAAAACGCAGATCAAGGTCCGGCTCGAAGGCATCGACGCGCCCGAGCTGAAGCAGCCGTTCGGGGCAGCCTCCAAGAAGGCGCTCTCCGACTTGGTGTTTGGTAAGACTGTGCGGCTGGAGGAAACCGGGAAGGACCGCTACAGGCGGACGCTCGGGAACATCTTCGTCGGCGATGTCTGGGTGAACCTCGCCATGGTCGAGAGGGGAATGGCGTGGTTCTTCGTGAAGTACAGCAAAGAGGCCACGCTCGAATCAGCAGAGATCAAAGCCCGCAAGATGCGATTGGGTCTGTGGGGCGGCAAAGACCAGACCGCCCCGTGGGAATGGAGGAAGAGCAAGTAGCTCAGGGGAGCGTCACAGCCTCTTGAAAACCGGGTCGCCTGATGCGTCCAGAGGGTAATGGCTGCATGGGATGGTCTTTAGAAGCGGCAGGAGGTTTGATGGCGAGAGCGTCGCGGTGGAGCCTCGGTAGTCGAGTCTTGCGTGCGGCGCTTTGCCGGACCAGCCGGTCAACAGTTGCACCGCATAGCCGACTGCGGCAGACGCGAGAATGCCGTTCGGCCACACGACTTGCGGTTGCTTGCCCGCGCCGTAGCCCTGCGCCTCCTCGGCCAGGTTTTCCGGTGTGAGCACGCGAAGGCAGTGCAGGCACGACTCGCCGGGCAACGAAAGGGCGACCTGACCGCTGATTTCGTTTCGGTCGGGCAGCACCATCATTCCAATGTCTATGAGCGGAATCTGGTGGGAGCGGCAAAACGCCTCCAAGTCGCGTCTGGCGCGAAATGAATCCAGGCAGCCGAAGACGATGTCGCATTCTCGCAACTGCTCGCGCTTTTCCTCCCACGAGGCGGGCGCATCGCTGAGCACAGCAGACGAGTGGAGCGCCTTGATGAGGCGCGCTGCGATAGCGGTCTTGTGCCTGCGCTTGATCGCGTCGCGCATCGTTGCCCCGATGAGCCTGTTGAGGTTGGTCTTCTCGGTCCGGTCATCGTCGCAGAGGACCAGGTTGAGAAACCCGATATGTGCTAGCTGCTGGCATACATGAGAGCCGCCCCCGCCAAGGCCAACGACTCCAATGCGTGCTTTCGAGAAAATGGCTTGAGAGTCTTCGCCGAGGAAACTCTGCCGGTCATAGTCAACGGCCTCAAATGGCCTCAAGAAGTCTAGAAATCCGCGCTTCCGTGGCGGCGGAGAACGGTCTGGGAGGAGCATCGGAAACCCGACAACCGAGAAGTCTTGGATTGGGGCAATGCTCGAACCCGGCGCAATCACTTCGCCGCACATTCCGTCCTCAGAGAGCACCGCCCACCCGTGAAATGATGAGGCGTGCGCGTTGGCCAAACTCTGTGCGACTCGCGGCCCCTCCCGGCAATCGACGGCGCTCGCCACCGGGACCCCACTTCGCCCGTGCGTGTGAACCCAGAGCTGGCCGACACCTCCTCCAATGGATCTCCCCATTGCCTGTCTGATTGCCTCTCCGCCAATCCTTCCCCCGCAGTGAGGGTCGCGGATGTAGAGGTCGTCGGCAATCTCGTGGTAATCCGTGGCAAGCAGGACGGTGTGGTTGTTCCGGGTTGACCTGCGGAGCGAAAAGAAGCCAAGCCTTTCGTGCGCGAAAGGGTGGGGGCGCTCAAGGTCGTCTAAGCCTTTGGCGAGCAGACTGCGTGATATCTTGAGGGTCACTTTCATTCACGGAATGCGGCCAGATGATCAATCACCATCTGCGCAAGGCTTAGCCCTGCCTTTGTTTTCCAGGAGACAGCCCACCATGTTTGACCCAGAATATGGCTCCCGGTGTTTGGGTTCCAGTTGGTGCCCTTCCCTCTGTGCGCGACTTTTTGGTCCAAGAACAGGCGCGACGGATAGCCGTCACGGTCATGGGGGCAAAGCAGCACTTTCACCTCACGCGGCTGGCAGTGCTCAGGGAGCGTGAACTGTTCGATGAGAACAAATTCGACGCCGCCTTCCGAGGCCAACGACAGGTTTGGAAAGAGAGCCTTAAGCTCTGCGATCTGTTGGGCGTCGGGCATTGTCAGCTCGCTCCTCCGCTGGGGCAGTGGCTCGCGAAAACCTCGCCGCCCTTGATGTCGATGCGAGCGTTGTGGTCGAGCGGTTTGAGTTCGGTGCCAACGAGTTGGCACAGGACATCGCTTTGGGGAATGTTGGGATTCGGGATCGTCTTGATCTGCGCCACCGGGTGGATTCCGGGCCGCACCTCGTAGGGGGTGTTGTTGATCGTAATGGTGACCTTTTCGGGGCCGCGATTGTCGGGTTTATCTTCTGGTTTCATAAATGCTTGTCTTGAGGTTTCAGGAGGTTGGATTGTGGATTAGCCAATCGGCGGACACTGATCCGGGCCGTAGGTGTTTCGCTCGCGGATTTGGCCGTTCTTCGCGTGGATGAACATCTCGCTTTTCTGGTTTTGAGCGATGGTCCGTGCGGCACCGATAGCTGCCGTTTGCGTCGTGTGACGCGAAGTCACGCGTTCGCTGCCTTCTGCTCTGACTGCCCAGGCCCCCTTGTGAGGGACCACATGCTGATTGTTGGACTGCTTCGGGTTCATTTTTTTCTTGTAGGGGATGGGGTTTGGTGTCTTTATTGCGTTCGTGAAATCGTTTCACTGGTATTACATATAGACTCCCCGTGAAGGCGTGCAAGGATTTTTTTCATCAATGAAACACATTCACTAAAGAAACAAAATGGCAGAATCACACGAAATCGACCTGAAGAAGCTGGCGGCACTAGTATCAAGAAAGCGAGGCGGGCGGCCCCTGCGGGATGTTGCCGCCGAAATTGGCGGTGTCAGCGCACCAACCCTGTCGAGGGTTGAGAAAGGAAATGTCCCCGATGTGGACACCTTCATGCGGCTCTGCCGCTGGCTGGAAGCTTCCCCTGACGATTTCCAGACACGCGCCTCAGAGCGAACTGTTGGGGCTGAAATCAGTTCTCCAGAACGCATCTGCGCGTTCCTTCGTGCGGACAGAACTTTGCAGCCGGACACCGCGAAGGCGCTGGCTACAATGATTGAACTTGCCTACAAGGGGATGAAGGGTGGAGGCATTCAATGAACAATCATGTGCGCGCGACTAGGAATCGATGTGAAACTCAGAATGGGGAGAGGCTTCAAGGCCGATGCTGAAAAGCTCTCTGTTGATGTGCGGGCTGCGCTCAAGCTTCAGCCGCATGATCGAATTCCTGCGGAGACGCTGGCCGAACGAATGGGATTCCGCGTCATAGAGCCGTCGGCGATTCCAGGACTCTCTGAAGGTCACCTGAAAGTCCTCACCGGAGACGGCAAAAACAATTGGTCGGCTGTTTTGATCAAAGCGGAAAACGGAGATGGGGGTCTCATCATCAACAATCCGACACACTCGCCTTGCCGTCGGGAGAGCAACATCTTCCATGAGATCAGCCACGACTTGTGCCAGCACGAGCCAGATGAGGTGATCAACTTGGGCGGCCTCGCTGTCAGGTCATTTTCTTCAGAAAAGGAGGAACAAGCTGAGAGGCTGGGCTATGCCCTTCACATCTCTCGCGATGCGCTGTTTTGGGCGGCGAAGAGGAAACTGACCCGGAGCGGAATCGCTGAACATTTTTGTGCGAGCGAAATCCTCGTTCGGCATCGAATCAACTCGACGGCAGTCGAACGAATCTTAAAAAGGGCCATTCCGACCTGATGGTCCTTCTGGGCTGGGAAAGCCTCGCCGAGCGAGCATCTCAGGTCGTCTGCGTGCTAAAGAATGGGAAGAGGGCAGCGGCACCGAGAAGAGGGGATTTCAGAATCCGTTGTCGAGCTTTCGGACAAGGGCTTGTTTTGCCCGAGAGCCAATTGAAGAGGGTCTTTCGTTCGATTCCAAGTCGAACTGCCAGCAACTCTCGTGGCAGACCGTGACGCCGCTGGAGGGATGTTAGGGCTTGGTCAAGATTCGTGGGGGCTGGAGTCGGGTCGTAGCCGAGGAACTGGATCACTTTGGGCCATTGCCAAACTTTCGGCGCAATCCGGTCGGCCTCCCAGCCGTTGTAGGAGGTGAATGTCACCCCGAACCGAGAAGCCGCCTGCTCCTGTGTCTCCCCGAGGTCGAGGCGGCGCTTCCGAAGGTGCTCCCCAAGTGTCTTGGGGGAGTCTGGGTAGCCTTTCACCCGCTTCTCGTGGGGGCCGAGGCAATGTAGGGGTGCCCGGATTGTGGCCCAGAAAAAAGGCAACGTACCCATGCCCTTGTGGCTACTATGGGGATAGCAAACGTGCTTGTCGTTGTGGTTCACCCATAATTCTAAAGTATCGTCAGCGAATCAGCGGCCCGCTACTTGATCGCATTGATCTACATGTGGAGGTGCCGCTGGTGGAATATCGAGCCCTCGCTCAAACAGAGCCAGCGGAGTCTTCGGCAAGCATTCGCCTGCGTGTCGAACAAGCTCGGCAGATCCAGATCCAACGCTTCCAAGGTCTGAAAGGCATTCACACCAACAGCGCCATGACGCCGCGGCTCATCAAACGGCACTGCGAGCTGGATGCGGAGTCGGGCGCTCTCATGGAGCAGGCCATGGGTAATATGAACTTCAGTGCCCGCGCCCATGACCGCATCTTGAAAGTGGCCCGCACATTGGCCGACCTTCGTGGTTTGGAAAAAATCGATGCGGATTGCGTCCTCGAAGCGGTGAACTACCGCACTCTGGACAGGAACCTGTGGAGTTGAGTTCGCTCCCCAGGTTGACTTCATTTTTGTGACGACAAACTGAGCTGACCGAATTCAGCCAGCCCTCTCCAATCAAATTAGCGCTGGCTGATTGTGGCTCTCAATCACGGCCCAAGCATTATGATTGTGAATGGACTCGAAGTTTTCAGCCTCCACCCGGAACCATTTGATCTGCTTATGACCGTAAGCCTTCTGCGCCACGCTGCGGACCAGGTCTTCGACGAAGACCGGGTTGTCGTAAGCTGCTTCGGTGACGTATTTTTCATCGGGGCGCTTCAGCACACTGTAAAGTTGGCTGCTGGCGCTGGCTTCCACGAGTTCAATGAGGTCTTCAATCCAGATCGGCTGGCGGAAACGCACCGAGAGCGTCACCAAGCCACGCTGATTGTGAGCCCCACGCTCGCTGATCGCCTTGGAGCACGGGCAAAGCGTGGCCACAGGCACCTCGACGGTGACGACGTAGTCCACTTCATCGCCCTCGGCATTGACCTCGAACACCACTCCGTAATCCAGAAGTCCTTCAGCCTTGGTCACAGGGGCGCGCTTGGCCCGAAAATAGGGGAAGCGCATCTCCACATGGGCCTTGCGGGCATTCAGGCGCGACAAAAGTTCACGCGGCATGGCAGCTATGCTGGCGACGGTCAACTCACGGCCATGGGCATGAAGCACCTCGACAAAACGGCTCATGTGAGTGCCCTTGTAGTGATGCGGCAGATCTACAGCCATGGTCACCGTAGCCACGGTGTGCTGTTGGGACTGGTCGCGATCACGTATGCGCAGAGGGAAGCGCAGATTTTTCACGCCAACACGGTCGATCGCGATTTTACGATCATCCCGCTCGTTCTGAGTGTCTTTGAGGGAGGAAGGCATCCGGAAATATACGAAACAAAATTTCCCACTGCCGCAGCTAGCAACAGTGGGAAAAGATTTTCAGCACCGCTATCGAACGGCTCAGGGGAGCAAGTTCACCGCGCGAGCACGCTTCACTTCGCGGGTCACTTTGCGATGAAGCCAAGCTGGCAGACCCGTGACACGGCGGGGGATCAGCTTACCAGTCTCCGTGAGGAAACGAGCGAGGAGCTCAGGATTGGAATAGTTAAGCTTCTCCACCGGGATGTCCATCCGGCGACGAGGCATCCGGCGGTTGTTCTTGCGGAGGGAGATGAGGCGTTCGGTAGTCTTAGGTTGCATGACGGTAACGGCAGCAGATTAGCGGATCTCACGATGCAGGGTGCGACGCTTGAGGAAGGGATTGAACTTCACTTTCTCAAGACGACCCGGAGTGCGCGGGCTCTTTTTGTTGCGAGTGCTGACGTAACGGGACGTGGGCATGCCCTCCGCTTTCGCTTCCGTGCATTCGAGGATGATGATTTCGCGTGCCATAAAATTGGGGCCGTGAGCTTAGACTACTCTTTACTGAAGTCAAGCGACTCGTTATTATTGCTGCTCGAACTGCCGGAATCTTCCTCGTCGCGATCGTCATCGCCGTCGTCGGAGGCTTCATCCAGGCCGAACAGAGAACGGACGGGACGGTTCCAGCGACCACTGCGCTGCTCACGCTCAATGCGCTCCTGGCAGCCGACGGTGAAACGGGTGAATGGGAGAGCTTCGAGACGCTCTTCAGGGATGGTTTCGCCAGACATTTCGCAGATGCCATACATGCCCAGATCAATGCGCTTGAGGGCTTCATTGATTTCATAGATGGCGTCTTGTTCCTTGGCCAGGAGGCTGAGGGCGAAGTCGCGGTCATAAGCATCACTGCCGGCATCGGCCTGATGCATGCCAAAGGCGGATGAATCGCCCTCGCTGCCACGCAGGCTGCTGTTGGTCACGCCTTCAGCGGAGTTCAGGTAGGCGTCGCGCAGTTCCACGAGGCGCTGGCGCTGCTTCTTGAGAAAGGCCGCTGGGAGCACGGGCTTTTTCGGCGGCGTGTCCATGGTGATGCCTTCATCTTCAGCACGGCCGGTGCGGCGGACGTTGGTGATTTTAGGGGTTGATGCAGAGGCCTTGGGTTTAGCCGGGGCAGCCACTTTTTCCTCCTTGGGAGCTGGGGCAGCTTTTTTCGTGGCTGCTGGAGCAGGGGCCTCCTTCGCAGGGGCTGGAGCAGAAGCTTTTTCTTTTTTAGCGGCCGGGGCTGGGGCAGCAGCCGCTTTTTCCTTCTTGGCAGGAGCTTCCTTCACTGCGGCTTTTTTAGCAGGCGCGGCATTGGCGGCAGGCTTAGGAGCAGCGGCTTTTTTGGCAGCCGGTTTAGGGGCGGCAGATTTGGCAGGGGCTTTCTCTTTCTTCACGGGGGGAGATTTCTTCGGCGCAGGGTTGGCCGCCTTGGTCACGGGCTTGGCTGGGGACTTGGATGCTGGTTTAGCAACCTTAGCCGGGGCTTTCGCGGCGGGCTTTGCTGGAGCTTTCGTCGCAGGTTTTGCCGGAGCTTTGGGCGCTGGGGTCTTTTTCGCAGGCATGGCTCGTGAGGTTGGGGCGTTGATTCGCTTGGCATCCACCGATTTTTCGCAATCGGCGGAAAGAGCGCGGATAGTGATGTGCTTTGCCAAAAATGGCAACCGGAATTCCCAAGCAGAATTTTAGCCTTATCTGCCAAAATCACCCTATTATCACCCCATGGTCGAAATTTCCCGGTGTAACCAAGCCCTGGCATAAGCCCAATCACGTTTGGCGGTCGGCTCGGAGACGCCCAGGACTTCCGCCGCTTCGGCAAAGGTCAATCCGACGAAATAGTGCAGTTTCACCAACTCTGCTTTACGAGGATCTTCCGCGGCCAATTTATCCAGCGCCTCGTGCACGGCGAGGAGTTCATCATCTTGCGCCACCGGGGCTGCGACGGGCAAATCATCGTCCAGCATCACCTGCTCCTGGCCGGCCCCGTGACGCACGGCGCGTCGCCTGCGCGCCCGGTCGATCAAAATCCGACGCATGGCCTCCGCCGCCGCCCCAAAGTAGTGGCTTCGGTTTTGGAAATTCGCAGCCCCGAGCTTTAACCAAGCCTCATGGACCAAGGCGGTGGCTTGCAGCGTCTGGCCAGGCAACTCCCGTGCCATCTTGGCGGCAGCCAGCTTGCGCAGCTCGGCATAAACGGCCGTCAAAAGCTGGTTAGGCGCAGATTCCTGCCCCTGCTGGCAGGCCTGAAGGAGAAGGGTGATCTGATTCATCGGGCAAAGTCAGCGTAAAATTCGATTCAGATCCAGAACGAAACACAAGCCAAGCTTAAAGCCAATAACCCGACACTGCAAAGTCCCGCCACCACACTACGCT
The DNA here is from genome assembly GCF_900167535.1 of Prosthecobacter debontii. Lineage (NCBI taxonomy): Bacteria > Pseudomonadati > Verrucomicrobiota > Verrucomicrobiia > Verrucomicrobiales > Verrucomicrobiaceae > Prosthecobacter > Prosthecobacter debontii. The sequence goes on from NZ_FUYE01000003.1 coordinate 271,691, forward strand.
TTTCCATCGCGCCCATTAAACTTTTCACCGCCAGGGCCAAGCCTGGCAGTCCACAGAACAACCATGCTGCCAGGGCAAACGGATGGACAAGCAAGGCGATGAGCAATCGCAGATGCAAGGCCTCTGCCCCCGTCAACTGCGACACGAGAGAGGCGGTCCAGGCACCTGCGATCGAGATGCCTAACAATAGCAGCCCGAGCCAAAGATCATGGGTTAAGGAAGAGACGCTGACGGATGTTTCGTGTTTCATGCCCACCCATGCGCAGGCAGGCAGGAAATCGGATCATCCTTCATCATTTATTTTCCAGGCAGCCCCGCCAGCTTTCGCGCATAGGTCAGGGTATCGATTTCCTCCACCGCTTTATCTTTGCGGATCGCTTTGATGCGTGGGAAGCGGAGAGCCAAGCCGCTGTCATGTCGGTCACTCGCCTGAATGGAGTCGAAGGCGATCTCCAAAATGATCTGGGGAATAACCGTCCGCACACGGCCTTTTTGTTCCAAGGTGGTCTGCTGGAAGTGTTCCGTCAGTTCCTCGATCTCCACATCGGTCAGACCGGAGTAAGCTTTGCCGATCACACGCAAGGCGTTGTCAGACTCCTCGTCTCGCACGGCAAAAGTGTAGTCACTCAAGACATGACTGCGTTTGCCATGCCCCTGCTCCGCTTTCACCACCACGACATCGAGAGTCGCGAAGGCTTTCTTGAGTTTGAGCCAGGACTTGCCCCTCCGCCCAGGACTGTAATGGCTATCGGGGTCTTTGATGATCAGCCCCTCATTATTCCGTCGGCGTGCCGCCATGAAGGCCGCTTCCACTTCCTCCACCGAATGGGCGCGCTGGACACCGATCAAAGCCAGCCCCTGAGGTAGCTGAAGAGATTCGAGCTGCTGACGCCGTTCTTGCAACGATCGATCCAGCCAGGATCGGTCATTCTGCCAAAGAAGATCGAAAACGACATATCGCACCGTAATGTCACTGGGCAGAAAGAGATCGGCCTGATCTCGGCGACCTAACCGCTTTTGCAAATCAAAAAACGAGAGCTTCTTGTCGTCGGAATATGCGATAATCTCACCATCCAAGATCACGGCATCCGTCATTTGCCGAGCGGCTAAAGCGATCTCAGGAAACTGGTCTGTGATGGGTTTTAAATCCCGAGTAAAAATCTCCATGCGCTGCGGCGTGACATGGAGCTGAGCTCGGATGCCGTCATACTTATCTTCCAGCCAGATGCTTTGAGCGCCCAAAGCCGTCATGCGCTGCCAGACCTCCGCAGCGGTTTCTTCCGGCGACGCCAGCATGACCTTGATGGGAACCATGGGTTGAGGTGCGGCCGCGTGGAGTTCCGCCCTCCGTGCCAGAACGGCTGCCCGCCCGATGTCCCCACAAAGCATGGCCGCTTCACGCACCTGATCCGCATTTTGATCGAATGCCGCCGCCACGGCTTCCTCAATCAATCCTTCCTTGGATCCCATGCGCAGCTCACCGGTCAACAGGCGGATCAACCAAGAGCCTGTATGCGCTGTGAGTCGGAGCAATTGCTCTTTGAGCAACTTCGTTTTTGGAACCGGTCCCCGAACCTCACGCACGGCTCTGAAAAATTGATCGGTTTCACCTAGAGTCACCGTCTGCGGATCTAGCAGATTCATCCGGCTCAGCACGAGATACGCTGTGCGTCCGGCATCAGCTTGGCTGCGTGAAATGGCGCGATACTCGGCATCACTCAATCCCGACAGCTCTTGCAAGGCACGTCGAATGATCGCCCAACCGGCATTCACAGGACCTTCGGCTGCTGCGGGGTCGAACAATAAACCGGCGCAATATCGCACCGCCAAGGCGACATCATTCTCGCTCTCTAGAGCCCTTAAATATTCCGCTAGGAGAGCCGTCTTTTTCAAACGTGAAGATTCAGCCGCCGCCAACTCTCCGACCTGAGACCAACGCGCCAACGAATCGCAAGCCTCAACGACTCCCTTCGCTGCCCCAGATGCGTCCGGCGGCAATGCGTCCAATCGATCAGGCATCCCATCCAGAGACATCTCCAACTGATCTGCCCCCTCCAGGGTCCACGCATCATAACCCCGTGCGCGGAGATCTGCCGCAAACTCACGCGTGTAACCGTGAACCAAAAACACCCGTCTAGCTTTCACTACCTTCACGGTTTCCAGCAATTCAGGATAGTCGGCATGATCACTCAGAGGAAACGCTGCATCCACCTGATAGCGATACTTGGCTCCCGACTGCATGGCCCAGCCGCTCAGCATGGCGGTGCGGCAGATCTTAAGCTTGCGGATAGCTTGGCTGCGTGCTCCGCCGGGCGGAAAAAGCAGAACATGCCCCTTAGCTCTGGCCGGGTCAAAAAGCTGATAGTCTGGTAGCCGCCCCAACCAAGGAGCCACCACTTGAGTCATCTCCCAAATGGAGGGATGAACCATCACAGGATAGCCCGCATCTCCCAAAGCGCAGAGGATTTCCTGCGCTTTGCCTAACGAATAGCCCAACAAGACCGGAATCTCTCCTTCATCGAGAGTTTCGCGCACCCATCGCAGCATTTGCTCAATCACCACCGCCGTGGGTGGAAACCGAAACATCGGCAAACCGAAGGTGGTTTCCATGATCAAGGTGTCCGCAGTCAAGAGCTCACATCGCTCCGAGCTGAGCCCTTGACGCAGCTTGTAATCTCCGGTGTAAAGCAGTGATGCGCCATCGCTCATGCGCGTCAGATGCAGCATGGCCGAACCCACGATATGCCCGGCGGGAAATAAGCGTAGCCTCCAGCCCTCCCACTCGAAGTCTTGCCTCATCGGAAGTGCCTCGACATGACCATCCTTAGACATGCCATAGCGCACCCGCATGAGCTCTCGGGTTAGAGCCGAGCAACACGTCCATTCATGACGGGCCACATGATCGCTGTGCGCATGAGAAATGAAAGCACGCTTCACCCCATGATGAGGATCCAGCCAAAGATCCGCTTCAGGCAGATAGATGCCTTTACGATATTCGACCTTGAGAAGCGGAGTCATTGGCAGGGCTACGCTCAGCAAGCGCAGCCAGATGATGTTCGTCAAGTGTTCCGCCACTGATGAAAGGTCGGTCGCTGAAACGTTACGGATACCATGCGCCTACTGCTCTATCTGTTTTTGCTCCTTTCCCAAGGTCTGTTGCCAGCGCAGGCCGGCAAAAAGTCTTGGCCAGATCTCTCCAGCGTGCCGCCAGACTTAACCTTACCGGCCCTCACGGAGGGGCGGCCGAGAGCCGGATGCTGGGTCCGCCAAACGACGGCCCACTGGCAAGGAACCGAAGTCTATCATCTCCTTTACCTGCCCACCGATTGGAAGCCGGATCGCTCTTGGCCAGTGATTGTTGAATATCCCGGCAACGGCCCTTTTCAAAACGCCTTTGGAGACACGAGCACCGGCAAGGTGGAAGGCTGCTGCCTGGGTTACGGCATCAGCGCGGGTCGCGGCTTTATTTGGATCTCCATGCCCTTCGTTGAAAAGGCGGAGTCCACACAACGAAATGCCACGCGTTGGTGGGGAGATCTCGATGTCTCGAAGCGTTACTGCATCGAAACCGTGCGCGCAGTTTGTCAAAACTTCCACGGCGATCCTCAGCGGGTGCTGCTCAGTGGCTTCTCACGCGGCAGCATTGCCTGCAACTATCTCGGTTTGCACGACGATGAGATCGTCTCTCTTTGGTGCGGGTTTATTTGTCACAGCCACTACGATGGCGTTAAAACTTGGCCCTATCCAGATTCCGACCGGGGCGCTGCACACAAGCGTTTGCTCAGGCTAGGCCAGCGCCCGCAATTCATCAGCCATGAGGGCAGTATTGATGCAACTCGGGATTGGCTCTTGAGCACGGGCATCAACGGCCGCTGGACGCTTGTTCCCCTGCCTTTTCGCAACCACAGCAATGCATGGGTGCTACGAGATCTGCCGGAGAGACAGCGCCTGCGGCAGTGGGTCCATGAAGTCATGCCGAAAAAATAAACTTTCTTTGAGGGATCGTCATGGCGGCGGGGTAGCACCCCGTGGAGCCCCCAACCAGGCTCCACACCAACCAACCCCAAAGTCTAATCAACCATGACGAAACCCATCCTCATTCTGACCTCCGCTGCCCTCATGCTCACGGGAGTGAGTTGCTCCACCGCTAACACAGATTCAGGTGGACGTCGGTACCACACCTCTCCCATCCCGATCAAAAACCGCACCGGCATCAGTTGGACGGACAGCCGAGTCGCCTCCCCTACCGCGCCTGCAGGTAAGGCCCGTTATCATCACTCCAGCTCACCGATCGCCGGTAAGACGGGGCTACAAATCGCTCGCGTGCGCTGAGCCCGCACGTTGGCATCACGCCGTTTGGCCAAAAGGCCCCACCTCACGCATTCCTCTCTATGAACACACCCGACGATCCCCTCGACGAGTTGCTGACTCACTGGCAGGTGCGTGGCGATACACCGCCCACGTTTCAGCGTGAGGTGTGGGCCCGAATCGCCGCCCAAGAGGCTGAACCCACCTGGAAAGAGAAGCTCTGCACTAGGCTGCTGAAGCCCAGCAGTTGGCTTGTCGCATCCGCCGTGGCCATCCTCATTGGTGCTGGCATGGCGTGGCTGGAAACTCGTCCGCTACAGCTCACCCCTTACGATGCCTACGTGCGCTCCATCAGTCCGTTTGCTTCGCATCATTTAGCCGCACGTTAAAATCATGTCGATCCGTGAGAAACTGCTGATCCGGGTGATCGCCGTCATCGCATTGGCCATCATCACCCACGAGATCGTCTATTACCTGCGGCCCAAGCCAGCCACGGCTCAGCAGATGGGCCTGGAATGGCTGAAGGAAGAATACCACCTCCCAAACGATGCCTTTGCACGGATTAAGGACCTCCATCGTGACTACTTCATCCGCTGTGACGAAATGTGCGCCAACATGGAGCGCGCCCACCGCCCTCTGCTCCAGCGGAGTCGGACTCAAGCCTCGCAGGAATGGCGCATGGCCGCCCTGAAACGGGAAAAGGCGATCTGTGAGAACTGCTTGGATAACATGGTGGACCATCTCCGGACCGTGGCCAGCCTCATGCCGGCGGCTGAAGGAGAACGTTTCCTCAAAGACATCCTCCCCGAAGTCATCAACCCGCCCGAACTGCAAAAACTGCGGTCTCAGGTGATCCCCCTTCAATGATTGCATCGCCTGACGACGAGGACAACGATCTCATGATGGCTCTGGCTGGGGGCAATGATCCAGCTCTCAATATCTTAATCCGGCGCTGGACGCCCCGGCTGATCAGTTATGTCGAGCGCCTTTGTGGCTGCCATGCCACCGCCTGCGATCTGGCTCAAGAGACCTTCGTACGTGTTTACAAACACCGTCAGCAATTTCGCCCCGCCCATAAGTTTTCGACCTGGCTCTTCACCATCGCCACGAATCTCATGCGCAATCATTCCCGGTGGCAAAAGCGGCACCCGGTGACCCTTCTGGATCCGCACGAAACTCATGCGCTACCCCTGGAGTCCGGGCATCCAAGTCCAGATGGAGATCTTGAGAACAAGGAGCGCGCAGCCGCCATTCAACGTGCCATAGGGCAGCTCCCTGCAGAACAAAAAGAGGCCCTCATCCTTTCCACCTATGAGGGATTGTCCCACGGGGAAATTGCCGAAATCATGGGCACACGGGAAAAAGTCATTGAGATGCGCATCTACCGCGCCCGCAAACAATTGCGGGAATGGCTTCACGGTTGGCTCCAGACGTGACAACTCGGTCACGATTCTGACACAAATCTCAGCCTCCCATTGACAGCAGGGGCACCTCCCCGCTAACTCACAGAAGCTCGACGTCCGCCCGACTCCATGAACCTGCCCAATCAACTCACGCTCGCACGTCTCGTGCTCACGGGGTTTTTTGTGGCCTGCTTCTATCTCCCCTGGTCGCACACGTACTCCGTCGCGGTCATCATCTTTGGCATCGCGAGCTTTACGGATTACCTGGACGGCAACATCGCTCGGGCACGCAATCTGGTCACCAACTTCGGCAAGCTTTTCGATCCCCTTGCCGACAAAATCCTCATCGCCGCCGCTTTCATCCTCTTGTCGGTGGATAAGACCATTCCCTCTTGGATCACCATTGCCATTCTCTCCCGGGAATTTTTTGTGACGGGCATCCGCCAAATTGCCGCAGGCCAAGGAGCCGTCCTGGCAGCCGAAAAGCTCGGTAAGCACAAGATGGTCTGGCAAATCATCACCGTCCTCTATTTCATGCTCAAGGCCGGGTCCCAGGAGCCCATTTTCGGATTTCTGAAGCCTGCGTTCGCCTCCGCCTCCGTGGATCTCTGGGTCGGCGGCTTCATCATCTACTTCACCACGGCCTTGACCCTGGTCTCAGGTTTCAGCTACTTTTGGAAAAACCGTCATCTCTTCAATGATGCTTAGCGTCATTTGAGGTAGACGGGCTCAAGTTCTAAGCTCTCTACGATCATGTCCGCCGAAGCCCAATTGCGAGCCCTGCAAATCTCACTACCTCCGGCCCCACCGAAAGGTGGCATTTATAAGCCGGTCGTGATTGTCGGTAATATTGCTTACCTCTCTGGACATGGCCCCTATCTGGACGATGGAGGCATGATCCGCGGGCGCGTGGGCGAGGATCTCGATCTAGCGGAAGGCAACGCTGCAGCACGCCAGACCGGGCTGGCCATGCTGGCCACTCTGCAAAAGGAACTGGGAAGCTTGGACCGGATCAAGCGTGTGATTAAGCTCTTGGGCATGGTCAATGCCATGCCCGAATTCACGGATCACCCCAAAGTGATCAACGGCTGCAGCGAGCTCTTTGCCCAAGTCTGGGGTGAAGAGAATGGCATCGGTGCCCGCAGTGCCGTCGGTATGGGCTCTCTACCCGGGAACATTGCTGTGGAAATCGAAGGGATCTTCGAACTCCACCCCTAAAGGCGGCTCATTCATTGAGTCCGTAGGCGTAGCCCACTACCTCACCATCTTCTTCATCAAAGGCAATGCGCATGGGGCGGCAGCACACCTCACAGTCATAGTCCACATCACAGGGAATCTCCGTCACAAAAGGCGCGGGAACATCGAACTCCTCAAAGCAAGTGGGGCAGGTGACAGGAACCGTGTGCATAGAATCAGTCTAGGGCGCTAAAACGGCGAACCAACGCCTCCCGGCGATAGCGAAACACCTTCTCATGCATCGGCTTTACGTAAAGCGTATGGACGACTTCCCCAAACGGCCAAAACGGTAAAGCATAAATCACATGGTCCGAAACCTCAGTCTGAGTCGGCGACACCTCTTTAAAAGAATGTCGATGCTGCCAGAAACGATAGGGGCCAAAACGCTGTTCATCAATGAACGACTCCTGCGGCTGCACATGCCGGATTTCCGTAACCCATGTCCGGTAGAGTCCTGGCAACAACTGCAGGCGATACCAGACCACTTGCCCCGCATAGATGGATGACATATCCCCTCCCGCCACCTCAAAGCGCATATCGGGAGGCGTAATCTCATTCAAGTTAGCTGGCTGAGAGAAAAACGCCCACGCTTCTGCCAACGGAATCCGCAAGATTTGAGACTGACGAAATTCATGCAACTGCATGCTGGCATTACGCCGCATCATCCGACCTGGGCGCACACTCACTTCCGCGGCTGCATACGATCCGGTAAATTGTCATTCTCACGGTCTTGCGGTAGCATATCCCGTTCATCAGCTACGCCATCTCCATCACTATCATGCCCCGGTTGGAACCAACTGCGGTCACGCACCTCCCCGGCCAACTGGAGAGCTCGCCATAGATGTTGCACCGCCTCCGCCCGGGTGAGTTTGAAATCCTTCCGATCACGGTCGAGCAACCCTGGGGAAGCTGGCAATCTCAGAGCAGTCAACCAACGATGCAGAGTTTCCCAATTCACTTGGTCCTCAGGGTGAAAGCGTTCTTCCTGAGGACCAAACTGCCCCCACGTTACCATGGACTCGATGTACTTCCGATCTGGATCACTCATGGCGATATCCACATAACGAAGTACATCGAATGCAGGCCAATCTTTTGCTGAGGGAGTTAACCGATGAAGACGCGTCAAAACCGCAGCGAGGTCCCGACGCGTCATCACCTTGTCGGGCGAAAAGAAAACCTGATCCGCATCGGGCAGCCACACCCGCCGAGCAGCCAGCAAATTAGCGGCCTCAAAGTGCAGGTCGTCTGGACTCACATCCTGCCAGGGCCAGATGAGCACTCCCGGTCCACCATGGCCGCGAACCAAGATCTGCTGGAGTTCATGAATTTTGGCCAACGAACCGACCAACTCCCGAGGCTGCTGCCCGTCCCGCAGAGCCATCCAGGCCAAGGTCCCACTCGCCTGGCCGACGAGCATCATCTGATTATGCAGCCGCAGAGCCGACTGCACCACACTGCTCACCCCTATGTTCTTGCCTGCGCCTAACAATCCCTCAAATTCAATAGGCACAAGCCCACGTGCAGGGAAAACAGCTCGATCCGTATCCGTGTGCCAGCCTCGGCTCGGCGTCTGCTCATACACCCACGGACCCCTGCGGTCCTCGGTAAGAAACTTCCGCCGCGTGGGGTGAAAATCGATGTTGAACTGAAAACCCAAGACCGAGTCCTCCGGGAGAACCTTGGCCCACTTGGGCTCGCGACTCGCTGCCCGAATGTCATTTTCGCTCAGCATGGCCAGAGCCTCTAACCTTAGCCCTTCCCTAACATAGGGTTTCGGTGGCAGACGATCTTCCGTGCCAAATTCGTCCGTTAACTTCATGTAGCGGAAGGAATGCGGAAAGTCACCCACTCGATCATGCACTTGGGTTTGCAGATGGTGCAGCATGCCCAAGGCATGAGCCTTCGCATCCGCAAAAATGATGCGCCGTTGAGCGGGGGTCAGATCCACGATGTTTTTTTTCGAAGCACCCTGCTCCGTTTGCTCTAAAGCTTCCGTCACCTGCTGAGGAAGCTGACAGACAGGGTAATCCTGAACCGGCCAGTTTAGAAAAGTGGCCTCCGTGCCAGGCGCGAAGCCATTGTGCCAGCGATCCACCAGCCGGCGATGGGTGTACACGCTCCATCCTTTCATGGAGTATATGCCGCCGCTCATATCGCTATCCACCCAGGGGGGGGTTTTGTCCAAAGCCGCGAAAGAGTGCGCACCGTAAGTCTTCGGAGCTGACACGGTGTGATCCGAACCTGCCTCCCGTAGCACAACGCACCAGGAAATCGGATTCATCTCCTGACGCCCGGCCTCATCAAAGACCTCCGGGGCACTCGGTTCACCGAAGCGTGAACGCAGATCAGGCCCCGCAGCGTAAGCCGCTCCGCTCAGGCGGATCACATCTCCCCAGTCTGAGGCATCGATGGTGAGTTGAGCCTTCACTTGGAGTTCCGGTTTTTCACCAAACACATGCCGAAAAGTCACCCCTGTGACGTGGCCCCGTTGCACGTCCACATGAATCGGCTCGCGATCCCGCTCGACACGCAATACGCCCGCTTCGATGTGCGGCTTGACCAAGGCCTCGAAAATGGCGGCTGCCGCCGCAGGCTCAATGGTCTCGGTGCCGCAGTAAGCATTCCCCGGCGATGCTTTGCCATACACTCGCGAGTTATGGGCTCGAATCTGATCCACCACCTCGGCAAAGAGGCCACTCCGAGGGAAATTCACCCGACGTCCAGCGACCGTCGTCCATTCATCCAAACACCCCACGCCCTCGGCGCTGAACTGGCCACCCAGCCATTGAATATCATTGACGAGGACGATCTTTTTCACGCCCAACCGAGCTGCCTGCACGGCTGCAGCACATGCCGATTCTCCCCCTCCGACAATCAATAAATCAGCCTCACCAACTTCTCCACGAACCAAGGTCGTATACCCTAACAACAGCGAGAAAAAGAATGATTTCATGGAGCCTTTTTATACGGGCATTCAATCCCGTCCTTTGCGGAGAAGACCTCACCTCCCCTCGATACAAAGAAGGTCGCAGATGCATAAACGCTAGTTGTGATTATCCCAAGCCGTGGCAGCATGCTGGCACCACCCATGTCACCCCAAATTTACCACGTTCTTCACCTCGTCGGCCTGATCTGTGTCTTCATCGGTTTCGGAGCTTTGCTCTCGGGTTCCACCAAAGCCGCTATGAAATGGCATGGCATTGGCCTCCTCATCAGCTTGATCACCGGATTTGGAATGGTTGCTAAAATGCAGATCCCTTACACCTCCAAGTGGCTGATCGTGAAGATGGTGCTTTGGCTCGTTTTGGGTTTCCTCCCTGTTTTAGCCAAAAAAGGTGTTTCCCCGAAATCCGTGGTGGCCATCGCTGCTCTGGTGGGAGCTACCCTGGCTTACCTGGGCTACATGAAGCCATTTTGATCAGCATCAATCTCTCCCCTCCTCAACGGCATGAGCTCCCGCAGTTCATGCCTTTTTTTATGCCTGATGGAGCTTGCCGCCTTGGTTCGTTTATTTCACTCTCGACCGCAAAACCAAGAAATCGTGTCCTCGGCAGCCTACCTCATCGTAGTCATGAAAACGACAACGCCCCTTTTCACTCTCGTGTCCTGCTCTCTTTTTGCTCAACCCCTGCCCTACCCTGAAACCCGCAAGGACCCCGAGATCGTGGATGACTACCACGGCACTCAAGTCGCCGATCCTTATCGTTGGCTGGAGGACGACAACAGCGAGGAGACCAAGGCTTGGGTGAAAGCGCAGAACGAAGTCACCTTCGGTTATCTGAAAAAGCTGCCCAAGCGTGGGGAAATCCGCGACCGACTGGAAAAGCTCTGGAACTACGAACGCATCGGCGTGCCGTTTGAGGAAGGCGGACGTTGGTTTTTCAATCGCAACTCGGGACTGCAAAACCAAAGCGTTCTGTATGTGACCGAATCCCTCGACGCAGAACCGCGCATCTTGTTAGACCCCAATGCGCTTTCCCAGGATGGCACCACTTCCTTGACAGAATCAGCCCCCAGCCCAAACGGCAAACTGCTGGTTTACGGCCTCTCCAAAGCCGGCAGCGACTGGCAGGAATTTCGCGTCAAGGACATCGATACAGGCAAGGACCTGCCCGACGTCCTGGAATGGATCAAGTTTAGCGGAGCCTCCTGGGCCAAAGATAACAGCGGCTTCTATTACAGCCGTTATCCCCAGCCGAAAGAAGGGGCTGCTCTCACTGAAGCCAATAAAAATCAGAAGGTTTACTTCCATAAGCTGGGTTCGCCCCAGAACGAAGATCGCCTGGTCTATGAACGTCCGGATCAGCCCGACTGGGGCCTGCATGCCTATGTGACGGATGATGGAGCTTATCTCACCTTCACCGTGACTGAGGGCACCGATCCCAAGAAGAGGATCTTTTACCAAAGCCTCACCGAACCGGATGCCAAGGTGATCGAACTGCTCAATGACTTCGATGCCGCCTACGGATTTTTGGACAACGTCGGTAGCGTTTTTTATTTCCGAACCGATCTGGAAGCCCCGCGCTATCGGGTCATCGCGATTGATGTGACCAAACCCGAACGGAAGCACTGGAAGGAAGTCATTCCCCAGACCACCGACAAGCTCGATGGCGTGACCCTCGTCGGTGAACAAATCCTCTGCGAGTATCTGAAGGACGCTCGTTCTGACATGCGAGCATTCGATCTGAACGGCCAGTTTATCCGCCAGATTGAATTACCCGGCATTGGGACTGTCGGAGGCTTTGGGGGGCGCCGGAAGGATATCCAGACCTTCTACGCCTTCACCAGTTTTACCTCCCCCGGGGCGATTTACCGTTATGACATCGCCAGTGGTCAAAGCAGTCTCTACCGCAGGCCGAAGGTGGACTTTGACGGTACTGCGTATGAGACGCAGCAGGTCTTCGCCACCAGTAAGGATGGCACCAAGGTACCCATGTTCATCGTCCACAAAAAAGGTCTCAAACTGGACGGCAGCAACGCCACCCTACTCTATGGATATGGCGGTTTTAACATTAGTCTGACCCCAGGGTTTTCCATCGGACGTGCCGTGTGGTTGGAAATGGGCGGCGTCTTCGCTCTTGCTAACCTCCGAGGGGGTGGCGAATACGGCTCAGAATGGCATCGAGCCGGCACCAAGTTGCAAAAACAGAACGTCTTCGATGACTTCATCGCTTGCGCCGAATTCCTGCAAAAAGAAGGTTATACTTCACCCTCAAAACTCGCCATCCAAGGCGGCAGTAATGGCGGTCTGCTCGTGGGTGCATGCATGACTCAGCGACCTGAGCTCTATGGAGCCGCTCTACCCGCCGTTGGCGTGATGGACATGCTGCGCTTCCACAACTTCACCATTGGTTGGGCTTGGAAGAGTGACTACGGCAGCAGTGAAAAGGCAGACGAATTCAAGGCTCTCTACGCCTACTCTCCGCTGCACAATCTCAAGCCCCGCACACGCTATCCTGCCACGTTGGTGACCACGGCTGATCATGATGACCGTGTCGTCCCAGCCCACAGCTTCAAGTTCGCCGCACGGCTCCAGGAATGCCAAGCCAAGGATGGACCTCCCGTGCTCATCCGCATCGAGACTAGCGCAGGCCATGGAGCTGGAACTGCTTTGACCAAGGTGATCGAAGAGACCGCTGACGAATGGGCATTTCTTCATCACCAGCTGCAAATGGACTGAAGCTGAGCAATCCATCAAAGTCTGCTCCGCCCGAGTTGACAGCGGCAAGTTGACTGTCTAGCCTCACGGCAGTGTCAACCATGCCCAACCAGCTTGCCTTACTCTCGCGCCTTTCGCGCTGGGTGGTTGTCGCTGCGGTTTGCTTGTCACTGGGCCTGCAATGGACGATGCTCCAGGGTATCGCCTGGACCGGCATGTTGATTACCTTTGCCAGCGAAGGCTCCCTCATGGAAGCCGTGAGTAAAACCTTCGACGGCGAACACCCTTGCCCTCTTTGTAAAGCCGTCGAAGCGGGTCAAAAACACGATCAGCAAAAGTCGGCTGACGCACCGAAAAAGAAGATGGAAGCCATTCTGGTTTTCGCCATCCAGACGGTTGCGCCAGCGTCGAAAATCGAAGCTTTCCCTCAGTTCATTCAGCAAGGAGAACGGCGCGCCATGATGCCGCCGAGACAGCCCCCGCGGTTCGCTTGATTTGATCCTTCATACCCCTTCGTCGTTCAGACCCAGGGGGATCAATTCTCACGCTCTAAACCTCGGGCATGCCGACCGTTGTCTGCCGTGCGCAGCACCGGAGCGCCCACGTCTCGCTCTATGAAATTCTCTTTTTCGTCCCTCGTTCTCGCGGCCCTTTGGCTGCCCTGTCTTCCTCTATCTGCTCAGCAAAACGCCGATCCTAACACCTTGCCTGAAGTTGTGGTTACGGCTCAAGCTCAACGTGAATCCCTCACCTCTCCCCGTGTAGAAACCGTTAAAGAACAGCTCAGTAAAATCCCTGGCGGGGTCGCCATAATCGATGCCGAAGATTACAAACGCGGTCGTGCCACAACCCTCAAAGATGCGCTGGATTTCGCTCCAGGGGTCTTCATTCAGCCGCGCTTCGGAGCGGAAGAAGCAAGGCTTTCCATCCGTGGCTCCGGCATCCAACGCACCTTCCACGGACGGGGCATCAAGCTCATGCAAGACGGGGCTCCGCTGAACCTGGCCGATGGTGGTTTTGACATGCAGGCCGTGGAACCACTCTCGGCTCGCTACATTGAGGTGTTCCGTGGTTCCAATGCCTTGCAGTATGGCTCCACCACCTTGGGTGGTGCGATCAACTTCGTCTCAATGACGGGTTACGATGCATCCCCCTTGCAGCTGCGATTTGAAGCCGGTTCATGGGATACCTTCCGTGCTCAAATCAGCTCAGGCGGTGTCTTTGGAAACGCGGATTATTATGCCAGCTTCACTCACTCCTCCACGGATGGATTTCGCGACTGGAGCCGCCAAAGCAATCAGCGCTTCTTCGCCAACTTCGGTTACAAGCTGAGCGATGACGTCGAGACCCGTTTTTATGTCACCTACGTTCACACGGATTCACAGCTCCCGGGAAGCCTAACTAAAGATCAACTCGAAAGCAATCCACAGCAGGCTAACGCAGGCAGTTTAGCCGGGAAGCAAAAGCGTGACTTCGATCTCTTCCGCATCGCCAACAAAACCACTTTCACCGATGGTGATCAGAAGCTGACTGTCAGCAGCTTCTGGTCTTGGAAAGATCTCGATCACCCCATCTTCCAAGTGATCGACCAGCTCTCCAATGACTTCGGTGTCGATGTCCGCTACGACTCGCTGGCTGACCTGGCAGGGCATCGCAACCAATTCACACTTGGTTTGGGAGCCACTTATGGCATCACGCAGGACAACCGCTTCCAAAACATTGCGGGTGAACGCGGGCTGCGCACGGCAGAAAACGAGCAGACCTCGACCAATCTGGACCTCTACATCCAGAACAGCTTTTACATGACCGACACGCTGGCTCTGGTCATTGGGGCACAAGGCAGCTATGCCAAACGTGACTTTGAAGAAGAGAAAATCTTCGGAGCCAACAACAGCGCCGATGAAGATTATTGGGGGTTCAGTCCGAAGCTGGGCCTGCTCTGGGAAGTCACGCCCAAAGCGCAAGTGTTCTTCAATGCTAGCCGTAGCTTTGAGCCACCTTCATTCGGTGAACTGACCGCTGTCGGTGCAGCCCCAGGACTCGTCGAATTGGACGCTCAGCGTGGCACAACCATCGAACTCGGTACCCGTGGGTCCACCGAACGCGTGCGCTGGGATCTGGTCTGGTATTACTCCTGGTTGGATAACGAGCTTCTCTCCCTGGGCATCCCGGGAGTCAGCCCGACACAGACGGTCAACGCAGGTCGCACCATCCATCACGGCGTCGAGGCCATGGTCGATGTCGATCTCCTACGCGGCATCGTTTCGCCTTGGCAGGAAGCAACGGTAGCCAGCGGTAAACAACTTGGCCAAGATGCCATCCGAGGGGATCGCTTGTTCCTGCGTCAGGTCTATCTCTTCAACGACTTCCGCTTTGATGGCGATGGTGAATTTGGCACCAACGAACTTCCTGGGGTGCCTCGCCACTACTACCGGGCTGAACTCATCTATGAACATCCTTGCGGCTTCTATGCTGGCCCGAACGTCGAATGGGTTCCTCAGGGGTATGCAGTGGACATGGACTCCACGCTGGAGGCCGATGGCTATGCTCTGCTCGGCTTTAAAATCGGCTACCGCACTCCCAAAGGCCTTTCCTTCTTCATCGAAGGCAAAAACCTAACCGACGAAACCTACGCCGCCACCACGGGTGTGCTGAAAACCGCAGCAGCCAATAGCGCTGTCTTCATGCCTGGAGATGGCCGTGCCGTCTATGCAGGCATTGAATGGAAGTGGTAACTCAATGTTTAGCCGGGGCAGCCCATCCCTGCCCCGGTCATTTCGACTCACATGAACAAAAATTTCATTCGCAAAGCGCACCGATGGCTGGGCCTCCTCTTCAGCTTAACCATCCTCATGTCCGCCGGCAGTGGCGTGATTCATAACGTCATGACCCGGACGCAGGCTCCTCCACCGACAGCCCGCCCGAGTGGTGAAGGATTGGATGTCTCGCTCATTCAAATCAGCGTCGCTGAAGCCACTGCCAAACTGCCTGAAGCAAGCCAAGGAGTATCCGCTGTGAACGTCCGCAGCATTGGCGGGGAGCCCTGGTATCAGATCTATGTGAATGGTACACGCGGAGCCCAGTATGTCAGCGCCAGAGACGGACGGGTGGACGCCGCTCAAGATGAACGCTACGCCTCAGAAATCGCCAGCACCTTTCTCGGCGGAGCTAAGGCCCGAAAAACCGACTTCCTCACGGCGTTTAACAATGAGTACATCAACATTTTCCGCATCCTCCCGGTTTATCGCTTCGATCTGGATGATGAAAAGTACACGCGTGTTTATGTCTCCACCGTGACAGGCAGTGTCACCCGACATACGGATAATCAGCGTCAGTTTGAAGCCACCATCTTCACGAACTTCCACAAATTCGGTTTCATCCCGAACAAAGACCTCCGAGATCTGGTGCTGACGACGCTGACCTTTGCCACCTGCGTGGTCGCGATTCTGGGAATATTTCTCTTCTTTTTAACCCGCCCCAAACGGCGTTAAGAGTCCAGACAAACAAAAAGCCCGGTCACAGGGACCGGGCTTCATTGAAGGATGGCTCGAAATCACCAATAATAGGGTCGGTAGCCATACCCGTAACCGGGACCATAGCGGTAGCTGCTGGCGTGGAAGCCGCTGCGATAGGGCCGGTAACCATAATACCGCGATGGATACCCGTAGCGGCTGTAGCCGTAGCGCGGGCCGCTGCGGTAATAGACGGGACGACTGTAACCGTAGCCATACCCATAGCGCTGATCCTGGCTCGCACCGATGGAGGAGCCTGCCAAGGCTCCGAGGGCCCCACCGATGGCTGCGCCTTCCAGTGGACGACCACTGTGGCTACCAATCATCGCTCCCAAAGCACCACCACCGACAGCGCCGATCACCGCACCATCACGCTCATTCGGGCCAGCATAGGGGCTAACACAGGAAGCAAAGGTGAGAGCAAGGCCTACGGCACCCAGAGTAGCTAGAGGACGAAGTTGAGTTTTCATAAATAAAAGGGGGTTCGTCGCATCCCGAAAGATGCGCTCACCTCTTTGACAGGGAACCCACCCAAAAATTCGAAATCCTCCTGCGATGAGGCATTTCGCAATCTTTGGTTATGAATTTTATAACCTTTAAGCCCACTCGTTTACTTCCGCTCAAAATACGGAATGCCTAACCGCTTGGCCACTCGGAGAGGACGACGCATGGCTTCTTCCATACGCAACGCCTCATCTGCACCACGGACATCTCTGCAATCCGGGTGAGACTCGGGTGCTTCGATCAAACCGAGATGATGCAGGACATGCGCCGTGCTGTGCTTGTAAGGCGCCGCACTCATTTTTTCATCCAAGCGGAAGACGAGATCCTCGAACGATTGGAAAGCTTCAAAGAGCTTGTAAACCCGTGTGTCGAAACGACCTGAACCGGTCTTGAACTTCTTATCCGCCACGCTGTCCAGCAGCCACATGTCACGGGCCGCACAGATGAGCGGGCAGGCACTGACCCCAGCTCCAATCAACAAGGGCAAACCAAGGCGAATGGCAGTCGGGATGCCGTAGTCGTCACCACTGTGAGGAGCGAAGGGCAACTTCAGATCCTTGCACATGGCGGCCCAATAAAGGAAGTGCGGTTCGTCCAGCGTGCTGATTTTACCGCCCACGTATTTTGGATGATTGGCGATCTCATGCAGCAACCACGGTTCATACGGTGAAGCCCAAGGCACGAAAGAAGGCTCAAGCGCATGAGCAATCGCCGGATGAGTGATGTGCTCAGCGATTTCAAAATAGGCATCACGACGGGCTTCCGGCTCCAGAATATTCAGGAGCCGTGAGGTCATGATCATCATCTCGCCATTGTCATGGCTCTGAGCGATGTCCAGTAGCGGCCAGTAGCGCTCTGCTTTGAAAACCGTATCTTTTTCCGCACCGCGCGCCGTGATACCGGCAATAAACTTCTGGTTAGGAAACTCTGCGCGAAAACGCTTCAGCACTTCCGCATACAATTCATTGCTGAGGTCGAAGATGTAACCGGTATCCGCGTTGAGCACGAAGACCATCTCCACCCCGTAGTACTCTCCGCACTGCTGCATCCAGCGCACACTTTTGGAAAAGCCCTCCCAATCCGGCTTTTGATCCTTGAAAGGTAAGAGGGTGGCAACGCAGAGGCGTGCTTTGGTGGTATGATCCACTAAAGCCTCTTCAGCAGTGTAAGCCCAGACAGTCTCCTGCCAGGTCGTTGTGGGCTTCAGGTCGGCGGGATTCGAGATCAACTCAGGCATGGTCAGAAAACTCAAAAGCGGTCTTATTTGGCAAGGCGATAGATGGCTCCATTCCAGTCAAGAACGAGCATTTCGCCGTTTGCGTCGGCGCAGAAAGCGGTCGGTTTCACCAAGACTGTGGGCTTTTTCTTGGGGTCATTCCCAGGGGTCTGTGGGCTGGTATAAAGCAGGCTGTTGCTGTCCACCTTGCCTTCGTCGTTCGCACGCAGCGCCCAGATTTTGCCCAGGACAAAATCGCCGTAAACATAGGCTCCCTGAAGGTCTGGCAAGGCCTTGCCATTGTAAATGATGCCGCCCGTGATGCTGAGGCCATCGCCATGATGATACTCATGGATGGGGTCGATCAACTTAGCTTCGGCTGGCGCCTGATCTTGACGCAGAGGGAATGGGCGGGAACCCTCACGGAAGCTCCAGCCGTAGTTACCGCCTTTGACGATCCAGTTGATCTCTTCCCACAGATCTTGCCCCACATCCGCCAGCCAGAGGCAACCTTTCTCATCGAAGTGCATCCCCCATGGGTTACGAATGCCATAAGCATAGACCTGCGGTTGGGCATTAACCCCGTCAGCGAAAGGATTGTCGGCTGGGATGCCGTAGGCGTTGTGAAACTCCCGGCTGTCGACATCGATACGCAGCACCTTGCCCACCAGCACCGCATTGAGCTGGGCCATGCGCTGCTCATCGTTGCGCTTGGAGGTGTCTCCCACGCCGATGTAGAGGTAGCCATCCGGGCCGAAGAGGATGTTACCGCCGTGGTGGTTCCAGTTGATGAGCGGGATTTCCAGCAGCACACGTTCCGTGCTCTCGTCGGCTTTATCAGGGTCTGCCGAGCTGACTTTCATCTCGCTGACGACGAGACGCTTGGGCTTTTGCTGAGTGTAGCAGAGATAGAACAGGCCGTTGTCCTTAAACTTGGGATGAAAAGCCAACCCGTTCAAGCCTTCTTCGAACTTGCCATTCGCAGCTTCCATCTGGCGAGTGCTCAGATCGAGAAAAGTCTTGGTCTCTGCCGACTGCTCATCTTTCGGCAGAATCAAAATCTGACCACGCTGAAGGGCCAAAAACTCCCGCTGAGTGCCATCGGCAGGAATCACCACCGCAATGGGGAAAAGTGTCTCCACTTTCTCGTAAACACGGGTGAGTTTAACCAGATCTTCCGCGAATGCGGAACTGGCCAGTAGAAGACCGGTGGTAAGTAAGGAGGCGAGTTTCATGAGCGACGATGGAAACTTGAAGAGAAAGATCGGATTTGGGAAGAAACAAACGCTCGTTAGCGTCACTTTTGCGCAGCTTTAGGCAGCCAACCCTTTTCGGATAGCGTTTGCGCAATCGCCTGGGCGATGAGCCGATGGCCTTCGGGTTTCACGTGGTTAGAGTCGGTGTACATCTTGGCCGCCTGCACCGGAGAGATCACCTCCTTCATGCTGATTCGAGCGACTCCATCCCTAACTAAGGGGGCCGTCCAATCCGCCACCGCTACATCGGAGAGAAGCACGCCGCCATCCACTGTCTTTTGCCGAGTGTTGCTGGCTTGTAGAACAAGCAGCGTAGGAATTCCAGCCTTGTGCAAGCGCTCCAGTGCTTGAGCAGTCACTTGCTTCACCCGTGCCTTCCATTCACGCAGGGTATTGTCGTCCGTGCTCGCACGCAATTCTTCATTGACATCAAAGGCGCCGGCTTGGCTCCGAACGGCGCGTGGCAACCATTGCCAATACAATTTCTCTGTCTTCATCTCATAAAATTGACGAAGGACCATGGAGTGCATCAGCCAGTTCTTCGGGTGCGGGCTATTGAAGTCATCTCGCCGCTGCCATTCACGCTCGTCCTCATATTCATTGGAGGTTCCCACATGCAGAATGATCAGGTTCGGCTGGTATTTCTCGGCTTGTTGGATGACCAAGTCTTTACGCCGAGCACCAAAGCCTGGCAGAGACAGATTCAAACACTCCGCCTGGATGCCCCTGGCCTGCAATTCTTTCTCCAAGAAGCCTGTGTAGGATTGCTCCACACTTTTGCCACGCGAGACGGAATCCCCAATGACCATCACACGATAAACACCTTCCGGCCGCGTCTTCTGAAAGGTCTGCGGAAAAAAGCGGCGCCCGCCAGAACGATGCAATTCGACTTCCCCATCGGACTTTTCCACAAAGCCGGCGGTGGGATGATATCCATAGTCGAAGCGCCCCTCCATCGCCCGCACGAAGACGAATCGCGCGGCCAATTCTGCCATCAAAAGGATGGCCACGAATAACAAAAAGCTTCGAGTAAAAAGGTGCATTCCGATCAAAACTGGAAATAGATAAACTCCTGCTCATGGGCCACCGAGCTGACCATCGCGACAAAGAGGAGGACGAAAATGATGCCACGCACGGGCCAAGGCAGAGCCGTCAATTCCGCCTCATCTCGAGGCTTCCACGTCGCTACCTGGAGCAAGATCAAAGGCACAATGTGAAACACCAGCCAGAGGGCGGGATGCATCCAGTCTTCACTTGGAGCCCAGACCGTCAGCGCATGCAGCCAGACGCCGAGTTGCGTCATGGTTTGAGCTCGAAACAACGCCCAACCGAACAGCGTCAGAACGAACATCAAAACAATAGCTCCTGTTCGTTTAGCACGCGAAGTCGCAACCTCCAAAGCTCCTAAACCGGGAATCACCCGGTAGGCCGTGAGCATGGCTGCATGATAGCCCCCCCACAGCACGAAGGTCCAACTCGCACCATGCCATAGGCCTGCCAGCAGCATGGTGATCCAGAGATTCACCACCGTGCGGACCGTACCTACCCGGTTTCCACCTAACGGGATGTACACATAGTCGCGGAACCAACTGGAGAGTGTGATGTGCCAACGCTGCCAAAAATCCGATGGGCCCGTCGAGGAATACGGGAAGCGGAAATTCATGCTCAGATGAATCCCCAGCAAACGGGCCGAGCCTCGTGCCAAATCGGTGTAACCTGAGAAATCACCATAGATCTGGAAAGCAAAAGCGACGATGCCCAGCAGTGCCCATGGCGCATTCGGCGTCGCCCCTGGATTGAAGACGTAGTTGGCGATCAGCGCGCAGTTATCCGCCACGAAGATCTTTTTGAAGCCACCGATGAGCAGCAGGCGCAGGCCAGCATGTAGATGCTCCCACTCCCACACCGCCGCCTTGGTAAACTGGGGCACAAATTTGGCGGGCCGCTCAATCGGTCCTGCGACAAGCTGCGGAAAAAAGGCGAGGTAGGCCCCAAAGGTGATCAAATCCGGCACCGGTTCCACCTTGCCCTTATAAACGTCCACCGCATAAGCCACCGACTGAAAGGTGTAGAAGGAGATGGCGACCGGCAAAATGATGTTGGGCAGTGTCCAGCCCGGATCCATCCCCACCGAACCAAGCAACGCCACCAAGCTTTCCGCGAAAAAGCCGAAGTACTTGAAGAAGATCAGCACCACCATGTTGGTAATGATGCTGAGCCACATGAAGCCGCGCCGGCGAGACTCCAGTGACCACGTCCAGATCCACTCATGGAGCGGCACGAACAGGAGAGGGAAAATTGCCGCTGCCGTTAAACTCGCCGCACTGATGCTGACATGATCCCTGCAGAAATACGAACAGCCCCCCAGCCAGATGAGCGGCAGCAGGGTAGTCACAATGATTTTTCCCCGGGCTTCACGCTGCCCGACCATCGAGCGGGTGCAGAAGAAATCGATCCCTGTCGAAGCCAAGAGCAGCGCCAGAAAACGCAGGTCCCACATCCCGTAGAAAAAGTAACTCGCCGCCAGGAGCAGAGCCATCCGCCCGAGCCGAGGAAGCGGCCAGTAGAGAAGAACGATGAGCGGAAGAAAAAAGGCGTATTGCCAGGATGTAAACGACATGGGGCATCAACTTGCCAACCAGCTTACAGCCAGACCACTCAGCGGAAGTGATGCCCAATTCAGCACCGACAACGCAGCCTGAGCGGACGGTTCCCATGCCAGCGGCGCGCGACCATGAGTCTCGACGAGGCACAAGTCAAAGACATGATCAGCCTCAATTTGAATGTCGTCGGACGAATGAACCGTGCGCAGGAATCGTGCCTCCCCCCCTTTTTCTCGGTTGATCAACCGCACACGCCGAACCTCCTCGGGACATCTGAGCCGGAGAATCACATCACAACGATCTAGGCGTTTGTGAGGGGAGACATTGACATAGATCACCAGTTTTTTCTTTCGCAGCCAATGCTCAAAAGGGGCGAGGTTGTCTCTTTCCAGGGATTTGCTTTTGATTCTCCGGGTAAAAATCCCCAAGAACGGCACCGCCAAAATGCTGTCATCCACCACGGCAATCTGACGTCTCGAAATACTGCCCAATCCTTCTTTACGGATTTTCTTACCCAGGGTGGATTTGCCACTGCCCGACTTTCCGGTGATGCAAAAAACGACTTGTTTTTGAGTCTTCATCAACTCCTTCAAGGTCCTTTCCAGAGTCTCCTGCCAGTTCTGAGGGGAAAGGGGGATCGAAGCAGCCATGCGAGTCAAAGGGATCTTACATTTTGCAAAGTGACAATTCTGTCGCCGATGGACCCGCGATCAAGTCTCAACATCAGGCAATTTGCCAGAATCGTCACCTAGCCGGGGTTTTCTACAACACACTTTTCATTCGCACCCGCCGTTGGACTGGCTATCCTCGCCACCCTTATGCTCCAAGCTGGAATCGTCGGCCTGCCCAATGTGGGCAAATCCACCCTCTTCAACGCAGTCACCCGCACCCGCAAGGCGGAGGCTGCCAACTACCCTTTTTGCACCATCGAGCCCAATCAGGGCGTTGTCGTCGTCCCCGATGAGCGCCTCGCGGTCCTCTCCAAGATGAGCGGCTCCCAGAAGCTGGTCCCGGCGGCCATTGAGTTCGTCGACATCGCAGGCTTGGTGAAAGGCGCAAGCCAGGGTGAAGGCCTCGGCAACAAGTTCCTCAGCCACATCCGTGAGGTGGACGCCATCGTTCACGTCGTCCGTTGTTTTGAAGGCGGCGACATCACCCACGTGGACGGCAGCGTCGATCCCATCCGCGACATTGAAGTCATCAACACCGAATTGATCCTGGCGGACATGGACAGCGTGACCAAGCGTAAGGCCCGCACGGATAAAGACGCCAAGCGCGGCATCAAGGAAGCGCAGGCCGAAAACGCACTTTGCGAAAAACTGCTGCCCCACCTGGACGCCATGAAACCCGCCGTCACGCTGGAGCTCAATGACGAAGAGAAGAAGCTTCTCAAAAGCTTCTTCCTTCTGAGTGGCAAGCCTTGCATCTACGCCTGCAACGTTGCCGAAGACGAACTGGCCGAGGCTTCCAAGAATCCTGACAAGCATCCCCAGGTGTCCAAAGTGCGTGAGTATGTGAAGCACGCTCATGCCGCCAGCGCCACCGTCGTCAGCGCTGCCATTGAGTCTGAACTGAGCGAGCTACCTGAAGAAGATGCCAAGGCTTACCTCGCCGACCTCGGCGTAGAGGACAGCGGTGTAAACCTGCTGATCAAGAGCGCCTATTCCCTGCTCGGTCTTCAGACCTACCTGACCACAGGAGAAAAAGAAACCCGCGCCTGGACCATCACCAAAGGCATGAAAGCCCCCCAAGCTGCTGGCGTCATTCACGGCGACTTCGAGCGTGGTTTCATCGCCGCTCAGATCGTCCACTTCGACGACCTCGTCGCCCTCGGCTCCGAAGCCAAAGCTCGTGAAGCGGGTAAGCTGCGCATCGAAGGCAAAGAATACGTCATGCGCGACGGCGATGTCGTCGAGTGGCGTTTCAATGTGTAAGCTGAATTGAATCCAATTTAGCCGACGTACGCTTTGATTGAGCGACGTCGGCTTTTTTGTTTACCCGGCAGCAGATTACGGAAAATTCAGCAGGATCAGCGAAGCGGCCTTCTCATCAGAGGTTGAAAAGAGTGCATAGATCCGGGTGTGCCGATCGAAATCAAACAAATGAAACTCCTGGGAGCCATGGCTGGGAATCGTGTATTTGCTCTTGCCTGTGCCACACCAATCAAAGGAAGTATCGACCCAGCGCCCCCACTTGTACTCTTCAACATAAGTTGACGGCGAGGTGGCCTTGCTACCGTAATAATAGATCGGTTGGTCCATCCTGTTCGTGACCTTGGCGACCCTTTGGCCATCCGTCCCTTGAATCAACTGAACTGTTGGGAGTTGAGGGAGTGGTGGCTCTGCAGCTTCCTTCAGAAGTTTGCGCCAGCCCATGCTTGTGCCTGTCGAACAGCCGCTCACACAAAGGATGAAGAGAGGCAAGATGCACGTTCCGAGGAGGCATTTCATGATGGAATCTCAAGCTTGGAAAAGTCTACTTCGTGCGGAAATAAGGGTGCTTAGGATCGCCCTTGCTCAGTAGATAGGCCAAGAGATCGAGAATGTCGTCCTCTTGGAGCATGTTGACGAGTCCTGCAGGCATCATGGAGACCTTACTCGGCTCGATGCTGGCGATGTCACTGCGCTTGATGCTCTGGATCGCATTGGGGTCCAGCATGTTGATGTTCACCATCAGCGTGTCCTCTTTCAGGTTCATGATGCGGCCCACGATGAGTTTGCCATCCTTCATCTTGAAATCCATGCTGCCATACTGGTCGCTGATTTCCTTGCTCGGTTCGATGATGGATTCCAGCAGGTCTTTCGGACCGAATTTACCGGAAACACTGGTGAGATCTGGGCCGACAGCACCACCTTCGAAATTGAAACGATGGCATCCGAAACAACCCACAGCGCCAAAGCTATTGCGGCCGTTTTCAAAGTTACGACCACCTTCCAGGCCGACGTGCAAGACTTTCTCTAGATCGGCCACGGTCCAGTTTTTGACATAGCCTAACTGCTTGGCTCCAAAGGTCGGCGCTTTAGCTTCGGGCTTGGCCTCCAAGATTGCTTGAAGCACCAGCTTTTCCGCATCCGTCAGGCCTGCAAGGCTATCCCGTTTGATGTCTTCAATGAACAGGCCAAAACTGGCTCCCCCTGTATAAGTGGCTGCTCGTTGGAACCACTTGAAGAACTGCTCACGCAGCTCCGGGGTCCAACCAGCCTTAGCAAGGCGCAGGCTTTTGGCATAACCGATCTGCTCTTCTTGTGAAGGAGCCCCATTGACGAGGGGCACCGTTTTCGCCACCACACCTTCGTCACCCAGATAAACCAACATCTCACAGAGATCCTGACTGAAGCCGACATCCTTATGCGGGAACAATGGCGCAAAGCGAGCGATCGTGCTCTTCTTCTGCTCTGCCGTAGGCTCGCCCAAACGAAGAAAGGCAAGCGTGTAGTTACGCAGCAAAGTGATCTGGCTCAGAAGGTCCAACCCTTCGAGAGAAATCTGATCCAGGGCCGCGATCACGGCGGATTGGTCTTCCTTAGCGCCATGACGGATCAGCGCCATCAAGGCTGTCAGAGCTGCACGTGGCTCTTTTTCGCCTAACGCTTTGTCTTTCCACGAAGCCACAGGCTGATGCTCGATGGCGATACGGGCGGCATTGCGAATGAGACGATCCGCATGACCGAGATGAGGCCATGCTACAGCCACGGCCTTCTCATTGGCTGCACCGTGGTAAGCTTCTAAGCTGCGACGCAGATCATGCAGCTTTTTGACCTCGCCCTCCAGAGGTTGGGGCGCGGGAGCCGTGGATTCACTGCCGGTGTAGGTCACGCGATACAAGCCCGATTGGGTTTTACGACCTCCAATCGCGAAGTACATGGCTCCATCTTGGGGATTGATCACCAAGTCGGTAAGAGGCAGTGGCTGGGCACTCAGAAACTCTTCGAAGTCGGCGCTATAGCCTGCCCCGTCAGGCTTCAGATGCACGGCATACATTTTGCCATAGCTCCAGTCATTGATGAAAAAAGCCTCCTGATACTTGGCCGGGAACTTAGCACCATAACCAAATTTAGTTCCTGTCGGTGACCCTGGGCCAATGTCTTTGACGGGAGGCACGCTGTCTTCCCAGCGCACAGGCCATTTGGCCGAACCATTGCGCCAGCCAAATTCACTACCACTCAAGACCTGACAGACACGCGTGGGGCGATACCAAGGCAGGCTCATGTCCCACTCCATGTCGGCATCATAGGTGAACAGATCGCCTTCACGATTGAAGTCAGCCCCATACTCATTGCGGAATCCCGTGGTGATCAGCTCCCATTGCTTGCCATCCAAACTGACTTTGGCCACCCATCCACGTGGGGCCTGAGCGTCCTTCATGAAACCACGCCCATAAATGCGTGGCAGCAAAATATCTTCCTGCCAGACTGCGGGCACACGGTTCTGGGTGAACTCCGTCAGAGGCGTCTGGTTTCCGACTACGACATACACGCTCTCACCATCAGGCCCTGCGACGACGTAGTGAGGTCCATGCTCACCAGCACGCTCGGTGTAGCCACGCAGCAGTTCCACCTTGTCGAATTGATCATCGCCATTTGTGTCGCTGACTTTGTAAAGGCCGCGCCCTTGATATTCGTCGCCATTCACCTGGAGATAAATCGCGCCCTTCACGAAGGCCATCCCTTGAGCTGCACCGATGGCCAGATCCATCTTCTCGATCTTCGTTTCCGAAGGGCTGCCATTGAGTACTGGAGGGGTGATGCGATACAGCGGCCCGTATTGGTCCGAGGCGAGCAGGCGGCCTTTATCATCCAGGCACATGCTGACCCAGGAGCCCTGCTCGGTTTTGGGCACGGTGTAGAGCAGCTCCACCTTGAAATCCTTTTTGATTTTGATCTGGTCCACCGGCGTTGCGGCTTCATCCGCGAGCAAGGCGGTGGATGCGAAGACAAGAGACAGAAGATAACGGACTTTCATGACGGGTGGTTGGGACGGAACGCGGTTCGAGAAAACCGAGCAGGCACAATCAAACGTCAGATTGACGGCAGATAAAACAAAAAAGGCCGCCGGAATCATCCGGCGGCCCTGAATGGATCAATCTGGACCTGATTCTTACTGTTCCAAGATCAGTGCCGCCGTGCGGAAAGCCTTTTTAGCTCCTGCCACAGGCACTTTGATCAAACCTGCGCCCACTGTCTCTTCAAAGGACTCGTCCTGAAGAAGAACTCCTGTGGTGGCTGCCTTACCAGCGAGATTTTCCTCCCCCGCAGGAAGACTGAACGTGCCGGTGAAGCCGCCGTCGGCTTTGGCGACGGAACCGGTCCATGAGACAGGCGCGGTGGTAGTGGCCGTGAGCTTGAACTTGCTGTCCAAGGTGAATTGGGTCGGCAGCACCGGCGAGTCATTCGGTGCGGCATTGGAGAGACCGGAACCAAAGATTTCCACTTCCATTAGGCTATTCGTGAGACCCAGGCTTGTGGCGAGTTCGGTGGCGGTCCTGGTCGGCGCAAAGCGGCTCACCTTAGCGGTCACCTCCAGTGGTTCGGCAAACCCGGCGGGGTAGCTCAGTTCCTTGCTATCGGCGGCTTTGAACCACTCCAGACCTTCGGGCAAACGTTGAGGCAGGTTCAGCGGCTGGCCGAGATTACCCAGGGTGACCACACCTCCGATGTAGGAAGCTTTGTTCTTGTAAGGCTGAGCCCACAGGAGAGCTTGACCGGTCGCGGAGAGATTCACACTGAGGGTCACACTCTGGGCATCTCCTAAGAGCCCTTTCACTTTGATGACTCCGGTCTTGCTGACGCTGCCCTTCGCCCAACCGATGCCAGCGGGGTAGGCGATGCCATCCTGCTCACCTGCATCGAAGGCTGTGACGATCTTCTGTGCCACCGGCGGATTCGCGTTCTTAGCCGTCAGGCGGAAACCGCGCTGGGTGCCTGTGACTGCACCGGCCTCATAAGAACCGCTGGTCAGCGGTGACTGCGTATCGATCTCCACCGTGGCGGTCAGCGCAGGCACGTTCTTCGCGGCCTTGAAGGTCAGCTCCACCTCAGCGGTGGAAGAGCCTTGAGTCAGCGCAAAACTACCCTTGGTCGAACGACGTGTCGTGCCTGCATACTCCAGAGCGGCCGAGTAGCTGCCCGCACCGGAGACCGTCATGCGCAGCAATCCTTGTGGCTGACCCTCTTCCGTTTCCAGAAGGGATTCATAACCACCCAGAAGCACCGCTGGGAAGGCCAGCACGTTCAGGGTCAATGCGTCCGAACCAACGATTACCTTGCCATCCTTCTCCATGAACTGCAGCGCATAGCTGCCGGGAGCACCGGTCACCTTGCCTGTAATGGTGTTGTTCGTCGCATTGAAAACAAGGCCGCCAGGGAGCTTCCCGACCAGAGCAAGAACGTGATCTTCATCTTCCAGCAAGCTGCTGAGATTCATGCTGACCACATCACCGACGCGCAGCATCGCCGCGGGGTGAGTGCCGAATGCGATTTCATCCGCATCGGAGATACCATCTCCATCCGTGTCGCTGGCATTTGGGTTGGTGCCTGCGGCCAATTCATCATTGTCCGAGATACCATCGCCATCGCTGTCCTGAGCCACTTCAAACGGAACCACTGTATCCATGCGGAAGTTCAGGTTCTGAATGCGGAAGTCACCGAAAGCCGGGGTATCGGCCAAGTTATAAGCCGTGGCCGGAGTGGCATGACGGCTGGTGAGGTAATCCGCCAAGGTCTTTTGCTCGCCCAAAGCATTGGCCGGAAGCTGTGGAGTGACGGTAAAGTCGAGTTCTTCATTGGCAATGATCGGACCGAGAGAACCGTCTTCCAGCAGGTAGCGGAAGTTGCTGCCATTGGCCTTCATCGGATAACCGTCGCCATTGTTGGCCAGGAAGTTCAGCGTCACCATCTGGATGACCGCCGGAGCCGATGGGTTGTAAGTGCCGTTCTTGTAGAGAGTCACCTTGATCTTGTTGCTCTCATCAATCAGGGCGATGGAAACCACTCGGCTATTGGCGGGCAGATCGGGATCCCAAGCGAAAGCCACACCCCCCACTTGTGGGAAACGTCCTTGGTTAGGCCAAAGAGCCACACCATGCTCCAGAATGGCCTTCAGACCCTGAGGAGTCGTTTCGAAGGTCATCAGACGGTTGTTGAAGCGCAGTGCGTTTTCAATATCGAGCTGCGAGATACCCCCTTCAGCCTTGCCGACTGCTGGGTTAGCCGGAGGAGGCAACTTCACCGAGCTACCGCCAGCACTGGACACCGCTCCGATCTGGGCACGAATGCCGCCGCCGTTCTTCAGGGAGACGATCGGGATCGCGCTATCAATACGGTCACGCAGCAAGACGGCATTGGCATCAGCCGACATGCTCCCGAAGTTGGTTTCCTCGCTGCGCACAAAGTTACGCTCACCTTCCAGATACACGTTGGTGTAGCCATAGACCATGCCGTCTTTGGCATTGATCACCGCCTGCACCGCATCGGTGATGGCTTTGACCGCAGCGCCCTTGGTGCCAGAGGCGAAAGCTGTCGTGCTGAGATCATCCTCACTCACGTTCCAAGCAGCGGCCACATTGGCAGCGGTGGAGGCATAAGCGCCGTTGGTTCCTACACGATCGGTCACGCTCTCTAGGATGATTTCACCATTCTCATCGAACTCCACGCCCAAGCGCCCCAGATAGGTGAACTCGTTGTCGGTATTCACGATCAACGTGGTCTTAGTATCGGTGCCTGCGGTGATGATCGGGTAAGTGTCTGCAAAGTTGGCCGAATGTCCTGGGAAGGCCACCGCCACATCATCCGCGTCGCCGAGACGTGTGTTGGAACCAGCGGCCAGAATGATGTCCACGCCATGGAGTTTGGTCGCCAGACTGCGCTCGTTGGAGAGCTGCTGCAGGTGAGAAAGCAGGATGATTTTGTTCACCCCTTCCGCGATCAGTTCATTCACATAAGGCTGAACCTGATTGGCCAACAGATCTATGTTGTCCGTTTCACCATTGGCTCCGGTGCCAGTCGGGAAACCTTTCACTTCGGTGCCACTCGGGGACGAGATGCTCTCGATCAGCTGAGTGGTCACACCCACGATACCGATCTTCTCGCCGCCTTTGACAATCACCGCCGTGGGGACAATGCGCCCGTTGCTCAGTTCAGCTTCAGGAATCAGGCTTGTGGTGCCATCCAGAGGGATATCGGTGAAGCGTGCATTGGCCGCACTGTCACCCGAGAAATCCAGGTTTAACGAAATATGTGGGAACAAAGCTCCACCCCACGCTCCCGCAGGTGCAATGGCTCCCGTGAAGACCGCCGTGCCGAGGTCCCACTCATGGTTACCGATGGCCGAAGCTTCAACACCGATGAAGTTATGAATGGCGATATCGGGGCGGGCAAAGGCGGTGGAGCCGATGCCTGGCACGTTGTTCAAGGAGGGATCGGTGCCTGCATTGAGGAAGGGGCTTGGGATAAAGTTATCACCACCGGCCAGGATCAGGGTATTGTCATACTGATCATCAAAAGCATCCACGAGAGCTGCCAAATGAGGTGCGGTTTCAGCGGCCAATAAGCCGGCTTCTGCATCCGCCAAGTGCAAGACCTGAAGGGTGAAGTTCGCCGACTGCACACTGAAGAAGGTCAACGTATTGCTGGACTCGTTGGTGACCGCGATCATCGGAATCCCGTTGGGGGATTTGGCAGCAGGGATGAATTGAATCCCCTCAGGGTTCAGATCATCTGGGAAGCTCACCAATCCAGCACGAGTCACGCTGGCAGGATTGGTCACGTCATAGATGATGATCGTGCGATGACGTTCAAGGCCCACAAAGGCGTAGGTGCGGCCATCGATGACACCGATCTCGATGCCTTCCGGTTCTGGGCCTTTGTTGTCACTACGTGCATCGTCGAACTGCGGAGCACCGATCGCGGCCATGGTGGTTTCGATGTCATCTCCACTGTCATAGATCATGTTGCCTTCGGCATCCAAGATGGAGAAGGAACGAGCTCCATACATGAGAATGCGATCCACATCACCGTCATTGTCCGTGTCGCCACGCAATCCGGGAGAATTGGAGACCGTCAGACGGCCCATCTTGGCAGTGTTTTTCAACTCAGCGGCATTTGGAAACACGGTCGGATCAAGCACATAACCCGCATTGCCTACCGTCGTCGTCTCGGTCGGACTGGTCAGGAAGTCATTGCGGTCATCGCCTTCGTTCGCGATCACATAGTAGGTTTGGCCACCCGCCTTGAAGGAGGAGATGCTATCCGGCATGTAGAGACCGAAAACAGGGTTCCCCGTCGTGAGATTGATCAGATTGCTGGAGCTGGGTCCGTCCCGATCACTGAAGTCGGCCAACAGGGTGGAGAAATCCTTCTCACCCAAGGGCAGAACGTCTGTGAAGGTCGCCGTTGCGATATCCAAAATGGCCACAGCATTGGCCTCTTGAAGAGTCACCATGGCCTTGGTACTATCGGGAGAAACCGCAACATATTCAGGCTCGAAGTCCAGAGAAGGCAGACGCAACACGCTCGATTCTTCAAAGATGCGCACCCCAGCGGCCTTCAACGCGGCGGCTTGGGCATCGAAAGCCGTGAAGTCCGCTGTCGCCACCGTCGGGGCTTCGAAGCCTGCGGAGACATCGATGATGCTCACGGTGCCTGGGTTTGGATCCGTGCCACCGAGTTGATATTCACCTTCATCAGCCGTCAGCACCTTGCGACCATCGGGGCTGAAAGTGACCTGGTCTGGCAGATACCCTACCTGCACTTTGCTGATGAAGGAGCTGTCCGCGGCATTCAGGAACACCACATGACCACGCTGAGTTTTATCCGCATTGGGGACGGCGACCGCCACAATGCCGTTGAAGACATCCACGCTGGTTACATCCGAGGAATTCAAGCTGACCGGAGCATCCGTGAAAGTGAGGGTCTCAAGCAAATGAGGAACGGCCGGATTCGTGATGTCCACCACCTGAAGCCCAGAACTCGAGGTCACAAAGACACGCTTGCTGGCCGCATCGTAAGCCGAGATTTCAGCACCCGCTAAATGGAGCGTGGAAACACGAGCTAACTTCAGCGGGCCTTGGGTCACGGTCGGCGAAGGAGGTGCCACGGTGCGACCAGGAGAACCCAGATCCGTGCCGACAGCTGCCTGGAAGCTTCCATAATTGCTGCCCGTGGCTGCTGTGTAGCGAGGGCTCTCTGTGCCAGACGTGGGCACCCAGATCAGCGCCACTGAATCAGCCGAACCACCTGCCGAAGGACCGGCATGGCCACCCACGGAAGCATTACCATCTTCACGCGTGAACCCGCTGGCAGCATAGCTGAAGAAGAACAACTCATTGCCACCGCTTTCGAATAGGGAAACACCGTCGTTTTGGCCGAGACCAGGAGCGCCAATGGTTTGGAACACCTTCACAGTCTCATCCAGCCCCCACCAAGCACGGAAGGCCGTCGGAGAAGCCGTCGTGAAGATGACCGATTCACCAGCATCAATGGTGGAACCGCCAGGCAGCACATAAGAAGCTGCAGTTGCAGCGGAGCGACCACTGTCATGCCAGCCGTAACCCGCAAGATCCACAGCTTCAGTGCCGAAGTTGGTCAGCTCCCAGTAATCGCTCACATCACCAGGGGTTGTTTCCGATTGGTTAGACTGAATTTCCGTCAGCACCAGTTTGGTGGTGATAACATCGCCATCGTCAGTGACGGTCACGGTATCGATACCCGAGGACAGGTCCGCTGCAGCAGCCGTGAGGGTCACCCCTTTGTCGCCATCGGGGAAGCTGTCATTGACCGCGCTCACCTCAAAGGTGGCGGAGCTTTCACCTGCGAGGATGGTCACCGTGGCCGGGACCGTCGCTTCGGTAAGATCGCTGGAGGACAAGTTCACTACCAACTCAGCCGTGGTGCTACCGGTGCGCGTTACCGTCCCTGTGGCCGCAGGGTTAGCGGCGCTTTCGGAAAAGGTGTCTGGAGCGATGACCAAGGTCAACTCATCCGTCGGAGCGGAGCTCAAACCGGTATTGCCAGGGGAACCGATATCCGCCGGATTGATGCTCGAAGCAAAAGCCCCAAAGGTGCCCACCGTGGCGGCTGTATAGCGAGGAGTGTCGGTGCCGAATCCAGGATCAAGCACAAGCGCCTGAGCAGCAGCACCACCACCGGATGGGCCTGCGTGACCACCTGCGGATGGGCTGCCGCTCGATTGGGTGAAAGCACCCCCGGCATAGCTGAAGAACAGAATCTCGTTCCGGCCATTGTCATAGAGCGTGATGCCATCGTTTTGGCCAAGCCCAGGTGCAGCAACGTTCGTGATGACTTGCACGGATTCATTAATGGCCCACCAGGAGCGGAAGCTCGCGGCATCCATAGCGGTGAGGATGATGGATTCACCAGCCGCAATCGAGGTGCCGTTAGGGATCGTCACTCCGCTGGCGAAAGTGCGGGCGCTGTCCGTCCACTTCCAGTTGCTCAGATCCACAGTCGAGGAACCGGCATTCGTCAGCTCCCAGTAATCAGCCGAACCAGAGCTAGTCGGGTTGGAGTGAATCTCGGTCAGCAGCAGCTTGTATCCAGGGGATGCATCACCATCATCAGTCACGGTCACGTCAAAGGTGCCTGCGTCGGCTCCACTGGCGGTCGCCGTGATCGTGGCGACTTTATCGCCGTCCGGGTAGTTATCGTTCACGGCGGTGACATCAAAGGTGGCGGAGGCATTGCCGGAAAGGATGGTCACCGTTGCTGGCACGACAGCTTCGGAGTCGTCATTGGAAGCGAGGTTCACGACCAAGTCATTCAAAGTGCTGCCAGTGCGTGTGACCGTGCCTGTGGCGGCGGGATTGCTGGCGCTCTCGGAGAAGGAGCCGGGAGTCACACTCACCATCAGAGCCAAGGCAGGACTGGCCAGTTCAGCAACACCGGGAGAAGCGGTCAAATTGCTGTTGTTGGTCGCTACAAAGGCACCGTTCACACCTGCCACGCTCAGGGTGCTGATTCCTGCATTGTTTAAAGCGATCGCATTGTCAAAGCTGGCCAGTTCAGGCCCGCTCGGTGAAGCGCCAAAGAAGACCTTCGCCCGCAGGACATTGGTGCTGTCATAGAGGTTCACCGCATCCGAGCTCGTTCCCAAGCCCACGCCAGATCCGGTATAACCACCCACCTGGAGTTCAGCCGGAGGATTGCTGCCGAACCAAAGGTTGAGGAACGCCGCTTTAGCTGTCGGCAGGTCGGTCGTCTCAATGAAGATCACGGACTCACCTGGAGCGATGGTGGTCACCCCGTTCAACGCCACAGCCGCTGCTGGAGATTCCGAGCTGTCATCCATCTTCCAGCCTGTGAGGTCAATCGCATGAGCCGTGTGATTGGTCACTTCGAACCAGTCGGCATTCAGCGGTGCGACACCGCTCGACCAAGGAGCCACTTCGGAGATAAACAACTTACCCACGGTCCCAGGAGAACCCACAGCATCCGAATCATTCGCTGCCGTAAAGGCATCATTCACACCAACGACGCTCATCGTCGTGATCCTTGCGCTGGTCAGCCCGGCCGCGTTATTAAAGGTCGGGAAAGGACCCGTTGGAGAACTGCCAAAGGTCACGCTGCTTTGAAGCACGCCGGAGCCATCATAGACATTCACCTGATCTCCACCCGTGCTGAGGCCAATGCCGCTACCGCTGTAGGTGCCAATTTGCAGACCGGCTGGGGGACTCCCACCGAACCAGGTGGACAGGAACAAGCTCGCTGTGTCGGTCGGTGTCGAACTCTCGATAAAGATCACGGACTCTCCCGGAGCGATGCTGGTAATACCGCTGAGGGCGATGGCACTGGCGAAGGAAGCCGAATCGTCATCCACCTTCCAGCCCGTGATGTCCACAGACGAGGAACTTGTGTTGGTGAGCTCAAACCAATCGGCACCTACCGGGCTGCTACCGCTGGACCAAGGAGCCACTTCGGAAATGATGATCGCTGGGAGCATCGGCGTCTCGATTTCCACATCGGTGATTGCCAAAGTATAATTGACGCTCGCATCTGGGGTTGTGGTTCCAACACTGGCATCATCCACCTCAACAGTGAGGCTGTAGCTGGTCTTGGTCTCATAGTCCAAAACGGTGCCGGCTTTGATGTAAAGCGCACCCGCTACGACTTCGAAATCTGCAGCATCAGCACCGGTTAGGGAGATCACGTTCGTGCCAAGGCCGTCATCAGTGATCGAGATGTCCGCCACCTTCACACGACTCCCGGTATTCGTGGTTTCGGGAAGACTTGTCACCGCATTGTTCAAAGCCACGGCGGTTGGCGCTTGGTTCGGCACCGAAGACGGCGCGTAAACCCAGAGCTGCGGATGATCCGCATCACCACCGCCGTTTTCACTCACGACATAGATGAGGCCATTGCGGTCCATCGTGATGCCCTCATGCTGCTGGGCCGCAGCCGTCAGTGGGTTGCCTACATCACTTTGGATATTGAGCCTGCTGCTGATATTGCCGGAGCGATCCACATTGACGATGCTCGCGGATTCTTGGCTCAGCACCAGCAGGTTGCCGGATTGCGCACGACCATTGAGCGAAGGCAAATTCGAAAGAGCAAAGACATCCGCCACATCCAGCATGCCGAGCAAGGCCGGATCGAAAAGGTTCGTGGAACTCTCCGTGGTCGGCGAGCCGTTGGTCGCGGTGCCTGCCTCGAAATCAACATTGGTTTGGAAGATCCCAATCGGATCGATTTCCTTCAGGCAGATGAAACCACCAGTCTGGGGGTCGTAGGATAAACCTTCGGTGCCCGTATTGGGAACGAAGGTGCCAATCTTCACGGTCTTGGCCCCACTACGAGAGAGAGTCGTGCCTGCAGCGTAGGTGAACAGAACGAGCTGGCGATCCCGCTCTTCACTCATGACAAACTGATTGTTACCGATGTAAGTGATCCCTTCC
Source organism: Prosthecobacter debontii (assembly GCF_900167535.1). NCBI lineage: Bacteria > Pseudomonadati > Verrucomicrobiota > Verrucomicrobiia > Verrucomicrobiales > Verrucomicrobiaceae > Prosthecobacter > Prosthecobacter debontii. The sequence goes on from NZ_FUYE01000003.1 coordinate 307,294, forward strand.
GGATCGTAGAAATCCGTGCCTTGCGGGCTGCTGCCAGTCGCGAGCGTCATGGTGTCCACCAACGCACCCGTCTTGGTGACTTGCACAATCGATGTGCCGCCATCCGCTGTGATGAAGAGGGTATCGGTATCCCAGTTATAAGTCACCGCAGAGGCTTCTTGAGCCAAGAGGTTGATGCCATTCGGTGGTGTCGAGCGAGTCGGCTCAGGCAGGTCGTAGCGGCCGATCCGGATGTAGGAGGAAAGATCCACCTCGAGAGGCAAACCCACCTTGCCTGGCGATCCGAGATCCGTGCCGACAGCCGCCTGGAAGCTACCGTAATTGCTCCCGGTCGCATTGGTGTAGCGAGGGGACGAAACGCCGCTGGAAGGCACCCAGACCAAAGCGACAAAATCCGCTCCTGACGATGGCGCACCTCCAGAAGGGCCTGCATGTCCGCCTGTGGAAGAAGAGCCATTTTCACGTGTAAATCCTCCCGAAGCATAGCTGAAATAGAACAGCATATTCCCCGCATTGTCGAAAAACGACACCCCATCGTCACCGCCCAGACCTGGAGCTGAGAGACCACCCGTGGGTTTGAAGACCTTCACATAAGAAGGCAAGCCCCACCATGTTCTGAACACCGCTGGATCCGTATTGGTGAAAATCACGGATTCATAGGGGCCAATACTTGCACCGGACGCCAAAGCATAGGTCGCCGCTGTTGTTCCATTCTTACCGCTGTCATGCCAACTGTAGCCGGTTAGATCCACGGTGGTGCCACCAAAATTGGTCAGTTCCCAATAGTCGTTCTTACCGGTAGGTGCTCCTGCGGATTGGTTAGACTGCACCTCGGTGAGGATCAATTGCGCCTGCGCACTCGAGGCGAGGCCTCCGAGGGTCAGCGCTAGGCTGCACAAGGCAAGAGGGATGCTTTTGAAGAGACGTTTCATGGCAAGGGGGGAAGAGCGCCACCGCTTAACTCCCTCTACCCCGCCCACTCCAGATCATGAAGGTAACAATTCCGCCACCTCCCATCATGAAACACTTGTTGTTATTCCAACAAGGATAGGACCTCACAAATACAACAGGCAAACACCAGCCTAACCGTGCAAAATTTCTGTCACGTCAGCTCCTCTCAAACTCGGCCTCGACGGCTGAAAAGTCCGTATCGAGGACTGAAGATGTAGGCCAATAGGAAAAGCCCGCCGAGCACCACGATGATACTGGCACTGACGGACCAACCTAATGGGTAGCTGAGAAAGAAAGCTGCCACGGAGCCAAAGGCTCCAATCAAGCCCCCGCCCCAAAACAAAGCGCGTGCGTTGTTGGTGAGCAGATACACCGTGGCCGCAGGGGCCACCATCAGCCCCACACTGAGAATGCAGCCCACCGCTTGAAGAGATGAAATGAGCACGAGAATGGTGATGCCAAACGTGGCGTAATTCAAAAAGCGCACCGGCACCCCCAAACTGGCCGCGATGTTCGGCTCAAACAGGTAGATCAGCAAGGGACGCTGGAGCGCCGTCAAGGTCAATACGGCTAAAGCACTGATGCCAAAAGCGATCCACATGTCACTATCTGCCATGCCGACGATGCTGCCAAAGAGCCATTCATCGAGCTTCTGCCGTACATTTAACTGCGTGAGAATCAGATACCCCCCAGCAAAGGCCGTGGTGTAAAGAATGCCCATGGAGGTGTCTTGATCCAAGCGAGAGGTGCGCGAAAGAAAGATCGAACCCAACCCCACGATCAAGGCCGCGAAAATCGCCCCGGCGAGAGCACTCCACTGGCTCAGGCCCACCATCAAGACGGCGAGGGCAATGCCCGGCAGCAACGCGTGTGAAAGCGTCCCCACTTTGAGGGCTGACTTTCTCAATACGACGAACGCGCTGACGAAGCCATTGGCGAACCCAATCATCAAACAGGCGAGCAGCGCCCGCTTGGCGATGGGTTCAGAAAGGAAATCCGCAAGAGATGGAAGGTCGGCAGACATGGATGGATAGGAATCAATGGCCGTAGGCCTCAGCAACGCGTTCGGGAGTGAAAGCCGTGGCGACCTCGCCAAAAGCCACTTGGTTTTTTTTGATCAGCAGCACATCATCGAAGTTGCCTTTGACCGTCTGCAAATCGTGGTGGCTCGCAATGAGCAATCGCCCCTCGGCAGCCAGTTCACGAAAGAGACGTGACAGACTCTCTTGTGCAGGTTTATCCAATCCGGTGAACGGCTCATCGAGCAAGAGCACATGCGCCTCCTGCGCCACGGCCCGAGCAATGAAAGCCCGCTGCTGCTGCCCACCGGACAGAGCGCTGATCTGACGATCCTGAAGATCCAGCAGATTCATCGTGGTCAAGGCCCGCTGAACGATCTCGGCATCATGACGGGAGTATTTCCGCCACCAACCGAGATTGGGATATCGACCCATCTCGACGAGCCCTCGAACGGTGATGGGAAAATTCCAATCCACATCCCCGCGCTGAGGCAGGTAAGCGATCTCATGGCTGCTGCGCGTCAGTGGCTTACCACGCCAGATGATGCTGCCGCTATCCGTGCGCAACAGACCGGCCAGTGCCTTGAGCAGAGTGCTCTTGCCCGCGCCATTGGGGCCAATCAAAGCGATGCTACGCCCGCATTCCGTGCTGAAGTGAATGCCATCGAGGGCCAACACTTCCTGGTAGCTCACCCGCAGGTTCTGCACCTCCAGGCGGTGATGATGCGAATGCGCGCAGCCACCGCCGCCCCAGCAGACGTGTTCCTTACGCAGGCTATTTTCAGGATGGGCGTGCATTACCAGGTGAATGTGAGGACTTCGTCCAACGAGCTTCCCGAGGACCAGCGGGTTTCGCGGTGGATTTCAAAACCATCCGGCTCCAACTCCACCGTCAGCGCGGTGTCCGGGGTCCCTTCCGGCCATGTCGCCGTCAGGATGAGATCATTGCCTTCATGCGAGATTTCGATGGCTGTGGAGAGTTCAGCCGGGGAAGCCGAAAGATCCATTCCTTTCAGCAGTTCCTCATCACCTTGTTTGAGACTAACACTGAGCGGGCGGTGCGCATAACGAAGCCGAGCCAGTGTGGGCACCTCGACATGGCGATGCTCCCCCTCGGGATGGTCGGTGCCTCCTTTCACCACTCGCTCCTCCCCCTCATGGCCATGATCTTCATGACCATGAGCCTCGGTTTCCTGCGCATGCATGGCCGCACCCGTGGTGAGTTTCGTCAAAGGAAACGCCAGCAGGCCAAAGGCGAGCCCGAGCAGGAAAATTTGAATGGGTGGAAAACCGCGCATTATTTGCATTAACGTCGTGGCAGCCACCTTGGCCGTCAACATGAGAGAAAGAAGGATTCGAAGGGAACTGAGACATTGACTACCCTCCGTCCATCTGAGTAAAACCATTAAATGCCTTTCTCGCATCCTCTACAAACGGCCGCCATTCTCTGCGTTGTGGCGAACTTAGCCTCCGCCCAAACGGACTCTGCCGTCCCACCTCCTGACGTCATCACCATCACCGTGGGAGACAGACCGCTGAAAATTCCGGCGCCTGAGGGCTTCGTGCGCTGTGATGGCATCGATGCCGATTGGGATCAGATCACGACGTCCGTGCTGCCCGCCAACAATCACATGCAAGTGACCTTCGGCACACCTGCCGACCAGGAGGCGATTCGTAAAGGCGAACCGACGGACTATTCGCGCAACTTCAACGTCCAGTCCATCCGCTCGTTGGAAACGCAGGAGATCGGAGAAAAAACTTTCGCCAGTCTGCGCCAGAACATGAAAAAGGAACTCTTGGCGATGCGCGACAAAATCGAAGCCGACGTGCAAAAGCTTGTCAAGCAAGGTAACCGTGAAGTCTCGGAACAGTATGGGGTCGATGTGGCCCTCAGCATCAACGATGTGGCCATGCTTGGTTTCTTTGAGGAAAGCGATACGGCGATCGGCTTCACGATGGCCATGAAGCTGGGAGCGGCGAATCCGCAAGGAGGACGGGATGAATCTCGGGCTGTGGTCGCTGCCATCATGACCCCCGTGAATGGGCGTCTCGTGAATCTCTATTCCACCGCCCCCTACAAGACCGAAGCCGACCAAAAAGAAGTGGAACGGTCCGTCACAGCTTGGCGAGATGCGATCATTGCCGCCAACCCCCGGGTGAAGGGGCCTGCCTTAGGTTTTGACTGGGAGCAGGTCATTCGCTCCAGCATCATCGGTGGGGCCATCGGGGCTGTGGTTATGCTTTTTCAGCTCTTCCGAAGAAAATCCGCCTCCACTCCTGTTGGGTGACGTTTCTTCTACAAAGAGTCCCTCAAGAGGCCTTTTCTTTCTGTTGACCTGTTACAAGACTTCTCCGAGTCTCGCCGCTCCAAATCATGAAATTCACACTTCGCCTTGCTTGCGCCGCATTTGCCGTCGCTTCCACACTGTCAGCTCAGACGGAATCTCCAAAACCTGCTGGCGAAGCTGCCGCTCCTGCTGCATCAGCACCGATGGACAAAGTCAGCTATTTCATCGGATCTCAAATCGGCGGTAACATCGCCAACAACTTCAAGCAGCAGGGCGTGGACATCGACCTGGATAGCTTCTTGGGCGCAGTCCGTGATCAATTCGAAGGCAAGCCTTCCAAGTACAAGCCTGAAGAGCTTGAAGCAGCCATGCAGGAATTTGAAAAAGTGATGCAGGGCAAGCAGGCTGAAATGCAGGCCAAAGCCGCTGATAAAGCCAAAGAAACCAAAGCTGCCGGTGCTAAGTTCCTGGCTGAGAACGGCAAGAAGGATGGTGTGAAAACCACCGCCAGCGGTCTGCAATACGAAGTGATCAAGCAGGGCGAAGGTCCAAAGCCTGTTGCCACTGACAAAGTGAACGTGCACTACCACGGCACCCTTCTGAATGGCAAAGTTTTCGACAGCAGCGTCGAGCGTGGTGAACCCATCACTTTCGGCGTGCAGGAAGTGATCAAAGGCTGGACCGAAGCTCTTCAGCTCATGAACGTGGGCTCCAAGTACAAACTCTACATCCCTTCCGAGCTTGCCTACGGCGACAACGGCGCAGGTGCTGACATCGGTCCCGGCGAAACCCTGGTCTTCGAAGTCGAGCTTCTGAAGATCGAGAAATAAGCGATTTCGGACTCGGTCCGATCCGTCTCCAAGACTCTAATGGCTGCCAGATTGGTTCTGGCAGCCATTTTTTTGGTCGAATTGGCCACAAACGCTCGCCCGATCTGTCCTTTTATGACAGAAAATGCACAAATGGTGCCGGGAAAGTCCGTTACCTCCCACCCGCCAAAGTTTATCCAACCCATGAGCTCTAATCCCAAGTCACGCCGTCAATTCCTGCAAACCGCAGCCGGGGCCATCACGGCACCCTTCATCCTGCCCTCCCGTGTCTGGTCGGCAGAAACCGCGCCCAACTCCCGCATCAATCTCGGCTTTATCGGCATGGGAAAAATGAACTCCGGCCATTTGGGGAACTTCCTGGGCCGTGAATCCGTGCAGGTCGTGGCTGTCTGCGACGTGGACACCAACCGTCGTGAAAACGCGAAGAAGAAGGTCGAAGAAACCTACGGCAAGAAAGCCGGCAGCGACTACAAGGGTTGCTCCGCTTACAATGACTTCCAGGAGCTCCTGGCCCGCAAAGACATCGACGCCGTCGTCATCGCGACTCCGGACCACTGGCATGCCTACATCGGCATCGCCGCCGTCAAAGCTGGCAAAGATGTCTATGGTGAGAAGCCTCTCACTCACAATGTCCATGAAGCGCTGACTCTGACCAAAGCGGTGCGTGACAGTGGCCGCATCTTCCAGACCGGCTCCCAGCAGCGCTCGAACAATCAGGAGTTCCGTATCGCCGCTGAGCTGGTGCGCAACGGGGTGCTGGGTGAAATCAAAACCATCACCACTTCCTTCGGTGACCCCGCCGGTGTTTACAATCTGGGTGAAGAAGCCATGGAGCCAGGCCTCGACTGGGATCGCTGGTGCGGTCCAGGCCCCTTGAAGCCTTACAACAGCATCCTCAGCCCACGCGGCGTGCATAACCACTTCCCAGCCTGGCGTATGACTCGTGAGTTCGGCGGCGGCATGATCACCGACTGGGGTGCTCACCACATTGACATCGCTCAATGGGCACTCGGGGTGGATGACAGCGGCCCTGTTGAAGTGCGCTCCCCTGGCGCAGATAAGAAGCGCGGTGCTCAGCTCGTTTACAGCAACGGCGTCGTCCTAACCCACAACGATGGCAAGGGCGTCTCCATCTACGGTACGGAAGGTGAAGTGCACGTCAATCGTGGGAAGTTCGAGTTCATCCTCGGTGGTAAAACCATCCACAAGTTCTGGGACAAGAACGAAGACAAAGGCACCTCCCTCGACCGTGAAGTGATCCTCACCGAGCGCGAATACCTCAAAGACGCCAAGGTGAAGCTGTACGTCAGCAAGAACCATCACGATGACTGGCTGAACTCCATCCAGACCCGTGAGCGCCCGATCTGCGACGTCGCTATTGGCGCCACCTCCGCCATTTCCTGCCACCTCATGAACATGGCTTATTGGAACGACGCCAGCTTCAAATGGAATCCTACCGAGCGCACCTTCGCTGAAGGCGGTGATCCGAAGTGGCTCACCCGCGAGTATCGCGGCAATTGGGTGGTCTGATCGAATTCTCAGCACTGCGGTGCTGAAGCAGTCCGTTCGTTGTGGAACCCTGCAAAGCGACCTCGAAAGAGGTCGCTTTTTTCGTGCCTTCGCTGCCCTTCATGCCTTGACCAGCACCGCCTCACGCAGGGCACCTAACCACTGATTCGCACGCGACCAGAACAATCGGAAATCCTTCCCATCAAACTTGCCGCGATACACCATGGCGACCCAACCCATGCCGACAAAGAAGGCTTCAGGCGGCCATACTCTCATGAAACCCTCAAACCCAAAATCAGGTATCACTTTTAGTTAGTATTTTATTCATCCCACCACCTCAGACCACTCGTCAGGTGTATTGGTATTGGCGAAATAAACCTGCGTTGAAGGCGATACGGGCTGCACGATGGCCAACCCCTGGTTAACGGCATCCTCGATCAAACGGCGCATGCTGAGCTGAGTGTCTTCGAGAGCCTTTTCCATCAATGGAATCAGCGCTGGCGTATAGACCCCGGCCAGAGGTTCGATGCCGTGACTGGCGCGGAAGAACAACGCTTGATCGGGAGGAAGCTCTGCAATCGATTCGCTCAAAAAAGCCGGATTCATCTCCGGCATATCCACGGCCAGCACCACCAGCGGCATTTGTACTAACGCCAGAGCCCGACTCACGGGGCCTATGGGACCGACATCGGTCCCTGGCGGATCGAACAACCACTCCACCTCGGGCTCCGCAGTCTGATGCAGACCCTGCCCTTCTCGACAGGCGACGATGAGCCGCGCTGGCTTCAGCATCCGCAGTTTTTGAATCTGGCCCTGCCACAGCGGCTTACCCTGCCAAGGCAGAAACGCCTTGTCCTCCCCCATGCGGGTGGAGCGCCCCCCGGCAAGCAAGAGCGCCGAGTATCCTGGAACTGGAGTTGGGTCAGACATACCAACCCTTATTCGGATCTCAGGCCGACACCGTTCACCGAAATCACTCGATAGGAAATGGCAGATGTGGCGGGCGTAGGGTCCACGAACTTCATCTCCAGCAGAGGTTTCTCAGGAGTGTCGTGGTAGGACATGGCTTGAAAAAGCGGACGTCCAAACCGGCTCGCCAGTTTCTCCGGCACTCGTCCGATTTCCTTACCCTCGCGGTAAACGATGAACTGCTGGAGACCGCTTTCGAAGTCCACCTCGGCCTGCCAGGTCACGACTCCATCTTTGACCTTCACATCCGTAGGACCAGGCGGTGGCGTGGTGTCATTCGTCGCCCCCGTTTGGATGTATTCCGCACGCAGTTTCGTCAGTGCCTCTGTCGGCATCCACGCTGCGGTTTCTAAGGCCCCCTTAAACTCACTCGCCTTCACCGCCGTCCTCTCATCCATCTCGGACAGCCAACCGTCACTGACTTTCACAGGCAGTAGCGCGGCGCCTTGTTTCGGCAAACGCATGGTTAGGCAGGTGTCCAAAAAGGGAATCGCTAAATAACGCGAGTCACCACACTCATGACCTGTCCTCGGATCGCGTGCAAAACCCGCCGGGGCTCCCTTAGCTCTCCAAGCTTTGAACATCGCACGATCTCCCACCCGTGCCGGGCCGTGACGTTTATCTTGCTCCTCTTTAAGACCGCCGTTGAAGCAAATCGGCACCTGATACACGGCTTCGCTCAGTTCCGGTTTGGGGATGTCTCCCTTCTCCCAAACATAATAGGCGGAACCCGAACGAAACCAGATGGCCGCGATGCGATCGGGATGCAGCGTGAGCATGAGGCTGGACCAGAAACCACCGCCGCTATGCCCCCACAGAGCCCACGGCACCTTCCCGATTTCCGGATGTCCTGACTGCTTGGCAAATTCCTCCAGGCTGTGTAGAAAGGCCTTCTCCGAGCCATTGCGGGGATCACACCACTTCCGACAGTCCTGTCCATCCTCCTGATGATAAGACGGGCCGAGCAGTGCACACCCATGCTTTGCTGCCAGGGCCTGCCAATGCAGATCATAGGCCGCTGTCTCACCGCCCTTGCAGGCTCCCGCGCCACAGCCATGCTGATGCACGATCACACCCCGGACTTTCTCAATCCCTTCCGGCAGCCACAGCGTGTAGGTCACCCCGTAGATCAGACCCTCCGGCTCTTTCGACGGGGGATACTCGACTGTGAGATAGCGACCCGCTACAGCTTGAGTGAAGAGCGGCAGCACGCAGAAAAGAGAGAGCAAAAACAGGCGCATGGTCAGGCAGTTCACCTGCAATCCCTCGCCACGTCAAGCCATCCCTCCCAGCGAACTCAACGCTGGGTTAATCTTGGCTCTTCGACAGGCTTGAGCTGCTTATCGTAACAGCCATTCTGCTTCAGCGAACCCAACTGCGTGGGCATTTTTTCCAACGTGGGAATGGAGGACTTCGCCAGCGCGAGTTGGCCCAGCGGATCTTTCACGACTAGGATCCAACCATCATACTTGTAGCCAAACTTCAAGCCCGTGGTGTCATAGCGGGTTGTTAAATCCGGGGCTTGCTCCTCCACGATTTGTCGAGCCGGCAGATTCACCTCAAAGTCATGCCGCTGCAGCACCTTGAAGACTTTCCGATCCACGGCGCTCTCCCCCACGAGCATGAAAGAGACCTGATGCTTCTCGTAGTTCTGTTTATTGTCCGTGTTGGTAAACTTGATACGCGGTTTGATCACCTGCATCTGGTCATCGAAATCTCCACCTTTGGTCTTCGCCGGACGGCTAATCATCACCTCCGCTTTGACACCGCGAAAGAACGGCACATCGACAAACTGCGCAAACGCCACCCCACCGAGGAACAGGATGGCACCGACAACTTTCACCAGGGAGCGATTCATCATTTTCATAGCGGGACTGGCAGGGAGTGACCTGCACGTGGTATTACTGGATTCCTGAGCGCCTGTTACAAAACTCACCCATCACTTTTATGACCTCCTCTCCCCGCCCCTGGATCCTTGCCGAGACGAACTGGAAGCATGTCAAAGACACCCGCTACGAGATTGCAGTCCTGCCCTGGGGGGCCACAGAAGCCCATAACTGGCACCTGCCCTACGCCACGGATAGCTATCAAAATGAAAGCCTGTGTGCCGAGGCGGGCCGCATCGCGTGGGACGCCGGAGCTAAGGTCGCCATCCTGCCTAACCTCCCCTTTGGTGTGCAGACAGGGCAGCTCGACATCCCTTTTTGCATCAATATGAACCCCAGCACACAGACCGCCGTGCTGGAGGACATCATCAGCTCCCTGGAGGGCGTCGGCATCCCTAAGCTCGTGGTCTTCAACGGCCATGGCGGCAATGACTTCCGTCAGATCCTGCGTGAGCTCCAGGCACGCCACCCGCGCATCTTCCTCTCCGTGGTCAATTGGTTCAGCATCAGCAGTGGCAAGGACATCTTCACCATCGTCGGTGACCACGCCGATGAGCGTGAAACCAGCCTCATGCTGCACCTGCATCCCGAGTTGGTTTTGCCGAAAGAAGACTGGGGCCCGGGCACGGACAACCTGTGGAAAATCCCCGCCATGAGGGAAAAGTGGGCCTGGGCTCAGCGCGCATGGTCGCAAGCCACCAACGACACCGGCTCCGGCGATCCACAGCACTCCACGGCCGAAAAAGGGGCTCAATACTTCGAGCTCCTCACCGCCAAGTTCGCCGGTTACCTCGTGGACCTGGCCGCAGCCGAACCTACAGCGATGTATCAGAAAGCGGAATGAACCAGTTGGGCTCTGAATCTCCATAAGAAGCCAGGATCATCACGGAGCGTTCCCAGTCTCAATAAAGGCCCTTCAGTCTCAGGCGGCATAATGCCCGGTGTCCACGCAGCAAGGTCGAGTGCCCGCGCAGGCGTGGATACAGCAAGTCCGGAGCCCTACCTTCAAGCGGAATGAGACGAGCATCGAAAAGTCACCCGTCCGGCTGAAGCCGGGGCTCCCAACACCGCCCTGTCAGGCGGAATCCAAGCTTCGCGATCGTCCCCAAACTCGGAGCGGCTTCAGCATCCCATCCGACGGCGGCGCAATACCAGTCCGGTCAAGGCGAGACCCAGCAACATCGCCCGGCTCGGCTCGGGAGTGCCGGTGATGGTCAGGTTATCGAAACGAATGGTGCGGAAGTCGGAGCCAGTCGTGTTAGCCCCTGGGAAATTTTTCACATAAAAACCGAGTCCGGTGATGGCCTCCCCTGGACCAAACAAAGTGCTGGAGGAGATCGTCGAGGCCCCCGTGTCGAGCGACATGGAGGTGCCCTGAGTGAAGCTGACCGCATACCAGGAGGCATTCAGGAGATCCACCTGATACTGATTCGCTCCAGGTCCGTCCACCCCGCCGGAAGGCGTGGCATACCAGGCCCCATCCACCTGCACCGTCAGGTAGTAGCTCATGCCTGTCATGGTGCCGCCGGTGTTTTGCTGCCAGCTCGCGCTAAAGGCGCTGTAATCCGCAGGCACCAGCCCCGTGAAAGCACTTGCCCCCAAGGTGGCGGTAGTGGAGGTGGTGAAAAGGAAGTAATCCACCGTCGTGGTGCCGCCATTGGCGGTACTATTTTGCGCGTAAAGGTAGGGATTGGGGTTCTCGCCTGTCGGGGAGGAAACTCCATTGGTGATACCCGTGCCGCCATAAGCTGTGCCAGCGACATTCACGCTGTTGAAACTGCGCCAGCTCTCCGTGGCCTGGCCCACGGATTCACCGGTAAAATCTTCCATGAACAGCGTCGCCGCCGAAAGGGGTGCGGCGGAGGCGAGCAGGCCAAAAGCTAAGCAACGAAATAGGTGGGCACTGGACAACATGGGCGGGAGAAAACGCAATTTCAGGCGGGTTCTTGCCCGTAATCCTACCAAAAGCAAAGTCGTTTCACCGATGTTTTCCCTATTTGTGAGGGGTTACAGAGTCTCCGCTAAGATGGTGCGAATGTGTCGCCGCTCAGATTCGCCCAGGTAATCGTAACGCCCCCCGGGCTCCTCGCCTCGGAGAATGCGGTCCAGCCGCGCTTTAACCGAGGCCTTGAGCGCAGGCTGCATGCGCTCAAACGTGCGAGAGTAGATCATATAACTGCAGCGGTATTTGAAGAGGCGATTGAGCAGTTGGAAATCCTTGAGACTGCGCCCGCCAGCACTGGGGCGTGCGGTTTTCAAAAAAGCGGTCTGGAAGGCTTCATCTCCCTCGATGCCTCCATCCGGCAGCGTGGCCTCGTCTTTGAAAAGCAAGGCATCCAGCACGTCTTCTGTGCAGTGCTCAATGATGCGCTTGGCCGTGCCCGTAGGTTCGTTCTGAATGGGTTCGCCGAGTTCTTTTTGCAAGGAGGTCTGCATGTACATCGCACGCGCGGCGGTTTGATGCGCCTTGGTCAGCACATTTTGCACGGAGGTCTGATGCTCCAGCACCATGAGCGCGACGATGTCGCTGCTGGCGCGGGGGTAGCGGCTGATGTCAAAAAGGCCGGTAAGTTGGGTCAGATTGGCCCCCTGCTCCACGGGCATGTCGCAGGTGTTATCGGCGTTTTCGGTGGCGATCACATTCCCTCGGTGAGTGGAGTCGCCATGCCGCCCAGTGACATACCAGCCTCCCCACCGATCACGAAAGGGCGTGGTGCTATCCACCACCGCGCTGCCTTGACTCAGAATGGGATGCCCGGTGGCGCTGGGAAAAACAGAGCGCACCATGACGCCCGTCACACCCGGAGTGAAGGGGCCGCCATGGCAGGTGAGGCAGCTCTGATCGCGCTGAAATTCCAGCGGTTTTTTCCGAGAAGTCTCCGGCTCCAGCAGATAATAAATCGGCCCCAGATAAGGGTCCACCACGGCAATCTCAATGCCCCCGCCCACGGAATAACCGAGGTAGGCCTCATCGCCATAATAAATGACCCGCGGTGTCTGCGGGCTGATGAGATCGTTCTGTTTGCTGGTTTTGGAAAACACCAGGACCTGAGACTCCTCAGGGATGTGAAACTCCCGGCGTAGATCCCGCAGCACCGTCCAGGCATCCGTGCGATCCACCGTGGTCTTGCCCGCCTGGAGGCGTTTCATCAGATCCTGCACCGCATCCTGAGGTGTGGTGTCGGAGTAACGGATGGGCGGCAACTCATACTCCGGCTCCGCCTGGGCGAGCAGAGGCAGCAGAGGGATGAGGAAAAGCCAGCGCATGAAAGGGGGGAAGACAGAGGAGCTTTTAAATACGCTCACAAAATACCTATTTAACCAACGGCCAACACTTGCTCCCCATTTCCCGCCCCTTGTCAGGGACTGTGCCTGAATTGCGAGCTTAAAGAGCTTGGCGCAGAATATCGAGCAGCTCCTCCTGGCTCAGCGGCACGGGGTTCCCCTTCATGCTACTGGACTGGGCCGCCTTGGTCGCGATTTCCGGCAGGTCTAGATGGGTGATGCCAAAACTGCCCAAGGTGGGGATCTTGAGTCGGAGACTGAGCTCCTTCAGGAAAGTGGCCGCCTTTTCCGGGGTGCCCTCGTCATCGTTTAAAATCAGGCGGGAGGCAGCTTCGAATCGCTCTCGGATCAGGCAGTCCCCATCCCGCTTGATCGCGGCCCAATTCATCGCCCACACCGGAGCCAGCAAGGCCGCGCAAACTGCGCCATGGGCCGCTTTGAAACTGCCGCCAATGGGTGCCGCAAAACCATGCACGGCCCCTAGCCCTGCATTGGCTAGGGCCATGCCGCTAAACATGGCCGCTAGAGCTAAGTCTTCCCGCGCCTCCACATCATGCCCGTCCGTAACAGCCCTTTCGAGTGAACGAATCGCGCGGCGAATGCCATCCACACAGAGGGCGTCCGTCATGGACTGAGCACGGCTGGAAACATAGGCCTCCAGGCACTGCGTGAGGGCATCCATGCCACTGGCCGCAGTCACCGAAGGAGGGCAGGTGCGCGCCAGTTCCGGGTCCACCAGAGCCACGGCCGGCAGCATGGAGGGGTGGCGCAGGCTGGCCTTCACCCCGTGCTCAGCGCTAACTAATACCGCATTCCGAGTCACTTCCGCCCCCGTGCCCGCCGTCGTCGGCACCGCGATGAAGGGCAGCGGGGGATTGTCCAGAGGTTGGGCTTTTCCCACGATCTCCAGGTAATGCAGCAGATCATGCGGCTGCCGAGCCACCGCCGCGATCGCCTTGCCCGCATCCACCGCGCTGCCGCCCCCCAGACCGATGACCACTTCCGCCCCAGTTTTCAAAGCCGTGGCCGAACCCCGGCGGATGTCATCCACCGTGGGCTCCGTCAACAGCGGGAAAATCACGACCTCGAGCCCCCTCTCTTCCAAGGTCTGAAGGATGGGCATGAAACGTTGGGGATCACGCCCGGTGACAACCAGGAGTTTCTTCCCGAGACCCAGGGTCAAAACGGGTAACTGTGACACGGCTCCCCGGCCGAAAATGATCCTTGTGGCGGTGGCAAATTCAAAGGTCATAAGATTCTTCTCGCTCGGCTGAGGCGAGACTGCAATCGGGATGAACTTTAGCCGATGCCTCTAATCTTTCACGAAATTGCCCTTTCACTGGCGGGCTGGCATTCTAACAGCTAGACTGAAGGACCCGCTTCGTGGCGGGCAAACGAACACTATGTGCGGAATTGTTGGCTACATTGGCAAACGGCAGGCCAGCCCGATCCTCTTGGATGGGCTGCGCAGGCTCGAATATCGTGGTTATGACTCGGCAGGCATCGCGCTGCTGAACGGCGGTAACACGGTTAAAATCATCAAACGCGCCGGTCGCATCGAGAATCTCAGGCAGGCGGTAGCGGAGATCGCTCCCACAGGTGAAGTGGGGATCTCACACACCCGCTGGGCCACCCACGGTGCGCCGACGGATGAAAATGCGCACCCCCATCGGGACCAGAGCGGCAAGCTTGTCTTGGTGCATAACGGCGTCATTGAGAACTATCAGACGCTGCGGGATCAATTGCTCGCTCAGGGTGATACTTTTGAATCCCAGACCGATACCGAGGTGCTAGCTCACCTCGTCGGACGGTACTTTGAAGCCAGCGACGAAAAAGACGGTGCGAGCCGCCTGCGCAATGCTCTGAAAGCCGCCTTGGCCAAGGTCAAAGGCACCTACGGGATTGCCGTTATGCACGCCGATGTGCCAGGGGTGATCGTGGGAGCCCGCTTGGGCAGTCCTCTGGTGGTGGGCCTGGGAGATGGCGAGCACTTCCTGGCCAGTGATGTCTCTGCCATCGTCGCCCACACTCGTGACGTGGTGTATCTGAATGACCACGACATCGTCAGTCTCAGTGAGGATCAGTATGATGTGACCTCCATGGACGGCGGTGAAGCGCAGGTGAAAGTCAGCCGCGTGGAATTCACGGCCGATGATGCGGAGAAGGGGGCTTTCCCGCACTACATGCTCAAGGAGATCTTTGAGCAGCCGAATTCCCTCCGCAATGCCATGCGTGGTCGCCTTTCTCGTGATGACGGCACCGCTATTCTCGGCGGCTTGAACATGACCCCGCAGGAACTGCGTGGCGTGGATCGCATCATCCTCAGCGGTTGCGGAACCGCTTTCCATGCGGCCATGGTCGGTGAATACGTCATCGAAACCCTGGCCCGTGTGCCGACCGAGGTGGAGATCGCCAGTGAGTTCCGCTATCGCAACGTGCCGGCGGATAAAAACACCCTGCAATTCGTGCTCAGCCAGAGCGGTGAAACCATCGATACCCTGGCCGCCATGCGTGAAGCCCGCCGCAAGGGCATCAAATGCCTCGGCATCGTCAATAGTGTCGGCAGCACCATTGCTCGTGAGAGCGACGGCGGTTGCTACATTCACGCCGGACCTGAAATCGGTGTGGCCGCGACGAAGACCTTCACCTCTCAGGTAATGATCATGACCCTCCTGGGCATGCTCTTTGGTCGTATTCATCACCTCTCCAGCGCCGATGGCATGGAGATGATCGATGAACTGGAAGCCATCCCCGACAAGATCGCCAGCATTCTCACTCAGACCGACCGCATCAAAGCCATCGCCGAGAAGCACGCCAATGCCGAAGGGATGCTCTTCATGGGCCGCCAAGCCAACTACCCTGTGGCCATGGAAGGCGCTCTGAAGATGAAGGAGATCAGCTACATCTACGCCAGCGGTCACCCGAGTGCCGAGCTGAAGCACGGCGTCATCGCCCTGGTGAAGCCGGACATGCCGTCCGTGTTCATCGCTCCTGATGATGCCGTGTTCGACAAGAACGTCAGCAACATCGAGGAAGTGCTCGCCCGCAAAGGCCCCGTCATTTGCGTGACCACCGAAGGCCGCACCGAACTGGAGCGCCTAACGGATGATGTGATCTACGTGCCGGACTGCCCCTCCTACCTCAGCCCTCTGCTGACGGTAATCCCGCTCCAGCTTCTGTCCTACTACACCGCCGTCGCCCGCGGTTGTGACGTAGATAAACCCCGTAACCTCGCCAAGAGCGTGACGGTGGAATAAACCACCTTCCAAGCCTCCATTCAGCGGCTGCGCCTGATGCATCTCAGGCCAGCCGCTTTTTTGTTTTTCACCTCATTCACTACATTTGTAGTTGCCTAACCACGACAAATGTAGTGAAATAAACGGGAAAGGAATTTAAATCATGCCCACACCCGATATTTCCGAATCTGAATGGACGGTCATGGAAGCCCTCTGGGAGAGCGCTCCGCAGACGGCCTCCGAAGTCACTAAAACCCTCAAACCCACCACGAAGTGGGCTGAAAACACCGTGCGCACCCTGCTGACTCGGCTGGTTGAAAAAGCGGCGCTGAAAACCGGTGAAAACCCCAGTGGCACCCGAACCTATCAACCCGCTGTGAAGCGTGAGGATTGTGTCCGCGCTGAGAGCGACTCCTTCCTCCAGCGGGTCTTCCAAGGGGCCGCCAAACCGCTGCTGGTCCACTTCGCCCAGAACAGCAAGCTCACCCCAGACGAGGTGAAGGAGCTCAAGAAACTGCTCGATCAGTCCCTCAAATCTTAACGCCAACCTATTATCAGCCATCCTATGAAAACGCTGCATCTTCTGTTTGATTGGACTCTGGACACCAGTCTCCGGGCGACCTTGTTGGTGGTCCTCGTCATGACGCTTCAGACGCTCCTCCGGCATCGTCTGTCCTGCCGCTGGCGTTATGCCTTATGGCTGCCGGTGCTCGCCGTGCTGCTGATGCCGATCTTTCTTCCAAGTGCGTGGAGCCTGGAAAGCCTACTGGCCCCATCACGCTCCGTTCCAACAGCGTCAGCCCAGGTGCAAACGATGGAGCAGGGATCGCAGGATACGGGGCTGAAGACTGGGTTATCGAATCCTCTCATCACGGTCCCTGCACCGCTTTTTGACTGGAGCCAAGTGGGCATGTGGGTGTGGCTATCGGGCGTTGTCGTTCTCCTTTCGGGAGGGCTGCTTTCCTACCTTCGAACTCTTCATCTCGCCCGCAATCAGGCATCACCGCCTGATGAAGCTTTGCTGACCGAGATTCGGCAGATCGCTGGGGAGGCGAAGCTGTCACGCCTACCTGACATCGTAGTCTCGCCCGAGATTCAAAGCCCGGCCGTCACGGGCCTCTGGCGCTCTGTTTTGATGCTTCCCAAAAGCTTTGGGGACCCACTGAACGCTGAAGAAACCCGCCTTGTGCTCAAACACGAACTCATGCATCTCAAGCGCGGCGATCTCCGCATCAACTTTTTGTTATGCCTCCTCTTGGCTCTGCATTGGTTCAATCCCCTGCTGTGGTTCGCCTTTTTCAAAGCCCGCACAGATCGTGAAGCCGCTTGTGATGAGCAGGTGCTTCAAGGGGAAACATCCGCTCGACGTCATGCCTATGGCAGTGCCTTGCTCAAAATGGAATCCGCTTTTCCAACACATGGCCTCTGCGTTGGATTCGTGGGTATCTTCCAACGCGGCTCCGCGCTGCGCACTCGCATCCAGGCCATCGCCAGCGCCCGCACGGCTGCCCCCCTCCTGCGAGTTTTCCTCTGGCTGGCCATTCCTGCGATGACCTTCCTTGGCGTTACCCGCGCTCAAACACCTATCGCTCAAACCGACACGCCTGGATTTGAAGTCGGCAGCTCGAACTTCAAGTCCGGAGACGAGATCCGCATCTTTAAGGTGGATCGTAATGCTGACCGCATGATCATCACCGGTGCCTATGAACTGGGCAGCGAGGAATCCGCTATCCTGCTGCTCTCCATCACCCGTCTCAACACAGGTTCCCCCAAGGTCGCTTTTGATCCACGTCAGCAAGTAACTGTGCAGCGAGGTCAGGGCTCCTTCACCCTCACCTTTCCCAACCCCTATCCAGGTTTACCTCATGTGACCTTTTACCAACCTGCCCAGCCTGGAGCCACAAACAGCGCCTTTGGGGGCATCTACTTCGGCACGTCTGAAGAGGCTAAAGCCTCCCGAAAACTCGACCTCAGTTACATGACGGCCCAGGTCGGCGGCAGCGGTAACAGCGGCGATCCGAAGAAAACCCTTCCGCCCCGCAACAGTTACCTCGTCCGAAAGTTGGAACGCATCGTCTTCCCCCAAGTTCAGTTCAGCAGCGTGACTCTGAAGGAGGTGGTGGATTTCCTCGAGGTTCAATCTCGCGAATTGGACACTCTTGAGACCAACCCCAAACTGCGTGGCGTGCATTTCCTGCTGAGACAAGGCACCGGAACGGAGGCCACTCTCAGTCTCGACCTCAAGCAAGTGCCGCTGATGGACGTGCTCCGTTATGTCACCGAGCTGGCCGGGGTGAAGTTTCGTGTGGAGCCTTATGCCGTGCTGATCGAACCGCTGTCGGATTCTTCAACGGCCGTTGCGTCATCGCCCGACCAAGCCCGTGCACTGACCGGTAATCCCCTGAAATACGGCCCGAAAATCATCCTGCCCCAGGTCCATTTCCGGGATGCCACGCTGGAGGAGGCACTGGAGCTCATCCGAGTCCAAGTCACCACCGCTTGCGACCGCATGGAGATCGCCCCGCTGAACATCGTCCTCAAACCCGGCGCACCAAACAAGGCCCGCATCACTCTCGATCTCAAGGACGTTCCTCTGGTCGAAGCCCTGCGTTACGTCGCCGAGTTGGCCCATCACAGCCTGCGCTCTGATGAGCATGCATTCATCCTTGAGCCTCGTGTTAGCAAAGCCAGCAAGAACTAACGAACTTCCTGTTATTCCCACCTAGAAAAGATCATCCTCTCGCAGGTCTGGTTTTATTTGCGGCCTGAAGGGTCGCGGGAGAGTGCGCATCATGGAAATCAATGCCACCCGTTACCGCGCTCCTTCAGAGCGCGACGTGGATCTATCGATGGGCGCTCTGGCTCCCCCAGGCCTAGCGGCCTGGGCTGAATCCTGCGGCCCTTCAGGCCGCGCTCGCACTCACATCTAACAAACTCGTATCACGGTCTGGCAGGAAAGCAGGAGCACTCGACAGATCATACTCTGGATAAGATAATATCCCCACTTGCAGTTCCGCCTTTTGATTCGCCCGCTGAGGGATGATGAATCCTCAGCGTTCACGACTTTACCGACGGCATCTGAAGATGTGGCGAGACACGGTCACGGAGAAGCGGTGGCAGATGCGCACAACTTGTGACCGTCTAGACCACTTTTCGCACAACACTCAAGGGATTAAAACCAGCGGCTTGAGGTGGTCGGTGGAGCTGCTTTGACGACAAAACGGTTGTTGTCTACAAAACGGGACAGCGACCCCCTGGGCGGCTTTTCACCACCTAACAAAAAGCCCGGAAACCGTGAGGTTTCCGGGCGAATGGTTAAACGAGATGGGGACGGAGTGAGAAGAGCTGCGTTATTGCACCTGCACGGCTCCATCCAGAATCTCGACGCGGAAGTTGGTGATGTCTGTGGCAGCTTTACCAATCACGATGCTAACGGGATGCGTCCCGGCGGGAAGATCGAGGGTGAGTTCGGGAGTGACTTCTTTCAGGTGCTGATCGCCCACCACGACATCCACGGACGTGGTGCTGCTGAGGCGGAGTTTGACCTTGCCAGCGCTCTCAAGCTTCAGGGTGAATTGGGCGATTTTCGGAAACCACGGATACATCCGGATCTCTTCGAGTTCGTTCAGGGGAAGATCACCGCTGACCTTGGAGAACAGAAGCTGCCATGGGTAGGCCGCGTCTTTTTCATGCAAGGCGTGCAGACCGACATGGCGCACGTGATCCACCACTTCAGGCTCCATCTTGCCCATCACCTTCCAGGTGCGGACGTAGCGGTTGGGTTTGATCTTGTAATCCCCCTCACGGCCGAGTTCCGAGAGGAAACGCACGAGGTCCACAAACTCATCTTCACGCAGGCTGGCGGTGAGGCCGGGCGGCATCATGCTGGCGGGGCTCATCTGGCGGCTGGCGATTTGAGCCTTGGGCACTTTTTGCAATTGGTTGGCAGGGTCGCGGATGATCACTTCGTCACCGCCGTCCTGAACCAAACCTCCACTGATGACTTGGCCATCTTTGAGGCCGATGATGACCATGTGGTAGCCTTCCTTGATCTTCTTGCTGGGTTCCAGCAAGCTTTCGATCAGGTAATCCACCGGGGCGCTGCCGCCGATGCTGACGAGGTTAGGCCCGAGCACGCCACCAGCATCCCCGATGGCGTGGCAGGTCTGGCAGAGCAGTTGCTGGCGGCGATAGATGGCTTCCCCACGGGCTGGATCGCCTTGTTCCTTCACCTTGCTGACCAAGGCGGTCATTTCCTCGGGGGTGAGGGCTTGATTCATCTGCTTCACACCACCGGCTTTCTGCAAAGCGGCTTCGAGGGGACCTTTGATGCCGCGAGTGGAGACGATGCGGATGCCTTCTACCGCTACATAGTCGGGGATGGTTTTGCCCTCCAGCTCCTTGGCCAGCACATTGGGAAGCTGCTTGTTCTTCAGGAATGCCGTGAGCACCGGGGTGGCCTCTTGCGCGTTCTTGGCAGCGGCAAAGAGCTCCACGGCACGCTGGGCTGCCACCTGAGGACCGACATCGGTCAAGCCCTGCACGGCCAAGCTGCGAAGCTCGGGATGCTCCTGGAAGATCTGATTGAAGAAGTCCTTCGACTTCCCACCACCGAGTCTTGCCAGCCCTTGAACGGCACCGTCACGCACAGGTGCGGCGGTGTCGGGCTTGAGCAGGATGGTTTGCAAGGTTTCGCGGGCGGACTCCACTTTCCAGGCTCCGGCCAGGATCGTGGCGCGGTGAACGATCTCGGCGCGGGGGCTCTCCAACCAACCTTTGACAATGGCTTCGGCACCTTCCGGTTTCACACCGCGTGTGGTAGCAGCCTTGACCAGGGCATCCAGAAGTCCTGCCACTTTGTCCGCCATGGCCGGGTCATTCACCAGAGCGGCGATCTCAGCCACCTGAGTGGCATTGGCGGCATCTCCCGCCATGGTCATCACGGCGGTGGCGTCGTCGGCGGCAAGCTTGTTGGCCTTCAACGAGGCGAGCAGAGGCTCCAGGGCGGCGCTCTTGCCCGTGGCTTTCATGGCGTAAACCAGATGCTTCGGATTGTCGTTCAGCTTGAGTTCCTCTTTGAGAGCCAGAGGCAGCCAGATGTCCACCTGCTCACGGGCGGTCAGCTCCAGCAGGAAATCCAGACTTTCATCCATGCTTTGATCCAGGGCCTTCAGCGCCAGTTCGAAGGCCTGAGGCTTGCGCATGTCATACAGCACCGCCATGGCCCAGAGGCGCACCTGGGGGTTTTCATCGGTGATGCCCTTGTTGAGGAAGGCCATCGCATCGGGCAATTCCTTCCAACGATGGGTGAGAATGCGCAGGGCTGCGGCACGCACCCGGGCGTCGGGGCTGGCATACAGATCGCGCCACAGGGTGGGGGAGAAGCGGTTCAGCCCCTCGCGTGCCCAGGCCACTTCCAGCAGGGTATGCCAGTAGTCGGGGGCGTTTTTGTCCAGAGCTTCCACCCAGGTTTTCAGCACTGGGATCACCTCCGTGACTCCACGGGCGCGGATTTCCTGGCGGGCAAAGTCGCGTGTCCACTTGCGGTTGCTCTTCAGCATCTCCAGCAGCTCGGGCACCGGGGTGCCGACGATCTTTGGCATCTCACTCAGCGGGCGACCCTTGGCGGTGATGCGCCAGATGCGGCCATGGACGAGGTCGCGGCGTGGATCGCGGAAGTCCACCTCGCCATGTTGGATGATGGGGTTATACCAGTCGGCGATGTAAAGGGCTCCATCAGGGCCGACACGAACGTCGATCGGACGGAAAGCGCGGTGGTTCGAGGCCAGGACGTCCTCTTCCTGCTTGGCGATGTAGCTGCTGCCGTTGGGGGTGAGCTTAAAGCGATTCACGCGGTTGCCACGGAAGTCATTGGTCACCCAGGTGCCCTGCCATTCCTCCGGCCAGTGTGGATCGTCGATCACTTCCAGACCGCATTGCTTCGGCTGGCCTGGGCTCAGACCACTGAGGGTGCGGGCAGCTCCGGGCGAGGTTTTGAAAACACTGCCCAGGAAGATGTAGTTCAGCCCCTCTCCTCCCGCACCGTCGGTGGCGAAGGATTGGCCCCATTTGTCGAACTCATAACCCCACGGATTGATCAGCCCTTTGCTGACGATCTCCAGCCGGCGAGTCTCCGGGCGGAACTCCCACACCCCACCGCCCATGAGACGGCGCACGCCATATGGGGTCTCGATGTGGCTGTGGATGTAGATGGATTGGTTGAAGGAAAGCAGCCCCTCAGGGGTATGCCGCATAGTGTGCAGCAGGTGGTGCGTATCCTCGGTGCCGAAGCCGCTGAGCATCACCGTGCGCTCATCGGCCTTCAGGTCGCCATCGGTGTCTTTGAGAAACAGCACCTCCGTGGAGTTAGCCACATAAGCCCCTCCATCGCCGGGGATCACCGCCGTGGGGATGTGCAGGCCTTCGGCGAAAACCGTTGATTTATCTGCCTTACCGTCGTGGTCGGTATCCTCCAGCACCACGACTTGGTCCTTGGTGCCGTCCCCAGGCTTGATCTGCGGGTAGGTCGTGCTGCTCACCACCCAGAGGCGGCCTTGAGCATCCCAGTTCATCTGCACCGGCTTAGCGATCATCGGCTCCTGGGCCCAGAGGGTGATCTCCAGCCCCTCTGGCACCACAAAGCCCGCCTTTTGGACCTCGGGATTAGGGTCGGGCAGATCCGCCGTGGAATGCGGCTGGGAGGCCCAGGTCGTGGCGGCACCCGTGCAGAGCAGGAGAGAAAGCGTGAGAGAACGTGGCATGGCGTTGGGAGAGCGAGTAAACGCGGCACCGGGGAAGGGGTCAAGGTTTCTCCGGTGACTGAGGGGGTGAAAATAACGTCGCTCAGCGGACAATCGTGCAGACCTCTTTTCCACCTGGGGGCCTCATTTTCGGCATTCCCTTTCTCATCAAGCCGTGTATTGGCTCCCTCATGCGTTACTGGCTGCTCAAATCCGAACCCGACGTCTTCTCCTTCGACGACCTGAAAAAGCGCCCGAAGAAAACCGAACCCTGGAATGGCGTGCGCAATTATCAGGTGCGCAACATGATGCGGGATGAGATGGCCCTCGGAGATCTGGGGTTCTTTTACCACAGCAGTTGCCCCGTGCCGGGGATCGCGGGGATTGTGAAGATCGCCAAGGAGGCCTACCCCGATCACACTCAGTTTGACCCGTCCTCCGAATACTTCGACAAAGGCAGCAAACCCGAGGAGCCCCGCTGGCTGATGGTGGACGTGAAGTGGGAGCAGGACTTCAAAACCTTCGTCACCCTGGACATGCTACGCGAGGAACCCAAGCTGGCCGATCTACTCACCCTCCGCCGTGGCAATCGTCTTTCCATTACGCCCGTGGAAAAGAAACACTGGGAGCTGATCTGCAAACTGGGTGGTCTGTCCAGTCAAGAGTGAGGTCAATCCCATCACGCCCCCTTGAGGGGGCGACGGCCCTGCGTCGTGCTGCCAAGGCCGGGAGGGTTTCACTCCTTAGCCAATGACTCCACCACCACATCCTTCACGCTGACCGTGCCGAAGCTGAAGCCGATGCTCAGGTTGGACTTGGGGCGGGCCAGGCTGGGATGCTCGTAGGTTTTCTCGAAGTCGCCGATCTTCACGGTGGCTTGAGAACCCTTCAGCGTCACCACCACAGGGATCCACTCGCCGGGCGTCAAGGTGGGGCTCTCATTGCCCAGGGAGATGGATTTGTGGTCCTTGTCATCCGCCGGGAAGGCACGGATGCCCGTCCCCTTGGGGCTGGTGAGGAACCGGAAGACATGCCCCTCGGTGCCATTGGCGGTGAAGACCAGAGCCTTCACCGCCGCATCCG
This sequence comes from Prosthecobacter debontii, assembly GCF_900167535.1. Taxonomy (NCBI): domain Bacteria; kingdom Pseudomonadati; phylum Verrucomicrobiota; class Verrucomicrobiia; order Verrucomicrobiales; family Verrucomicrobiaceae; genus Prosthecobacter; species Prosthecobacter debontii. The sequence goes on from NZ_FUYE01000003.1 coordinate 331,090, forward strand.
CCTTGTAGCTGAAGCGGAGGGTCGCATTCTCATAAGCGAGGTCATAGAAGATGATCGGGCCATGATCCTTGAACTTCTTGTAGAGTTCATCGTCCTGGGTGCAGGTGGCGGTGTGATCCGCAAACCTCCACTCCCCTCGGGACGCGCGGCGGCTCTCCAGCTTGGGGTTGGAGAAGTCGTCTTTGAGCAGCGGACCATCAGCGGCGAAGAGACTGGAGGCGAGGAAAACGCTGGCGAGCAGAGGCTTGATCATGATCGGTTAGGCAAGTGAATGGATGGATTGTGGTGACGGGTAGGGCGTGATCTGACTTCAGCCTTCTCATGGCAGCGTCTTCGCCACCCCGTTGTAGCCTGCACGCACGGTGCCGTCGGTATGGATGAGCGGCTCTGGATGGGCCACACGGCCCAGCGGACGCACGCCAGGAGCCTCGGCCCCATCCAGACCAAGGTCGTCCTTCATCACCTCCGCCAAGGCTCGCAAGCGCTTCACTTCATCGGGCTGATCTTCGGCAAGGTTGGTGGACTCGGCGATGTCAGACTTTAGGTTATACAGATCCCCTTTATCCAGGTGCAGTTTCAGATCCCCCGAGCGGATGGCCTCCATCTTGAAGCCTCGGTAGTAATAGAACACATCATGACCCGTGGCTCCGCTCTTGGCCTGCAAAAGGGGCGTCAGGTCCTTGCCGTCCAGCTTGCGCACAGGCAGCTTGGCCCCCGCCAGAGAAGCAAAGGTGGGCAGCCAATCCATGTGCGCGGTGATCTCCCCCGTGCTGGCTCCCGCAGGCACATGCCCAGGCCACCAGGCCAGGGTGCAGACGCGGATGCCTCCTTCGTAGGTCTGGCCTTTGGAGCCGCGCAGAGGCTGATTGTTCGAGCCGTGGTTCAGCGCTCCGCCATTGTCACTGGTGAAGACGACCAACGTCTGGCCATCCAGCTTCAGTTCGCGCAGCAGGTCCAGGATCTTACCCACGCTCGAGTCCACTTCCTGGGCCCAGTCGCCGAGCAATCCGTTCGGCGACTTACCCATGAATTCCTTGCCGGGATATAGAGGGAAATGCACCGCTGTGTGTGGCATGTAGATGAAGAACGGCCCTTCCTTGTTGGCGCGGATGATGTCGCACACCTTGTCTGTGTAGCGGCTGGTGATGGTGTGCTGTTCCTCCGCCTTCACACGCTCGATCACATTCCCGTTTTCCACCAGCGGCAGCGGCGGCTGCGCATAGCCCTTGATACCGGTTTCATCGATCCCCGTGTTATTGGCGGGCAGCTTCCGTTTCGTCGCGGCTTTGCGGTCTTCCCCTGGATTGCTCTTAGCACCTTCATCCGCAGGTCCCATGTCATTGGAATAAGGCAGGCCGTAGTAGCTATCGAACCCCTGGGCTGTCGGCATGAACTCAGGCTGATCCCCCACATGCCACTTGCCCACACAGGCAGTCTTGTATCCTGCCGCTTTGAGCACTTCCGCGATGGTTTCCTCCTCAGGATTCAAACCCACCGACGACGAAGGAAACAGCACGTGAGGAATGGGCAGCACACGCTTCGGATAACACCCCGTCAGCATGGACGCCCGCGACGGACTGCACACCGGAGCCGCATAGTGGCTCGTCAGCTTCATCCCTTCCTTCGCCATCCGATCCAGGTTCGGTGTGGCATTGGTCGAACCGAACGGACCGATATCCGCATAGCCCAGATCATCAATGTTGATGAGAATCAGGTTGGGCTGATCCGCCGCGAAAGCCACCAAAGGAGAAAGAAGAGCATGGAACAGAAGACTGCGAAGGTGCATGGGCCTGTCAACGGCCCTGAGGCCAGCTCATTTCATCCAATCTCATGATTAAGCTCACGGCGTTATCTGCGGATCATTCGATCAAGCCAGCTTACTCTTAAACGTTGGCAGCAGAGGTGCGCTTGGGTTCTTACGGAGACAGTTTGATGCCGATAGCTTCAAACTTTGTCACCATGTCCTGCCCAATTTGGTCATCGCTGCGACCTGCGATCAGTTCCTCCATAAGCTGCTTGGATAATGCTGCCGACGAAGCTTTATCTTGCTTGAAGACCTTGGAGAAATAACGGTGAAGCCCCGCCCCTGTTCCATCTCCATCCAGGTAACCGAAGTAGTAGGTTAATAGGATGGCGTCCAACTTGCGCTCCAGCAGCTTTTTCACCACGTTCGAGTTATCACGATTGTCCCAGGTGTCGTGCATGTAAGTTAGCATTCTTCGCACACTGAGATCCACACCATATCCCATCTGCTCTTTGATCTCTTTTTTCAGAGTGCTTTCGAGGGCAGTGAATTGAATGGTGCCATTGCTTTGATAAGCGAGATGACGCATGAACGACTCAAGCCCATTCGCAGTCCAGGGAGACATCCGCCCGCGCACGTCCCAATACATAACTCTCGTGGTCACACCCGCCACGCGTCCTGGTTCCTTTTGTCGGGAATCGTATTGATATCGAGCGCCGACTTTCTTCAGCCCCAGCGCCTTGAATTTGATGAACGTCTTGTCATTCTTGGACATGGCAGAGGACCGGTCATCTCCTCCCATGGCAATGTAATCATCCTCCGTCTCGGTGAGATAGATCTGGAAAAGCTTGCCCTCTTTGGGCCGAGGTTCCCAGGCCCAGGGTAATTTCGAAAAAGCGGTCTTGATCAACTCAAAGTCTGAAGCCACTTCGGACATCACTGAGCCTGCCAGGGGAGCTGTCGTGATGAACTCAAAGGTCCCGGATTGATAATGAAACTGGCGTGCAGCGGGATCTTCTTTACCCACCGTCACCGCGATGGATTTAGGATCCACGGTGACGACCCCAGCAGGCCAGACGAGAGACATCGAGGCTGGGGTCTCTGAAGGCCGACTCTGCCAATTTCGGATAAAGTCCTGATCCGGTCTGGACAGGTTGCTCACAGGCACCGCGCTCTGCACGCCGTTGGAGAGTTTCAGGACCACATTCGGACCAGAGACTTCCACCAGTTCAGCCGTCACGCTGCGGCCATCCTGGTTGGTCCACAGGCGGCTAGCACCAGCCTGGGCTGCGGCTTCCGAATTGGCCATGCCCAGCATAAGGCCAGAGATCAGCGTCGCTGCGCGGAGAGCGTTTAGGGTAAACAAGGTGACTGGTTTCATGTTCATTCCAATGGAGATCCTTTTGGCGTAGGTGCGAGAGAGGGGACGATGAATACCAGGATTGGGGGAAACCGTGAAGAGAAAAGTCCGTTTCTACACCTATCAAGAATTAGGCGACACCTTTAACACTCCCATCAAGACACCTCATACCATACTGAGCATTAAGATAAACCCCGGATGGAGATAGGCGCTGGTGAATACCCGCACGGCTAGCGTTATCGGTTGACCTTCACCCGCATGAACCGATGACGCTGGCTACCCAAAGGCACATGGTCACGCACCCGAAGCTGCGTGCTGGTATTCACCTCCGTCACCAGTCCATCGCTACTCCAGCGCATGGGCTCGCCGGGATCATCGGAGGCTTGAACCGTGAAGGTCACATCCGTCGCATCGGGGTTCTTCGGCACGGTGATGCAGAGGTATTCATCCTCGCCGACGATGGTCGTGCCAAACTCCACCGGTGAAGGATCCGTGATCGTGGGACGAATTCCAAAAGCATACTCTAGCAGGTTGACCTGCCCATCAAAGTCAGGGTCCCTATCCTCAGCGGCATCTGGATCGTTGAGATAGCCTTCCCAGTGCTGAGCCTGCCACAGCTCGAATGGACTACCTTCAACTTGCAGGAGCCAATCGCGGAAGCTGACCACACTTGAATCATCCGCCTGTAGGCGAATCCGATAGTTTCCCGAGGTGCCCAAGAAGGCTTGGGTATCCACAGCATTGGCATCCGTGAAAGTGACCGCAACAGGCCCTTCACGATGGCTCCACTGGGTGGTTAGCTGAGCAGGGAGCGGGAAACCATCGTCGGTGACCGTGGCGTCCAGAGGGTTGAAGCCAAAGGGATAGGTGGCGCTTGTGGCCATGCTGATCACAGGCGCTTTATTCAGCGGCACAATGCTCAGATTGCTGAACGTAACGGTGTTGTAGCCCACACCGCTGTTATTATTGACACTGAAACCCACCATGACGGGCGTTGTCATGATGACGGTCTGAGGCTGGCCAATCTGAGCCCAGGTGCCGGGAGAGCCCCCGACGTCAGGCGCATGAAAACCCGTGATCGTATTGCCACGCCGGATGAGGCGGACCCAACGCGTCGCCTGGGTGAAGCTCGGCACCCCGGTATTGCTTCCACCTGCAATGCTGGTCCAGAAATAGCCACTGTAGGCACTCGTTGGGATACGCCCCACCTGCACACGGGCTCCGCCATCATTCGACTCACGTATGCAGATCCCGCTTGTGGCGCTGCCCGCGCCGCTGGTGGCACTCGCATGCTTCGCGGTGACCATGAGATCGCCATTGAATTGCCAGCCATAAAACACGCCGGTTGGACTGCCCGCAATCGTATAGGTGCCGTTGCTCTCGCTGAAGGTGCCCGGCATGTTAGGTGAGACGTTGGATTCTTCCGCCATCAATGCAGGCCCTGAAGCGGTGGGCGTAAGAGTCATCTGCTCAAAGGTGGCTGTCGCAAGAGCTGATGAAGTATTGCTGGTTGTTGTTAGGCCAAGCGAGCTTCGTGGGGTCGTATAAAGCGCACTCGCTGTGCCTACAGGTACCCAGGCTCCTGGTGAACCTCCGACATCGGGCGCATAGCTGCCGGAAATGTTTCCCGTCGCAGCCTCACGCTCGAGCTTTAACCAGACAGGGGGCACGATACCCGGCACGGAGGCCGTGAGGGTATCGGACGTGCTCACCGTGCTCCGGGTTCGCATCTGCAAGCCCGTCCCACTGAGATAGCCCAAGACCACACGCTTAGAGCCTCGCATCAGCGTTTCACGCATGGTCACACCGGCCAATGGAGTCGTAGCACCGGTGAGCGCGGTTAACCGCACCACCACACTGCCATCCCCATCGGCCTGACGCACCATGACATGCGCGGTATCGTTATTCGTTGAGGCATAACCCGCCCCGGTGCCTTGCAGGGTAAAGACGCCGTCTTTTTCCAGGCCTGCCCCTCGCCGCGCTGTCGTTGGCCCCAGGTCTTGTGTGATCCAAGTCGCTCCGGCCAATGAGGCACCCACCACCACAGTGACCTGATCACTGACGGTGAATTGAGTGTCCGTGACGCTGCACCGCAGCACGTAGGTTCCGGGCTGCGTGAAACTCACTGCGGTGCTGAGAGCGGTGGGCGTTTCAAACGAAGCCTGGCCCGGTCCACTGACACAACTCCATGCATAAGCGAGCGCTGTTGGAAAGCCGTCATCGGTAGCGGTCGCGGTGACGACGATGCCATTGCCCTCAGCAATCAGCGGACCTTGCGCCGTGGGGCCTGAGATGAACACCACCGGAGGACTGTCATTGTCTTCAATAGACACATCATCATAGCCCTCACCTCCGATATCATAGCTCCCCGAAGCAAGCTGGAGCGTCACGACTTCACGCCCTTCCGTGATCGAATCGTCCACAGGCACGACAGCAATCGTTCGACTGCTTTGATTAGCGGTGAAGGTCACGGTGGAACCGATGGAGGTGTAATCCGTGCCATTGGTCGCTGTGCCCGTGCGCGTCAGGTTCACCGTCAAGGAACTGGTGATGGGGTCGGTTCGTGTGAGGGTAAATTCACCGGGATTTCCTGAAGTCTCTGAGGCATCGGGATCGCTCGCCACCAGCGTGACGGTGCTGCGATCGTCATCCGCGATGGTGACTGTTGCGGAAGATGGCGAGCCGACGATGTAAGCCGCATCGACACTTATCGTGAGGATCGTCGTTTCCGGACCTTCGTTCGCCGTGTCTTGGAGCGGCGTGACCAATCGACGCGTGTAATTGAATCCTGGCTGAAAGGTCACGCTCGTGCCGACTCCGGTGCGATCTGAATTCGTCGAAGCCGTGCCGCCCACGGTGTAATAAACGGTTAGCGAACTATCGGTTGGGCCGGTTCGATAAAAGGTAAACTCCCCAGGATCCAAATCAGCTTCTGATGCCAGCGGATCGGTGGCAACGAGAGTGATCACCGGCTTATCATCATCAATGATGGTGAAAGTATGAAGATCGAGGCTGCCCAGTCGAGCGCCTGTCGGGTTGGCAAGCGTCAGGGAGAAAGTCTCATCGGACTCGGCCAGACTGTCGTTCACCAGAGTCAGGGGAATGCTTTTCACCGTTTCCCCCGCTGCGAATTGCAGGGTGCCGGAAGCGGAGACGAAGTCCGCATTCGTCGCGATTCCCTCGGCCATGGTATAGCCCACACTGATGGCAGTCATGGCTGGCGAACTCAGCGTCACAAGGACCTGCTGCCCCACACTCGATTCAACTCCACTCGAAGCCGCTGAAGCAAAACCGACATACGGCACCGAAGACGGCGCATCGTTGTCCTCAATGGTGTAGGTAAACACGGTGTTGGCGCTGGCAAGCTGCGCTCCATAAGGATTCCTCAGCGCGATGTTCAGCTTCTCGGTGTCTTCGTGAATGGTATCATCGATAACGTTAAAAACGAGGTTCTTCGTTTGCTCACCGATGCCGAAATGCAACACGCCGTTGATCAAATCATGATCCAAGCCGCTGCCCGCCGCATCTGTCAGAGGACGTAGGCGATAGATGAACTCGCCGCCTTCATTGAGCTGAGACCCGCAATAAAACATGCGGCCATTCATGTGTGCGCTTTCGCGAGCCATGACACCCGCTTGAGCATTCCAGGTGCCGCCATCGTGGCTGGTCACGCGAGCGATCAACGTGAAGTCACCAGAGATCGGCATCGCCGCGAACTCGCATTCATCGACGTTTCCTCCGATGCTGGCTCCGCTGCCACTCAGAGCATGGGTGCCTCCATTCTGTTGATAGCTGCCTTCGGCCAACACAAAGCCGATGGAGCGCTTGACGAATCGAATGCCTCCCGGTGGTGCGGGTGTGAGGGAGACATTGTCAAACGTGGCGTCACTGACGGAACCATCCAAGCGTGCCGAGACGGCAAGGCCAACAAGCATCTCGGAAGATAAAGCGACGGTCTGACTGTTCCCCACGGTGGTCCAGCTTGAGCCATCATTCGACATGGAGGCCGTGAAGGTTTCCCCCACTCGCTGAAGCTGAACCCAAGCGGGCTTTTTCAGCATGGCAAATTGAGTGTGATACGTATTGTTAGACCCGGGGGTATTGCGTGAGTAAATGTAGAAGCGGTTGTCCAACGCCATCAGTGAGGCGTAGTAGCGCACACTCGCTCCGATGCTTTCACGGAACATCACGCCAGCGCGGGTCGAATTGCCGCCTCCGCTCATGGAGACGACACGTGCTGTGATCGTGCAGGTCGGTGAAGTGCCATTGATGGTGAAGTAAGCCGTGCGGATGTTATCGCTCGATTGGCTCGAGCTGAAACCCGGATTCCCCGCACTGAAGGTGTAGGTGCCATTACTCAGGCTGCTGGTCGAACCGGGATTGGTCGTGCCAATCGTCAAATGGGTGGGGCTCGCAGAGGCCGACGCGCCCAGTGCCAAGTTGGTGATGCTAACGTTGTCAAAAGTCACCGCCGCCGCTTGCCCGCTGGTGCCGGAACCCGCAACGAGAGCCACCAGATAATTGCTGGTGCTCATGTTATTGGTCACAGAACCCGCCACCTGCCGCCAAGTCGTGCCATCGAAGGATATAAAGCTCGTCATGCTGCTGCCATCACGCACGGCACGCACCCAATAGGGTGGAGCATTGACAAATGTGGTGCTGTTCATGCCGGAGCGGCTTGAACCGACAATACCTCCGTCGATTTCATAATCCACGGTCGTCGGTGTCGTGGCGGCGTTTGTGAGTGAAACCGGGATAGAAACTTGCCCGACATTTTCTGAGCCAACCGACCCCGAGCTATCAAAGCTAACCAGTTGGGTGCTCGTTTCATTGTCGGTGATGAGAATCTTCGCGCTGTCATTGCCGATGGCATAACTTCCAGCGCTGAGGTTGAGGATGATAGTCTCCGTGCCTTCAAAGGCGGAGTCATTGGTGATCACCACAGGCACATCCACTCCTTGCGTTCCGGATGGAATGACCACCGTCCCGCTCAAGGTGTTGTAATCCACGCCATTCGTGGCGGTGCCGCTCAGGGTGTAGTTCACTGTAACCGCCACATTTTGCGGTCCGTCACGACTGATCCAAAACTTGGTGGGGTTACTCGTCGTGCCTTCTGTCGCGGTATAGGCGTTGCCGGATGTACCGACCTGAGCATCCACAAACACCGTGGGTTGTTCATCATCGAGAATTCTCAAGGTGGCCGAACTCGTGGGTCCGAAACTTTGATACTGACTTGAAGGCGTAATCGTCAGCGTGACCGTCTCCCACTCTTCTGGCAAACTATCGGCGAGAGGCACTACCGAGAGGTTGCTCACGACCGGCACACCGTCGGCCAAAGTGAGCGTGGTGCTGCCGGAGAGAGCCGTGAAATCCACGCCACTGGTGGCTGTGCCAGTGATGGTGTAGTTGACCGTCAGGGTGCCCGTTCCAGCACCACGAGCCGTGATTCGGAAGTTCCCGTTCGTGGATGGCTCGGCTGCATTCGCGGTCTGGACCACATCCACTTGCGGTGTATCCCCTGGATGATCCAGAATCGTGATCACGGCACTGGAGGCCTCGCCGACTTGATACAGGGTGGAGCCTGAGCCCAGCCTGAGCAGCACGTTTTCAGTGCCTTCTCCCACTTCATCATATCGAGGGAGGATGGTGACACTGGCACGGGTTTGACCCGCAGGGATCACCAACGAACCTGGGAGCGCGTCATAATCGACACCATGGGTGGCAGGGACACCATTGTTGTGAGTGCCTGAGACGGAGTAATAAACGGTGAGATCCTTGCTGATATCGCCGCTGCGGGTGACGATGAAGGACGCTGTGTCCGCTTGAGTGTCTGGCAGAGCGAGATTCACCTCAGCACCTTGAGCATCACCCGCAGATACATTCACAATCTGGACATCATCATCGACGATGCTGACTGTGACAGCATTGGCGAGTGGGTCGGCCAGATGATTGACGCCGCTGGTGATCTTGACGATCACGGTTTCCAAAGCCTCCGCGACATTGTCATTCACCGGGGAGATTTGAAACGTCGTCGATTCGGCTCCAGCCGGAATCGTTATGGAGGGAATCAGCAGTGCATAGTCAGGCCCCATGCTCGCCGTGCCACTGCGTGCAATGGGAATGGATAAGGCCGCATCCACAGGACCACTGCGGGTCAGCTTCAGTACTGCAGGCTCACCCGATCCCTCAAGGGTCGAGGCGTTCACACTGGTTAGGCTGACTTTGGGCAAGGTGGTGTCGTTGTCGTGGATCACCAAAGTGCCACGCGTATTCGCTCCCAAGATGTAGGCGGTGCTCTGACCTAACTCCATCAGCACCGTTTCAGGACCTTCCTCGGCATTGTCGTCAATCGGCACCACATCCACCGCTAACGAAGCCTCCCCTGCAGGGATGGTGAAAGTGATGAAACCTTGGCTGCCAGCGACGTAATCGGGGGAGAACTGGTAATCCGCGCCACGCGTCGCTCCGCCCTGCACGGGGTTCATATTCACGATGAGATCCGCACTCAGATCACCCGTGCGAGTCAGGGTGAAACGCGCGGACACGGCGGCCACATTCTCCGCGGCCTCAGCCACATCCACCGTCAAAGTCACACCGGCAGAAGTGGAAGCATCGAAGTCCGCTCCGGTGAAGTTGGGCCCCACCGTCACGTTGTTGTTAAACAGCTCCGAAAACGAATAGCCATAGAGCAACGGCGTCATGGAATAGGTGGTGGCGGTCAGGTTCGGAATCGAATAGTAGCCGTCACTGTCGGTGATCACCCCATTGGCACTGTTGGCCGTGACCACCACATTGGCTAAGCCTTGTCCCCCCTGAGTCACCCGGCCTGAGATGATGAAACGACCATTGCCATTGCCGACGATGATCAATTGATGTCGGGTGGCCGTGCCGCCCTTCATGTCGCTGACCGTGCAAGCAACGAGATAGGAGCCTGCCGTGGCAAAGGTCCGTGTGATGACCGGCGCATTGGCGTCCACCACCTTGTAGTTGGCATCGCCGAAGTGCTGCCAGGAAAAGGCCAGTTCGTCTCCATCGGCATCGTTGGCCGTGGCGGTGAAGGTCACCGTAGCATTCACTGGAACCACTTCGGCGGAGGCCGCCAGGCTCAGAGTTGGTGCCTGGTTCGTGCTGAACTGTCCCAGATTCACCTGCACGTCCACGCTCTTCGGTGTGGTGTCAGTATTGACCGCGACGGTGGTGATGTGAATGCCGCTGTCGGTATCGCTAAAGGTGCGCCCGAGGGAAATCGCCGCATCATCTTTTCCAAACGGCGAGCCCGGAGTCGTGTCGATGCGTTGCAGGTTGCCGCCACTGCCGCTGGGATAGCGCCAGCCTAACAAGAGGCCCTTGTCGGCCCAGGGGCGTGTGGTGCTACCGGTATAGACCTGTCGCAGTTCCCCCCAATAAACGCGCTGAGCATCCTTGGTGATGTTCAAGGCATAACGCTTGGTCGGTTCCAGCGTCGGTTGGTCATAAGCATAGAGACGATACAGCCCAGTCTGTGTGATGTCTTCGATGTTCCCACGCGGCAGCCAGCGGATCTGGCTCTTGGCCTGCGAATTGTAATGCTCGTTAGGCACACCGCCCCCACCCATCACATCATAGACATCTCCATATTCCTGATTGGTCCCCGCCCCCACCGCACTGGTTCCGGCCGTGTCCCAGAAGTTCGAGTGGCCAAGCCCGAAAGCATGTCCGACTTCATGGGCTGTCAGCGCGGCTCCATCGCCACGAATCCACACCGTGCTGCCTCCACCAAGGCCACCGTAGGAGCCAGGGCCACCGTTGTGACGCATGACGGTGCAGTCAAAGTTGGTGTAGTCGTAGCCCAGCTTCTTTGCCTCTTCACGGGCGTGGGCCATGCTGACCCCTTCGCCATCGATGTCACCGCCGTTGGAGGTATCGCGCTGGATATACCAGTTTTCGGTATGTGGGAGCTTCACCGGAGGTGTGACCGTGGTGAGCAGCGTCAGCCGACCGTAGGAGTTGGTGGCGTAATAGTCACTCACATCCCGCATCATTTGGTAGGCCGTGGCCTCCGTGGCGGGCACGGCGCTTTGGTCGGCATAGGTGGTGGGGATGTAGATCACCCGGACCACCCCCATGGAGGGCGTGGGGGCAGAGGGGAGGATGCCGGTGAAAGCGGTGGGTCCCCCTGTGCTGCCTTCGGCCATGATCAGCGTCTCCCTATACAGCACCACATGGGTGCCATTGCAGAGATAGACGACTTCTTCAGCCGTCTCCACGACGGGCGTATCCTCCGGCACGGGCTCTGCCGCTTCTTCGGCTGCCACGGATTCTCTGCCGGAAACTGGGCAGACCGCGACGGCAGGCTTTTCTGGGTTTGGCACCTCCCCGGCCTCCAGAACACGCATAGGATCTTCGTTGATCGCGAAGTCCGAATCCAGGGCCACGCCGTTCAGGGAGGCGCTCGGTGTCCAAGTGAGCTTTTCCGCACGTCGTCCATACACATGGGCCGAGTAGGTCTTGCCGTTTTGCAATTCCGCCACGTGTTTGCTCACCGGCTCACCCGCCACGGTGCGCCCTCGATACACGCGCAGCACGCCGGTGTCGTTCACGCGATCCTCCAACTGCGCCAGGATGCTCGCAGGGAGTTTTTGCCGAACCACCATGGGCACTGCCTGAGCCAGGGCCTCGCGCGGATCATCGCGGATGAGTTGTTTAAACACCGGACGTCGTGCTGCCGCGAGAGCAAGGCCCTGCTCTTCCAATTGCTCCCGAAGCTGTGCATCCGCCCGCAGATAGCGCCCCGACCAATCCTGGAACTCAGCCACCGCCCCCAAGCGTGACGCAGGAACCGGCAGGGCCTGCCCTTGCCCACCGTTATTGGAAACCTGTTCAGGTCGGGGTGTTGCGCGAGGTGCCAAAGGCGAATCCCAGGGGGAAAAAGCAATCACTGCGACCACGGCCAACGCCAGCAGACCCATCCAGCCGAGGAAAGTGCGAGGATTGAAAAACATAAATAAGTTCCCGATTTGCCATCCTAAAACGCAAAAGGAGGGATCGGCATTGGATCAGATTTTTTTGCATCCTGTAAATGCTAAAGCGCTCCGTTGCGGAAAATCGTCCCTCGCCTGTTTCCCTTTCTCAAACCCCAGGATGTCTGCTTGGACACCCTCGATGTCTGCCCAAGCATCCTCAACAGCTACCTGCTCACTCTGGATGGTTCCATAGTCACTCTCGGTCGCTATTTACTCACTCTCGATCGCTTGCATGCGACCCTGGGTGGCTCGGTGGCCAGACTGGATCGCTGCTTGGCCAAACTCGATGGCTGTTTGGCCCGACTCGATGATCGAGTCTGAGACTGAAGCCACCTTTATTGAGAATGACTCACCCCGAATAAGACAAGATGCCATCTTTTGAAGGACTTTGAAGTCTGCAAGGCTGCACCGGGTGCCTGTTACCCCCAGCGATGAATCCGGCTGTCGAGTTGGAAGACCTGTCCGCTGACGTTTTCCAGCGTATGAAGGAAGGCGATGAAACGGGCCGCATCCTCGGCGGTGTTGAGCCTTCCGAGGGTGTGACGTGATTCCACCTCAGGCCGGTGCTTCGCCAGGAGATCTCGCGTCATTCGGGTATCGAGAAAACCGGGCAGGACGCAGTTGGCGCGAATATTTCGCGGGCCATACTCGGCGGCCAGACTTTGGGTGAAAGCGATGAGTCCGGCCTTGGCAGCGGCGTAGTTGGCCTGCCCGACAGGTCCTGAGAGGGCACTGAAGGAACCGATGGTGACAATGTGCCCTTGACGCTGTTTGACCATGAGCTTCAGGGCGGCCTGGGTGGTGAGAAAAGCCCCTTTCAAATGCACCTGGAGCACCTGCTGAAAGTCTGACTCGGTCATCTTCAGCATGGAGGCATCACTCAACACGCCGGCATTGTGAATCAGCAGATCCAGCCGAGGCAGAGCCCCCATGACCGCCTGCACCTGGGTCTTGTCCGTGACATCCATCTGTGTGCGAGTGGGCGCATGGACCTGCCAGCCTTGCGATTCCAACTCCAGACGAATAGCCTGCGCCAGATCACCCCCACCACCCGTGATGAGAGCGGTGGGAGGACAGGGGGCAGTTTTCAGCGGGCAGTTTTCAGTGTTCACTGGGAATTGCGCCTACTGAACATTGAATACCGCTCACTGAACACTGGCATTTTACTCGCCCATCAGCACGCCGCCGAAGAGCAGCCAAGCGAGGAGGAGTGTCCAGACGATGTTGAAAGCCTGCCCGCCCAGGAAAGCGAGGGCGGGGCGGCCCCCACCGAGCTTGAAGAGATCACCCAGACGAGTTTCCAGGCCGATGCAGACGAAAGCGGCGGTGAACCACAGCTCACGCAATCCCTTGAGGAATCCATTGGCGGCCTTGGCCTCCTCAGGAGACATGGCGAAGGAGAAGGCCAGGGAGGCAGCGATGAAACCGAGCACAAATTTGGGAAAGCGCTCCCAGATCACCCCCACACTGGGGCGCTCCGTCTGGGTGCCGTCTTTTCCTCCACGCATTGTCCACCAGATGGAAATGAAGAAGGCGGCAAACCCGATGAGCACGTTTTGGGAAAGCTTCACGATGGTGCCGGTCTTCGTAGCGGCTTCGCTGATCATTTCGGTAGCCGCGGCGACAGAACCGCTGGTATCCAGTGTGCCTCCGAGCCAAGCTCCGCCGACGGCGTCATTGAGCCCCATGGTCTTGATGAGCGGAGGCATGAGCACCATCATCGGCACGGCACAGAGCAGGACGATGGAGGTGACGTAGGAGAGCTTTTTCCGATCGCCTTGGATGGCGCCACAGGCAGCAATGGCCGCCGAAACCCCGCAAATGGAAACCGAGGTGGAGAGCATGACGCCGAACTCATCGTCCACCTTCAACCAACGGCAGAGGCGGAAGGTGATATGCCAGACCACAGGGATTACGAAAGCGGCCTGGATCAGCCCCGGCAGACCAGCTTTCAGCATCTCTTGAAACAGGATGGAGGCCCCGAGCATGACGATACCGACCTTGATGAAAAACTCCGTGCGCACGGCAGTCATCAGCCACGCAGGCGTGGGCAAGAGATGACTCCAGAGCAGCCCTAGAGCCAGAGCAAAGATCACATACTCAAGGCCCCAAGCCTTCACCGTGGATTGGCCGGAAAGGAACTGCGCCACCATGGCAAGAGCAAACACCACCGCTGCACCGCCGATAAAAGGGAGGACCTTCTTGCCCAAAGAAGCGGCCAAGACGATGGCGGACACTAAAATAAAGACCAAGCCGACGCTGGCCACGGCGGAGAAGTTACTGGCTGTGAAGACCTTGCTGAAGTCAGCACTCGTGGTCCAGCCGAGTTTCGGAATGGACGGGCTCCAGCCCGAGAGCACGGCGGCGATCAACGGCACGGCGGCGATGACAGCCAGCCAATCTTCATTTTGCCACCAAGAGGGTTTCGCGGGAGGGGGAGTCGTATCTTCTGCCATGGGAAAGAAGAGATAACGCGCCTCAACCCGGAATCTTCAATTCGCATCTTCTTTAAGAGGCAGGGCGCGCGGAACATCGGGGGGAGCCACTGGCGCAGCTTTGGCCTGAAAGGTGTCAAAAACCAGCACGCCCTTGAGGGCATCAACGGCGCGCTCCAGTTGCTTATCACCGAGATTGGCAATCTCAATGGCAGCCGCCTCGCCGGTGCCGTGGCTGTTGCGCCATTTGGCCACTTTCATCTCTTCATCGGTGGTCAGCACGGAGACGATGTTCGGCTCCACACCATGCTCGTGAATGGTGCGGTGGCTCGGCGTGTAATACTTAGCCGTGGTGAGACGCATAGCGGCCCCATTTTTCATGGGCAGAATGCTCTGCACGGAGCCCTTACCAAAGCTGGTCGTGCCGACCACGATGGCGCGCTTCAAATCCTGGAGCGCTCCGGCGGTAATCTCCGCCGCACTGGCACTGCCGTGATTGACGAGCACCGCCATGGGATAACGACGGGGCTTTTTGCCATCGCGCACCGGGGTGCGGTAGGGCGGCGGGTTTTGGGAAGCGATGCGTCCCTCCGTCGTTACCACCACAGTTCCCTCGGGTAAAAACTCGCCACAAACCGCAACCGCGCTATCGAGCAAACCACCGGGGTTATTGCGCAGATCCAGCACGAAGGCCTGCATGCCCGCTTTTTCCAGCTCATCCAGAGATTCGCTCAGATCTTTAGCAGTGGAATGGGTGTATTGAGAGATGCGAGCGTAACCAATTTTATAGTCACCGGCCAGTTTGGGCACCAGAAGCATGGAGTCATGCACCGAGGTTTCCGTCAGAGTCTCGCGGACAATGCTGAATTCCAGGAACTGCTTGGTGCCAGGACGGCGGACCGTCAGCTTCATGGTTTCGCCTGAACGGCCTTGCAGGAGCTGGATCGCCTCCGCTACGCCCACGCTATCGGTGAGCACCTCGCCGATGCGCACCATCTGATCCCCGGCCAGCACTCCTGCCCGGGCGGCAGGTCCATCCTCACGAACGGTGATGATGGTCAGGGTGCCTTCGCGCAAAGCGACTGTGATGCCCACGCCTTCGGAGGTATCCGCCTGCTCACGCTGCATGTCCTCAAACAAGGAGCGGCCCATGTATTCGCAATGGGGATCGAGCCGACGCAGCATGCCCTCCAGAGCCCCTTCCACCAGCTCCTCATAGGTGATCTTGGATTCATCCACGTAGTTTTGGCGGATGGTCTCCATGGCCCGGGTCAGCAGTTCCATCTGGCGGTAGGCATCCTCAGGTGGGGGCTTCAGCGCGGGTGGGGTCGCCTTAGACTTAGCGGCCGTTTTGTCGGGTGCTGCACCTGATTCATCCGGCGGAGCGGCACGCAGACCGTGACCAACGGCCAAACAAAGACTGAGGACCAGAACGAAACGCATGGCAAAGAGTGCATCAATCCTGCGGATGCAACAGGAGAAAAACGCAGTTTCGTATGGGAAACCTATCACCGAGTGATGCCGATGCGAGCCTCACGATAACGCTGACGCAGGGCCCTCAGGGTAGCGGGCAGGCCCGGCTCATCCACGTCGGGGATTTCACCGTTGTTTTGCAGCAATTGCAGTTCTTTCTGAAGATAAGGTAGATCATCCAGCCGCACGGTTTCCAGAGCCTGATTGGCCGCCTGCTGCACAGCGGTGACGTATTGAGCCCGAAGATCGGCCAAAGGGTCCTTCGGGGGGGCGGGGGGAGTCGGTGCGGGTTGGATCTCTCCCCCAGAGATTGGCTTAACAGGCGGTGGAGGCTCGGTGATCATAGGTGGGGCCTTCGCAGGCATCTCCATCACGGGCGATTCCATGGGGGGCTCAACCTGAATGGTTTCCACTGCCGCCACCTCATCTTCAGCCGCAGGTTGCTCGATCACAATCCTGTCTTTAAACAGCACGAGCAAAACAAGACTACCGATGCTGACCAGAGAAATCAAAAGATGCAGACCGGTGCTGAACGCCCGCCAGACAAAGGCATCCAGACGCTGGTAAAAGCTCGGCCGATGTTGCCGAACAATCGGGTCCATTTTCCCTGGCTTCAGCGGAGGTGATGTCGGTGGGGTTGGCGCGGACGACTCCACCTGGCTAGGCGACGCCTTAACGCCTGCGGCCACGATCATCTTAGCCTTTCCTCCAGGCTCACCCCGGGCTTGCTCCAGGCGCAAAGCCTCGTGGAGCGCCTCCGCCACCTCAGCCGGGTGATGCAGTTCTCGAGCCGGATCTTGTCCCAAACAGCGGCGTAAGACCGCAGCAAAGCTCGGTGGCAGATCCCTGGAGAGCCTGCCATCCGCATCCAACTCACAGCGTGCAAACATCCAGTGCAAGGTGATGCCTAAATCCCGCATATCTGCATGAGCACCGCCTTGAAAGGGTTCCAGCCACGACAGCTCGCCCTCTTCGGTGACGGCCATTCCCATGCAGGTCAGTTTGGCTCGACCTTCCTGATTGACCAAAACCGTTGCCGGAGAAAGGGCTCCATGAGCGAGTTCGTGATCATGAATCAACTGAAGAGCCTCGCAAATCTCGATCGCCAGAGGAAAAGCGTTCTTCGGTTTGATCTGCCTTTCGACAATCAGGGAGCCTAGCGAGCGCCCTTCCACATGCTCGGTCACGAGATACAGGAAGCCTGTGGGAGTCCGGCCAAAGTCATACACTGCGGAAATGCCCGGATGTACCAAGCGCGCCCGAGCTCGTAAACGATCCATCAACGACGTAATCTCCGCAGCCCCCGGCTCAGGGATCACCTCGATCACCACCATGCGGTCCAGAGCTGTCTGGTGGCCTAGATACAAGGCACTATCTCTCCCGGCATGCACCTGCCGCTCCACCTCATACAATGGCAGCCAGCCTCCCAGCTCAGACAGATCGGGGAAAGACGGAGCAAGAGACTCAGACATCGGTTCAGGAGAAAAGGAGGTTAAGATACCCCCAAACTCCCTAGAAGCCACACCTCAGTCCAGCTTTTTGCAATCCGACTCAACGAGATGCTGTGACGAACTCGTCACATGATTAACCCCTCGAATACATCCACATACAAGGCCGCGAATCCCTCCAATGGCCGACGTTTCCGCTCCCCCAGCGCCTGTTCACTCCAGCGCTCCAGCTCCAGTCACTTCCCTGACCTCAGTCAGTTCAACAGCGGTGGATCTCACCCGGTTGATCTACATGCTCTACCAGGACGTCGAGGCGCAAATCAACCGGGCCGATTTGAAGGCGCAAATCACCCTCAGCACCTCGGCTATTTTAGCCGCCATGGTGGCCAATTTGGGCTTGGGCCTCGCGTCCCCTCACCTTACCGATTGGCGTCTCACGGAGTGGTGTGTGTTAGTCGTTTACGGCGCTTTTCTGCTCAGCATCACCATGGCCATTGGGCATGCGCTTCTAGCCGCATTCCCACGTTCACTCGGCAAATCTCACGCTCCGAATCCCAATCCTAATCTCTACTTCACGGCGGACATCGTCAGCCTGGAGGCTGAGACTTATGTGCGGCTGTTCAGCGACCAATTGAATAGCGATGTGCGGGACAAAGTGCTGAAACAAATCCACGCCAAGGCCCGCGTGCTTGAGATGAAAATCGCTCACATCCGCACCGGATTGAGGTTTCTCAGCTTGGCCATGATGCTCTGGCTGCTGGCAAGAATTGTACTCGTGATTGGATATGCCCGCCTTCCGGCGCATGGGTAGCCCCAAATGAAAACCCTGACCAAGTCAGCTGAACTGATCCAGATCAGGGCTCAAGAAACAAAGGGGTTAGCCCTGCAAGGCTACCGCTTCCGGCTTGATGTTCTTGTGGAAGTCACCCCCTTGGATGGTTTTCTCCACATAACCGGCACGAATGACGAAATCACCGAAGTGCTCACCTTCCTGACGCTCTTTGGCGTAATGCTCAAGGATGGGGTCCAGGAGAGGCTTGATTTCGGAAGCGGGGACGTCTTTGCGATACAGCTTGCTCAGACGCTGGCCAGCGTGGCCACCACCGAGATAAACGTTGTAGCGGTTCGGACCGAAACCAACGAAACCGATCTCGGAGATGAACGGACGACCGCAGCCGTTCGGGCAGCCCGTCATACGCATGGTGATGGAGTCATGACGCAGCCCCACTTGCTCCAGCTTCTCTTCAAGCTGGGTGACGATCTCAGGCAGGAAACGCTCCGCTTCAGCCAGGGCCAGGGCACAGGTGGGCAGAGCCACGCAGGCGATGGTGGCCAAGCGCAACGCGCTGCGCTCATGACTCTTGGCCATGCCGTATTTCTCGAGCAGAGCTTCAATCTGCGGGCGCTTCTCCTTGCTGATCTTGGCGATCATCAGGTTCTGGTTGGCAGTCAGGCGGAAGTCGCCGTCATGGATCTTGGCGATCTCACGCAGACCGGTACGCATGGGGTAATCAGCCGTGTCGAGCACGCGGCCACCTTCCACAAAGAGGGTATAGTGAGAGTCGCCTGTTTCATCTTCCACCCAGCCGAAACGGTCGCCGTTGTCTGTGAATTTGTATTCACGCACAGGCTCCAGGTTGTAACCCAGGTATTCGTTCAGCTTGGCCAGGATCCACTCGGGGCCGTGATCATCTACGGTGTACTTGAAGCGGGAGTGTTTGCGGTCTGTGCGGTCACCGAAGTCACGCTGCACCATGACCACCTTCTCAGCGACATCGACGACCTGCTCCTTGGTGCAGTAGCCGATGACATCTGCAATACGCGGATAGGTGGCTTCATTGCCATGAGTCGAGCCCATGCCACCACCCACGGCGACGTTGTAGCCGACGAGTTTACCGTCTTCGACGATGGCGATGAAGGACAAGCAGTTGGCGAAGATATCCACGTCGTTGCTCGGCGGCACGGCGATGGTGATCTTGAACTTACGCGGCAGGTAGGTTTTGCCATAGATTGGCTCCTGCTCATCGTCTTCAGAGGTTTGCACCTTCTCACCGTCGAGCCAGATCTCGTGATAAGCACGAGTCGCTGGCGTGAGGTGAGCCGAGATGTCCTTGGCCGCTTGCAGCGCGTCGGCATGCACGCTGGAAAGGAACGGATTCGGATTGCACATCACGTTGCGGTTCACATCACCGCAGGCTGCGATGGTGTCCATGGCCACGTCGTTGATCTCCTTGATCGTGCGCTTCAGGTTGGTCTTGATGATGCCGTGAAGCTGGAAGGCCTGACGGGTGGTCAGCTTGATCGTGCCGTTGGCAAAGGTGTCGGCCAGCCAATCGGTCTTCAACCATTGCTCGGAGGTGGACACGCCGCCGGGGAGGCGGATGCGCAGCATGAAGGAGTAAGCCTTCTCCAAGCGGTGCTTGCGGCGGTCCGGGCGGAGGTCGCGGTCGTCCTGCTGATAGCTGCCGTGGAATTTGATGAGCTGCTGATCATCTTCAGACAAGCAGCCGGTGGAGAGGTCGGCCAGACCTTCGGCAATGGTGCCGCGCAGGTAGTTCGACCGAGTTTTGATGCCTTCGTTGGCGGAGAGTTTCTTTTCGCTCATAGGATTCAGGGGGGTTGGGTTTGCGAGCTGCCAGAGATTAATAAACGTCACGCTGATAGCGCTTGGCTTTCTTGAGGTCTTCCAGGTAGGCCTCTGCGGCTGCGTGTGATTTGCCGCCCTGTTTTTCGATGATGTGGAGAAGCGCATCGTTCACGTCGTGAGCCATGCGATTGGCATCGCCACACACATAGAAGTGAGCCCCGTCTTCCAGCCAAGCATAGAGTTCCTTGGCACGCTCCAGCATGCGCTGCTGCACGTAGATTTTCTCAGGTTGGTCGCGAGAGAAGGCGACGTCCAGCTTGGTCAGAGCTCCGCTGGCGAGGTGATCTTGCCACTCCACCTGATAGAGGAAGTCGAACATGTAGCGCTGATCACCGAAGAACAGCCAGGATTTACCCTTCTGCTCAAGCGCGGCTCGATGCTCCACAAACGCACGGAACGGGGCGACGCCCGTTCCTGGGCCAACCATGATGATGGGTGTATCACCGGAAGCCGGCAGACGGAAGTTTTTGTTATGCTGGATGTAAACCGGCACCTTGTCCTCAGTCTTCACCAAATCGGCCAGGTAGGTGGAGGCCACCCCTTTGCGCTTACGGCCATAGCTGTCATAGCGCACCGAAGCCACGGTGAGATGCACCTCATCCTGATGCGCCAGCGGGCTGGACGCGATGGAATACAAGCGAGGTGGCAGCGGACGCAGAATGGAAAGCAAGGTCTCAGGGGGAAGCCCCTTCGGCGCGAAGTCCTCCAGCGCATCCACGATCCCGCGACCATAAAGATACTCCTTCAGCTTATCTTTGGAACCGTCTTCCAGAAGCTTGGCCAGTTTCTTGGACTTGGTCACCTCCTGAAGCTTCACCAGCACGGAGCGGGACAGGGCGGTGATGTCCAAATTCTCTTCCAGGGCCAGCGAGAGTGCCTTGGCACCGACGTCTGGAACTTCGACCTTTTCAGAGCCATTGAGCTTGGCGGCTTTGAGGAAATCCTCGACCACATCGGGCCCGTTGCGGGGCACGATGCCGAGAGCATCCCCGGGTTCATAAGCGAGACCGGAGCCTTCGAGAGAGAACTCATAGTGCCAAGTCTCCTTGGCAGTGCCTTTGCCATTGAGCAACACGCGCTCCTTCAGCTCAGCCCCAAAAGGATTGGCCTTATCATACTGAGGGGCCACGGCCATGAAGGTCGGAATCGCAAAAGCCGGTGCGGCTGATGCCACTGGTTGTGCCGGTGTGAAAGCCGAGAGCGCGCCTTCCAGCCAAGTGCGGTGAGGCTTCTCATACTGCACATCGCAGTCCACACGATCATGGACACGCTTTGCACCGAGAGTCTCCAAGCGGACGTCGAAGTCTTTGCCCATCTGGCAAAACTTCTCATAGGAAGTGTCACCCAAAGCGCAGACCGAGTAGCTGAGCTTGGATAGATCCAGCGAAGCGCTCATGAAAGCCTTGTAAAAGGTCGCTGCTGTCTCTGGGGGTTCGCCATCACCCCAGGTGCTGATGATCACGAGCAGGTTCTCCAACTTGGCCAGCGCTGAAGGCTCAATGTCGGCCATGTTCTTCACCGTCGTCACCAAGCCGCGCTTTTTCGCTTCCTTCGCGGACAGGTCGGCCAGCTTCTCCGAGTTCCCAGATTCGGATCCATACAGAATGGTCAGCTTCACTGGCGCTGCCGATGCGGCAAGGGCAGGAGCCGCGCTGGGGAGCGTGCCTGCGCCGACATCTCCTGCAGAAAGATATCCCCCCAGCCAAAAGCGCTGGGCGGGGGTGAAGCTAGCGATCAAGCCATCAAGGGCCCGGCGCAGATCAGGGGAGAATGGAGCGTGCTCGGGAAGCATTTCGAGGGTGGTCTCTGGGGTGGTATAAAGGGTCAGCCAGCAACGCCGGAGCGAAGCGGGCGCATAGAGTAGCTAAAAACGGGCTGTCGTCGAGTAAACGTATGCAAATAGACGATCTTTCCCATGGGATTTAAGTAAATCCATAAAAAACGTTTTTTGTATGGCCAATTACCTTTCCTAACTCGCCCAGGCAACGAATTCTCAAACCATTGACAATCAATGCTTTAATCCAAATCCACTCGGTGGCTTTGGATGAATCCATAGAATGCGTTGTCACGCTGTTTGGGCGGCCTTGAGCTAAGCGTGCGGGCCCATCAGCAAGGAATTTTTTTCGGGCCGCAGATGATTTTGAATGGTTCCATCTCTCGCAAGGTGGTCTCCACGGAGGAATTCTCATGCGACGACGATCTCATGAGAAGCATTTCGCAGCCAGATGCAGATAGCCCCTTTTCCAAAGGATACAGACCTTAACAATCAGGCATGTTTTAAGTCCCGATTGGGAAATCAAATTTCAGATTCGCGCTTGGCTCCAGCGCCTCAGGCTTCCCGAGTCTTTGAGGAGGCGCAACGCATTCAAAATGACCAACAGAGTGGCCCCCGTGTCGGCAAGAATAGCCAGCCAAAGACTCGTATGTCCGGTGAAGGCTAGGATGAGAAAGAGCGCTTTCACGGAAAGCGCAAACCCAACGTTAAATTGAATGATCTTCAACGTGCGGCGCCCCAACAAGATAGCATCCGATACCCGAATCAAGTCATCCTTCATCAAAGCCACGTCGGCTGTCTCAATGGCGGTGTCGCTGCCGATGGTTCCCATTGCGATGCCTACACTGGCCAAAGCGAGAGCAGGCGCGTCATTGATCCCATCGCCGATCATGCCCACATGTTCATAACGTTCCTTCAGCCGACGAATGTGGGTGATCTTATCATCCGGCATCAGGTCTCCATATGCTTCATCGATACCCGCCTGCTTAGCGATCGCGCTCGCTGTTATCTGGTTGTCGCCACTGAGCATGACCACCTTCTCCACTCCCGCCTTATGCAACCGCTGGAGCGCTGATGGAGCTTCGGGTCGCAATGGATCTCCGATGCTCAGAATGCCTAACACCGCTCCGGGACAGTCGTCATGTGGAGCGTGGCCGACAATGACCAGGGATTCACCACGCTCTTCAATCTCATGTAACTTGGATTCGATGTCTGGGCTACACACTCCCATTTCGTGAGCCATCGCGTGATTTCCTGCAAAGTGGGGATGCCCTTCCAAAGTCGCTCGCATCCCACGTCCGGTGACAGATTGACTGTGCTCCGCTTCAGGCCACGACAATTTTCGCTCCCTTGCCTCGTTGATGACTGCCTGAGCTAAAGGATGGGAGGAAGTCGCATCCACGGCAGCAGCCCGTGCCAAGACGTCATTTTCTGTGAGGTCCGATTGAGGAAAAATACCCGTTACACGCGGCCGCCCCTGGGTGATGGTTCCTGTCTTATCCACCGCCAAAGCACGCAACCTGCCCAGGACCTCCAAATAGGCACCGCCTTTGACTAACACACCACGCCGAGCGAGAGCCGTCAGCCCTGAAACGATCGACACCGGAGTGGCAATGACCAAGGCACAGGGACAAGCAATGACCAGAAACACCAAGGAACGATATCCCCACTGCATCCAATCGCCTGAAACGACCAACGGCGGAATCAGCGCAACCAACAATGCAACCACAAAAACGGTAGGTGTATAGACACCAGCAAAACGATCCACAAAACGCTGAGCAGGTGCCTTTTGCCCTTCAGCCTCCTCAACGAGTCGAGTAATACGCGCCAACATCGAGTCATTCACCCGTTTGGTGACACGGATTTTCAAGGTGCCTTCTCCATTGATCGTGCCTGCGTAAACATGATCTCCCGGCTTTTTTTCCACCGGCATAGACTCGCCTGTAATCGGAGCTTGGTTGACGGAGGATGCGCCGCTAACGATCTCCCCATCGAGAGGAATGCGGTCTCCACTACGAACTTGAATTTCGATGCCTGCCTCGACCTTGCCGACAGGCATTTCTTTATAGCTGCCATCCGCCTGCCGGACATAAGCAACTTCGGGTGCTAGCTTGAGCAAAGACGCGATGGCTCGGCGCGCACGGCCGACGCTCCAGGACTCCAGCAACTCTGACAGCGCAAAGAGGAATACCACCGCCGCACCTTCAGCACCTTCACCCACCATCCAAGCGCCACTCACAGCCACCGTCATCAGCACATTCATATCCAGACGCCCATGAGTCAGCGCCTTCCACGCCGGAGGTACAACCAACAATGCCCCCACACCCGTGGCCGAGGCAAAGCAAAGTAGCGTGAGCGTGAAGCTCTGAGCCTGCAGCCATTGGAGCAGTAGCCCCAAGGCGAGAAGCACTCCTGACGCAGCTACCAGGAAATTCCTCGGCAATGAAGTTTCATCATGCCCGTGCTCGCAACCTCCGCACGCTTGCTTAGCCTCAGGATGGGAATGGGTTTCGGCACTCATAAGCAATAACATTCGAAGCTAGCCAGTCTGGAGCGCGTGATCATCGCGCCCCAGACCAGAAGCGACACGGTCACTCAGCCTTCTTGCACTCGCACACCCACTCGGCCTTGCCGCAACCGCTGCAGGTCTCGGTTTCATAGTGCATGCGAGCCGTGATGGACTTGCTATCCGCGGTGTCTTTGTACTGGACGATGAGCCACTGGCCTTCGGCGACAAGCGGCACGGTGAAGCCTTGGGCATCTTTGGAAACCTCAAGCTTGGTGGGCTTATCGCGATCACCTGTCAGGGCGACCAAGCTCTGTTTATCCACGGCCACAGGCTTCATGTCTTTATCCAGCAAGGCAATGTGGAACTTACCGTCTTTGACAGTGACCTCACCGTGCATGGTTTCGTTTTTGCTGAACTCGAGAATACGGCCTTTATTAGGCCCGAGTTCGACGCCTCCGTGGGCCAGCAGCAAACTTGTGGTTGCGATAAGGAAGAGTGACGTAATCAGTTTGGTTTTCATGGATTAGGTTTGGGTTGGATGGATGGAACACTTGGGTTATTCAGGCCATTTTTAATGCGCTGCAGGGGCCTGATTCCTCACAGCAGATTCAGCGGCCTTGCGGCCAAAGACGGAGAATACAGCGGGTGTGACGGCAAAGTCTAACAAGGTGCTGCTGACCAGACCGCCGACGATACACACCGCCACCGGATGTAAGATCTCTTTACCAGGTTCACCGGCAGCCAACACAAGCGGGATCAGGGCGATACCCGCGCTCAATGCCGTCATGGTCACCGGAACCAAACGCTCCAGCGTGCCTCGCTCGATCATGGCACGGCTGAAACCTTCGCCCTCATGTTTCATCAGATGAAGGTAATGACTGAGCATCATAATACCGTTGCGCGCAGCCACTCCACCGACCGCAATGAAGCCTACCAACGTGGCAATGCTGATGTTATTCACCAGCAACCAAGTGAGGACCAGACTGCCCATCAAGGCCAGAGGTAGATTTAGCATGACCTGGAGAGCCAGCATGAGGCTGCGGAAATACCCCCACAGCAGCATGACAATAACGACGACCACGACTGTAAACAGGAGCACGATGCGAGTCGTCGCCTCCTGTTGTGCCTGGAACTCCCCCTCATAACTGATGTAGTAACCTTCAGGCAGCTTGACGTTTTCAGTCACCTTTTGCTGGAGCTGAGTAACGAGCACACCAACATCTCGTGCGGTGGGTTTGATGCTGATCACGAAACGACGTTGGGTGCCTTCACGCTGGATGGCATTCGGCCCCTTGGCTTCACGCACCTTTGCCACCAGTCGCAGGGGCACCCGCTGCCCGCGGACGGTTTCAATCGGGAGTTCCGCAATCTTTTCGGGTGAATTGCGCAAGGATTCTGGCAAGCGGATGGCAAGTCCCACCGAACGCTGACCTTCCCGCAATTCGCCCACATTTTGACCACCGATCAGAGCGGACAAAACTTCATTCAACCGCCCCGGAGTTACTCCGTAGGCCGCAGCACGCTCACGGTCGGCCTCGATTCGAAGTTGCGGGATCAGCGACTGTTGGTCGAGCTTAGCATCTTGAAATCCAGGAATCTTTTTGGCTTGGCCTTGAACCTGTTCGCCCAGGCTACGCAGCTTCTCCAAATCAGGCCCAAAAATCTTGATCGCCACAGGGGCGGAAACGCCACTCAACATGTGCCCGATACGATCTGCCAACGGCCCTGTAAGCACACTGAAGGTCCCGGGAACGTTGCGGATGCAAGAACGAATATCCTCCAAGATTTCGCTGCGGCTACGCCCACCTCCGTCTGCACTTCGGAAATCGATATCGAACTCCGCTGTACTCACAGGCACGACGTGATCGCCGCGCTCAGCACGTCCTAACCGTCGGCCGACTTGTCTGACTTCCGGGATTTCCGAAATCAAAGACTCCACGATATCCGCTAAACGATTCGTTTCATCCAAGGAAGTACCAGGAGCCGTCGTCATAGAGACCAACGCCGTTTCCTCCTGAAATGCGGGCAAGAAATCTTTGCCCATGCGAGGATAAAGCGTCCCCGCAGCGAGCAATAATACCATGGTGATGCCCAACACTAAATAAGGCTGACTGAGGCTGAACCGCAGGATGGTATTTTTCAGCAGCCACTTGAAGGCACGCGTAAACCGCCCGTCATGATGCGCTCCCGGTTTCGTCTTTAAAAGCAATGAGCAGAGCACCGGAATCACCGTGAGGGACACCACAAACGAGGCCAGCATGGAAATGATGGTCGCGAGTGCAATCGGGCCAAAAAGCCTTCCTTCAACACCCGTCAGGCCTAACAAAGGAAGAAACACCAGGATGATCAACACGGTCGCATAGAGGATTGAGTTCCGCACCTCCCCTGAGGCTTGAGCAATCACCTGCACACGCTCTGTCATAGTGGTAGCACTGCTCTCCCGCAGACGTCGCCAGACATTTTCCACATCCACAATCGCATCATCCACGACCATGCCTATAGCCACCGCCAGCCCCCCCAGCGTCATACTATTGACACTGATCCCAAAAAGCTGAAACACCAGCACTGTGATAGCAAACGACAAGGGCATAGCCATTAGAGTGATGAACGTGGTGCGCGCATTCAGCAAAAAGAGGAAGATGACCACCACCACCATGATCGCTCCGTCTCGAATGGCTTCTTGAAGATTGCCGATGGCATGCTCGATAAAATCTCCTTGTCGAAAGAGCACGCGCGTTTCCACACCCTCCGGCAACGTTAGTTTGAGATCCTCCAAGGCTTTTTCGATCTGGCGAGTCAAGGTCAGCGAATCAAATCCCGGAGCCTTAGTGACACTCATGATCACACCACGCTTACCATTGACACTGGCATCCCCACGCATCGGTTCCACTCCCCAATCCACTTTGGCCACGTCACCGATGGTTACAATGCGATCATCATCATGACGAATCACCGTGCGTGAGAAGTCGTCCAGATTGACCGTCATCGCCAGATTTCGCACCATAATTTCACGCGTTCCCGCTTCGAGAAATCCTCCCGTAGTGTTCGTGGCAGATTCACGCGCAGCTCGTTCCAGATCCTCAAAGGTGACATTGAGGGCTTGCATCTTCATGGGTTCAGGCTGGATCTGCACCTGCTTCACACCACCGCCCATATTCAGCACCTCAGCCACACCCGGGATAGCCTGCAACCGCCGTCGGATGGTCCAATCAGCAAGACTACGAACTTCCATCGCTGGCACTTTGCCATCTGGGCTACTGACGCCGACCAGCAGGATTTCTCCCATCAATGACGCCACAGGAGTCAGAAATGGCTGAACGTCGGGAGGCAGGCTTCCACGGGCTCCTGCGAGACGCTCCTGTACAAACTGACGCGCCCGATAGATATCCGTGCCCCAAGCAAACTCGGCAAAGACCAAAGACAAGGAAATGTCCGAAGTACTGCGCAGACGAGTCAAGCCAGCCACTCCCATAACCGCACTTTCGATAGGTTGGGTGACCAAAGCTTCTACCTCCTCAGGAGCGAGGCCCGGGGCCTCGGTGAGGATGGTCACCGTTGGTTTGGTAAGATCCGGTAGCACCTCAACAGGAAGCTGGGTGACCGTGCGTGCCCCCATGACCAACACCAGCAATGCCACACCAATGATGATGGCCCTGTGATGCAGGGACCCAAGAATGAGACGATTGAGCATGGGTTAGTCACGTGAGGGGTTGCGTTTCCAAGAAACCAAAGCTAGCAGCACAAGCAGGATACCCGTGCTGAGCGCAAAAAGCGTCGTCAGCTCGGTCCATCCGTTGGCTGTGACTTTACCTTCACCTTCATGCTCATGATCGTGGTCATCCTCACCACCTTTGGCATCCTTCTTTTCAGAGCCATCGGCATTGTGCTCATGACCGTGTGCGGCATCCAGTGCTTCTTTCAGACTGGTGGTGCCTCCACCCGCAAAAGACAGTGCATAGGCCCCTTCGCTGACAAC
The DNA here is from genome assembly GCF_900167535.1 of Prosthecobacter debontii. Lineage (NCBI taxonomy): Bacteria > Pseudomonadati > Verrucomicrobiota > Verrucomicrobiia > Verrucomicrobiales > Verrucomicrobiaceae > Prosthecobacter > Prosthecobacter debontii. Next base: position 359,458 of record NZ_FUYE01000003.1, read on the forward strand.
TTCATCCCCTGGCAGCAAACCGCTAACCACTTCCACATACTTGTCGTTAGACTCGCCAATCACGACAGCAGCTTTGACAAAGGCATTCGGCAGCTCGAAATCTTTGACAAAGACAAACCGATTTCCCCCTTCCCCTTGCAGGGCAGCCTTCGGAACCACCGGTACATTTTCTCGACTTGCCGTCACGATGCTGAACTCAGCTCGCATGCCAGGACGCAGACTGAGTTGATCATCATTGGGAATGTGAAAGGCAGCTTCCACCGTGCCGCTCTTCTCATCGGCATAAGCTCCCATGTGCGCGAGCTTAGCTTCAATGACCTTCCCTGGAAAACCTGGCAGACGAATGCGTGCCGTCTGACCTTTCTGAAGCCTTCCCGCCAGATGTTCCGGCACTTGAGCCGAGGCTTCGAGCTGTGTCAGATCCACAATTTCAATCAGGGCCTGCTCTGGTGAAATAGGTTGGCCCTGTGCGATGTCCACCTTGGCGATCAGCCCACTCATTGGCGCGGGCAGCATGATCGTCGGTGGTGGATCGCCAGGCTGGCGGCTTTCCACCCAAACGAGTTCATCTCCCTCATCCACCTGTTGATCGGGCAGAGCTAACACACTGAAAGCACGGCCCGCAATACGGCTGCTCACCACAGCCTTGCGGCCTGGCAAGATGTCCAGATGCCCAAGAGCGAAAATCGTTTCCTCAAAGGTGGTTTCCTCAGTCTCTGCGGTTTCCAGATGCAAGTTCTTGACACTATTTTCATCCAGAATGACACGCGCCTCCTCAGCATAAGACACGCATCCCAAAACTGACACGATGCATAATAAAAGTAGCCAATTTTTCATGAGTTCAGGCGTCAATTAAAGTTCCACGCCAGCCATCTTCAGCAGGCGCATGGTGAGAAGATAGAGGAGGACCGTTCCGACGATTCCCACCCCGAAGGCAGGCCAGAATCCACCGAGCTTCTTGATCAGCCAGGGCATCACCAAGAACATCGGCAAGGTTGGCAGAACGAACCAGAAGGTGCCAAAGGCATGTCGGCCAATCAGCCCAGAGTCCTTGGTCTCGACATAAAGCCAGATGAAGGCCAGCAAAGAGGTCAACGGCAGCGAATGGATGATGCTAGCGGCCGCATTGTTGCGTTTGGCGATTTCGGTCACGGTGACGATGACGCCCGCGCTGAGGAAGAGTTTGATCAAATAGTAAGTCATAAACGAGAGGTTTGGGAAAATCAGTAAGCTTTGCCCACCGCGGCTTCGTAACGGATGCGCGCGAGGTGGAAATCACGGATGGCGTCGAGCAACGCGGCCTCGAGTTCGAGGCGCTGATCACGTGCACGCAAGATCGTGAGCAGATCCGTCTGACCGGCTTCATAGGCTTTCTCGAGCCGATCGGTCTGCGTTTTCATCAAGGGTAGCAGCTTATCCCGCGTGTCTCGCACGAGCGTCGCATTGGCTTCCATCTCCTGATGTGCCGTTTGGGCCTCGTGGCTGATCTGTGAAGCCAGCGCTTTCGACTCCAACTGCGCCCGCTCCACACTTGCCCTTTTTTCGGCAATCTCACCCTGGTTACGATTCCAGAACGGTAGCGGCAGGGAGAAACGAATGCCCGCGTAGCCGGTATGCTCGGCGTCCTGTTTCTCACGAGCGGCAAAGACGCCCACGCTCAGATCCTGCCATCGCTTAGCATGAGCGAGATCCGCATCCGTTTGGGCCGCCACGACCTTGGTTTGGGCCAGCTGATAGTCGGAGCGCTTTTGCCAGGAAGCCTGAGCTGGAAAGGTCAGCGGAGGCAAGTTTCCTTGCAGAGTCAGCGACTCCTCCACCGCTAGGCCTAACATCGCTTTGAGCCTGCCTTTCAGACTCACCGACTCCGCTTCGATACGGCGGCTATCCGAGAGTAAACGCTGGGCATCCACCTGGGCCTGCACCGCGTCCAGGGCAGACAACTCCCCAGCCTCAGCACGAGTGGCCGCAAATTCTGAGAGCTTGCGTGCGAGAGCCGTTTGTTGCTCCCGGAGGGCTCGTTGTTTATCCAGAGCCAAGAGCTTGACCCCAAGCTCTAGAGCTTCGCCAATCAGCCGACGCTGCACCTCCATCACCTCATATTCAGCGGCCATGACCAGCTGCGAAGTTAACTGCTTCTCCAGCCGGAGCCGACGCGTGAGGGGAAAGTTTTGATCAATCGAAAAAGTCACTGAGCCAGGACTGACTCGACTTTCATACTGAGCTTCGAGTCCCGCTGTGGGATTCGACAGGCGTCCCGCGCCAAGCTGGCGTCCCTTAGCCTCATCCACCGCCAAACGAGCGGCTTTGAGGCTGGGATGGTGGGACTTCACGCGTCGTGGGATACTCTCCAGATTAAGCGTGAGAGCCGGGGCAGACGCAGCCCCTGAAAATAACAAAAGGAAGATGAATAAACGTGACATAAACAGCGAAACAAATGAAAAGGTCGAACACAGAAAATCCGTGCTTTGATGCGTAAGCATACCAGCACCGCCATCATCGTGGACGGCAGTGTTTCACCTGTCTCAAATCACCAACGCAATGGTGCGTGTCAGCACCTGCGGCCAACTTCGACCCACACCGCCATCTTCACGCGGCGGAATGTACTCGGAGGCCCGATCCTCACTCAGTGAAAGCTGCGGAGTCAGGGGCTCAAGCAAGGCCACAACGACCAAGGCCGGGATCACCACGTGAGCGACCTGACCCAACTGCTTCTGAGCCTGCACCGACTCCTTGTAAGGCTGATGTTCCTGGGAATCATCGCTCTCAGGATGATCCTCCTGATCATGCGCGGATGACAACCCGAGATGGCAGGTCGTTCCATGTGGGCCATGGCAGTGGTCGAATACCGTGATCTCAACCTCACCCCCACAATCACAAATGAATCCTCGATTCATCCCGAAGACTTGAGCCCAACCCAGCGCCAGCAGCGCGAGGCAGACAAAAGTAAAGCGGGTGACGTTTGAGCGCATTCCAGAGCAATTACGTCTATGACATCGGTCTTTGTCAAATGTTCATCTTCAGCGATGACACGCTTGGTGCTTGAAGTTTCCCCTCAATTTCACCTAAAACGAAGCTATGTACCGACGACTTGTTTTTCTCTCATGGCTCGTCACCAGCACTCTTAACGGTCAAGCGCCAGAGATACCCGCCGAGGCTAAACGTTATCATGACCTTTTGAAACGGCGGCCCCAGGCTGGCACTCTCTTTGATCGTTTCCATGATACTTGGTTAGAATCCGCCTCTGCAGATTCCCTGCTCGAGTTTCTCAAAAACCAAGCGGCACGCTCTGATGCCTCGGCTTCAGACCACCGTTTACTTGCCCTTCTACAGTCGCGACGCGGGCAGGACGCCGACGCTCTCCTTTCCTTGGAGACAGCGATCAAACTCTCTCCCATGGATGCTGAGGCCTGGTTCGAAAAAAGCCAACTGCAAGCCCGAGCTCTCGACTTCGACGCCGCGTTACAGAGCTTAAAACAAGCGATGGAGGCCGGTCCGAAAGACCTCCTTCGGGTCGAGATCGCACGTGAACAAGGCAAGTTTTTACTCCGGCTCAATCGCACAACCGAGGCATTACAAACATGGATAGAACTCACCAAACAGCACCCTGACGACCTCGACCTCACTGAAGATGTGATCGAACTCATGGCCGAGGAGGGTCTTTACTCCGAAGCCTCCAGCGAGGCCCAGCACCTGGTCGAACTCACTCGCAATGCCTCGGAAAAACTGACGCGCCAACTGCGCTGGGCCGATCTCCTTCTCCGAGCCGAAAAGCGAGACGAGTCTCTGAAAGTTCTGGAAACCTGCTTGGCTCAAAGTGGGCAGGACTCATGGGTCGAAGCTGATGTACTGGCACGCCTGGATCAAATGTTTCGTCGTGAAGATGATCTCGAAGGACTCAAAACTCGTTTGGAAGCCCTGAGCCAAACCCACCCACAACGTTCTCAAGTGGGCAAGGCCTATGCCAATGCCTTGGCTGAACTCGGGGAAGCCACTGAGGCCGCAAAAATCTTTCGCGACTTGCTGGCTCGTAATCCTGGCAAGCGTAACCTTCAGGAAGATTACATCGCTCTTCTTGAGCAGATGGAGCTTATCCCCGAAGCTGCTGAACAAGCTCAGATTATCGTCAGCCAATACCCCGAAGATAAGGAACTTTTGATCCGGCTGGCTGGACTACAACATCGCCAAAAAGACAACGATGCAGCCGCTCAAGCCACTCTCGACGCCTATCTGGGAAAGAGCCAGGTCAATGGGAAGACTCCTGAAACGGATCAACTGCGGGTGGCTCGGCTGTTAGAAGCTTGGCAATTGCCTGAAGCCACTCGGAAAGCCTATGAAACCCTCGCTTCCGCGTATCCCGAAAGCATCTCAGCCCAGGAGGCTCTGGCTCACTATCTTCATCGCGCCAAAGATCATCCTGCTGCATTGAAAGTCTGGACGGAGCTTGCCAAAAACGGTCAAGTGGAAGACCTGCTTCGTATCGGGCAGGCCCTGCTATCCCATGGACTTACCGTGGAGGCAGAAAAAATCCTCAGCGAGAAAGAACAAGCCTTCGCTCAAGAGCCTCGTTTCCTCACCTTGCTGGCTCAGCTTGCTTTCGCTAACAAAAAGCCTGATCAGGCAGTTCGACTCCATCGAGCCCGACTAGACCTCGGTCCAGATGCCGCACCTCTTCAAGAGTCGGTCCGGCAAGCAGCTCAAGCGATCCGTGATGCTCACGCCTCTGAGAAAACCATCTCCGAACTGCAAACTCATACGGATCGTTTGACGCTACCTTACCGTTGTCTGCTCTCTCAACTTCTCGATGAGGCCGGACAGGAGGACGCGGCTCTGGCAGCCCTGGAAATGCCTCAGGCGTCCCCCAGCGACTCGCTCGCGCTCGGCCTTCAGAAGGTCCGGCTCCTAGAAATGCGCCAAGACTTTACCCGAGCCCAAGAGACTTTAGCCGAAGTCATGCGACTCCCCACCGGCCTAACGAGTGATCACACTCGACAAATGGTCAAACTATGCCGTCTCTCTCAGAGCTATGACCAAGCCATGGTGGCCATCGCCGACTGGAAAAAGCTATCCCCAGGAGCCGTGCAACCCTGGCTCGAAGAAGCCGGCATCCTGATGGAGCAAGCCAACCAGAATGCCGCTTTGGACGTTCTCCGCACCGCCTCGCGCAAGTTCAGTGACAACCTCGAGGTGATGGAGGCTCTAGCCAACGAACTGGCTAATGGCGGGAAAACCCAAGAAGCCTACAGCGCCTACATGGCCCTCTATGAGCAAACGGAAGACCCCATTGCTCGCCTCCGCCTCTTGTATCCGCTCGCACAGATGTCTTCGGTCACCGGAGGCCTGCCTCGTCTTCTCGAGGAGTTTCAGAAACGCCAGCGGCAAAACCGAGCGAGCGCTCTGCCATGGATGGCCTTAGCGGCCATTCATGCGGCGACGAATAATGATGAAGAGCGTCGCCGTTGCCTTTATGAAGCTTCTCGTCTGAGGCCCAAAGATCTCCCCCTGCTAACCGAGATTGCCCGTATCGAGGAGGAAAGCGGCCTGTATCCCGAAGCTCTGCGCACACTTCAAGCTGCAGCTTCTCTGGACAGTACGAATGCCACCAAGAGCAAGATGGCATCGCTCTTGATTGAGACTGGCGATGAGGAAGCCGGTTACCAGCTCATGTTCGAACTCATGAACACCGATCAGGCGGATGCACGAGTCATCGAAAAAACGGCTGATACTTTAGCCGCCAACGGTCGATGGGATCTCACGATCTCTTTTCTGACGCCCCTGCTCGAGCGCTTTCCGAATGACTATCGACTGCATTATCTCCACGCCGTCGCCCTGGAGGAGGATGGCCAGCAAACCAAAGCGATTACGGCCTTCATTCATATGCTTGGCATGCATGAGGAGATTCCATCGATGATCTCTGCGCAAGCTAACTCGAACGCTCAATGGCAAACCTACAGTGGAGAAATACCCGATCTACCTGAAGGCACGTCTGAATGGTCAAAGCTCCCTCAAGTCGCGCAATTAGCCTATCAACACCATCAGAAACAAAGAGGCTATCCTCCATCGACCTTTTCGACAGTGGCACCAGGAGGACAATCCGCACTCACTAATGGGTGGGTCCTGCAGCCAACGAATGTGACGAATCTTTCCGCCATGGCTCTCTATCACTTGGTGGAGATCGGCCAGGGAATGAATGCAGATGAAAAGGCCGCTCTGGCCCGTCGTTTAGAGACCGCTGGCATCCGAGACAGCTCCCTACTCCTGGAGATTCCCATGTTTGAGGGTGCCATAGGTATTCCGCCAGACCTCTTGGCTGCTTATCCTGACCATGCGGCACTCCATGCCATCTGGCTCATGAACATCAATCAGTTTGAAGGGGATGTAGTCCCAGGACTGAAACGTTGCATGTCTTTGTTCAAGGATCGCTACCCTCGTCTGGCAGTGCAAGCAGCGATGGCCGCTCTTCGATTCGAAGACGACAACGCTGCCCAACTTGTCCAAGAGGGACTCAGGATCGCCGAGTCCATACCCAAGGCAGACGCCGTCTTAGTGAACAATGTCTTGAGCGCTCTGATCGTCCATAGTCAGCGTCAAAAGAACGCAAAGCTCCACCCTCTCTTGGATCGCATCACCACACTCGCAATCAAGTGGTCCAAAGATCTTCTCGATGAACCGGTCTCGCCACAATCTTTCTGGAGTGCCTACTCGTTGATTTTGCACCTGGGATTGGTGAATCGCTGGAATGAACTCCCCTCTCTACTAGAACAGGAAAACAGTCGGCAGCTTCAAAACTCTGCGCATCTAATGCTGCAATCCAGTGCTTACGGTCAAGCCTACTTACAGCCGAATTTTCTACAGCCCATCTGGAGCCAAACGGATGTCTCGCCAAATCTCGCCAACATTATTCTTCAACTCGGCTACGCCCGCAACAGCTACCACCCTTTTCGAGGCACCTTAGAAAAAAATTCTCCCGAGGTTCAAGCGGGTCTTCAGAAGGTGCTCGATGGTCTAACCACTCCAGGTTTAAGAACACTGATCCAACTGAGGTTGAATACCGAACCCAAACTCATCATTGAGTCTCTTCAGAAAACACTGACGGACTCCACACTGAGTGCCGATCACTGGATATTCGCCGCATGGGTAGCTCAACAACTTAAAGAGTGGCACCAAACTCTCGCATGGCTCGGCGAAGCGTCTCGACGACACCCGCCGGCACATGTCCAGAAGATGATAGATAACGCCATCTTCATGGCGGGGCAGAACCATAGAACACTTTCCAGCGATGAACAACGCATTGTCCGAGATGCTTTCAGGCGGGCTAAAGCCAACTATTCAGCAAGCCCCCAACGAGACACATTGATTGCCCTCGCAGCAGGCCTTGACCTCCAAGATGAAGCGGAAGATCTCCGACAAGCCCCCCAGAGATCGACATCTGCTCGACAACGCACAAGGGGAGTAAATCCTTATTCACGCCAATTCTCCCAGGCACAGCGATCAGCCTCCCCGACACTGGTCAAACTCCTATCGAAAGAGAATCATGCAGCCGCTTTCAGGGAATTCCGTCGCTCCGTTAAAGCCATCGGTCAATCCTGGTTGAGCCCCTATTCGGGCAACGCGCCCAGCCTGGCGGAGGAATTGAGACGCACGCTGGATAAGCAGCAAGTCACCGCGCGCTTTTTGGAACAACTGCAAAACGAACCGAAATCCAACGGCAAGGAACTGCAAGAACGTGGAGCTTTCTTCGAGCTGTTCGGCCAAACAGACGCAGCGATCCAGTCCTACTCGGCGGCTCTTTCGTTAGCACCTCGAGCATGGGATGTCCGCGCCCGATTGGCCATCTTAACTTCAGAATCCGCACCCCGTGAAGCGCTGACGCACCTGAGCGCCATACCATCCTTCGAGTTACGCCAGATTTTACAGAGATTGAGCAACGATATCAGCTCGGGCTCCGGTCAAGGCAGGACCTTTGCGAAGAGACTCGCCACTATCCGCCTACTCACCGCCTACGTCTCCCAAAAGGCGGACTCGAAAAGGCGCATGGATCCCATGTTGGCGGGTATCTTGGCTCAGATGCCTTATCAAATTCAGCAAGGTGAATACGATCCCCTCCGCTTTCCAAGCCTTTATGAGTCGTCCCTGTCAGAATCTTTGACGGAGGATGCCGTGCACGCTCGGGAGCAACTTCGCGCAGCCTACAAAGAGTTCTGTCTGGCACTCATGAAGGTACCGATGCTGTGCATGAGCGGCTTTGCCCCCTATGCCGGATTGGCGCTAAAAGAGGGTCAGCCCATGCAGACACTCGAACCCGTTGCCCTGGAAGTGCTGGACCGTCAGGCTCTCGCCCTACGTTACACGCCCGCTATGCGCCATTGGTTAGGCCGCTCTCACAACCGCTTCATCACCCAAGGAGATCAAATCACAGCTCCCCAACCCGAGGACATCTTGGTTCGACTCTATGCTGAAAGGGGGCAACTGGCCCCCCTCGAAAACACAGTAATGCCTCTCTTGAAAAAAGCCTACGGTGATTTCGCCGAACAACAAGCCCGTGCCTACGCTCGCCTTTACCTATGCCCTGAGTCCGAGTTTCTCAAAGCTGCTCGCGATTGGCTTCAAAGCCAGTCAACGGGAGCCGATCCAGGTAGCGGTCAAGAAATAGCCCGCATTTGGTCTCACCGGAAGCTTCAGACGCCCATTCATGAAATTTATCTCGAGCGGATACGGGAAGCCAGTTTCAGCACGCCTAGCAGTGAGCTTCAAAGCTACCTGAATATCTTGACTCTAGCTGGACGGGACCAAGATGCACGCACCTTCATCCAACAAGTGCGTTCAGAGTGGCTTGGCAATAGCCCAGAAGAGCGGACGAAAACTGTGGACGCATTTGTCCAACGTCAGATGTCGCAAAACCGGGGTAACCACCTATGGATGGGGTATAGCAATGATGAAGCATTGATGAAAGTGAATGCCTACCTAGCTTTGCTTCGTGAGATGATGGAAAAACAACCTCGTTTCTTGGCGCTCAGTTTGATCAAAGATGACGGGTTGCTTGAAAAACCGTATGTCTCCGAACAGATCAGCTATGCCTTGACCAGTTCCAACGTAGCCCAGAGCTCGCTTCCGGAACTGCTTCAAGTCATGGAAGCGCTCAATTTCCTGGCTCCAGCCAAGTCATTCCGGACCTGGAAATCCCCCACTCGTCAACAGGAGAGCTTTTTGAAAAGTTACTTAGCCGCATTTCGCTCGGATTCCTCGTCTTCCTTGATCGAGTCTCTGGCAAAGCGTCAGCCTTTAGAGTTTGGTGCGGAGTTTCTGATGGCTGTGCTTCAGCCGGACAGTGAAAAGCGACTCTCGGCGATCAATGACTTCTTCAAAAAGCGGGGTCCTGAGTTACCCGAAATGAGCGAAACGGCTCGTTGCGAATTCAGCGCTTTTCTCAAACAGCGTTTACCCGGCTTCCCATGGAGTCTTTCCGCTGAAGCTCAAGCCACACTCAGCCCAATCAAAGAGGCCGAAAGGGCTCAATCCAACCAAATGGCCGATACAGTCCTAGCCGCAAAAACATGGGATGCTCTAGCGATTGAAAATTATGACTTCCAATCCTCCCTTGTGGCGGTCATTGACGACGTTTCCAGCCAGCATCCAGAGAAAGCACTCCAACTTCTAAAGCATGCCGTGACCTTGCTCAAGGGTAGCCGAGAGCAACTCCAAGCAAGCTCCGTCTCATCAAGCCCGATTTACCGATTGATAACGGACATGGGGCGGGTTCCTGCCTTGATGAAAGGCGTCTTGGACATTGCACGCGCCGAAAACTTTCCTCCTGAATGGATTGATCAGTACAGAAGTGCCATGACTCGGAGTGATCTTTTGCAAAGACCTGACTATGCACTCACGCTCTTCAAAGGCACGCCATTCGTGGCTGAAGCCGAAGATTTCAGTTCGATCGCCTTGAATGATCGGTATGAGGGCAGCCTTCTTGCGAGTATCTTGTCCAGGCTGAAAAATAATCAAGGTATCGCATCCAGTGAGAAATTGATGGCGGATCTGCATCAACGGCAACCTCGGACATTCGGAGAAGATTTGACTTTGGCACTGATGACGGGCCTGCCTATTGAACTCGAATCCTTCATCCTTAAACGAGCCGACGACTTCCCCAAACTTGCCCCGGCAGAAGCCAACAGCTTATTGGCCACCTTCATCGCCAAAGACCGCAAGTATAACGTTCCAGCACAGCTCGAGGACAGGCTGAAAACCTCTCTAGCTTTTCTCTACCAAGCGCGAGATCAGGCCGACGAAGCAACGATTGATCGATTATTGAACGCTCCATCCCTACAGGACGCAGGTCGCAGTTTAGGAAGCGTGGACGAGTTAGCGTCTCTCCTCCGGCGCGTATCGAAAGTCCACCCTGAACGAAGCTCAGTGCTTTTTGGGAAAATCACCCTGCTCATCTCTTCCGCAGATCGTCAGCAAAACAGTTCTTCTCGTCTGGCCACGAGTGCGCTGGGACAGTGGCTGGCTCAATGCGCCGGCATTCCCCAGACCTTCACTCTAGCTCTCCAAAGAGCTGAAAACGAAGGTATTCTCGATGAGGAGGATTGGATACGTCAAGTAGCACAAAACATCGGCTACAACAATGGTCTCTTGAGTGGCCTGGAGATGATTGAACTCCTGAAACACTCGTCATTCATCGCAGATCTTGAAACCTTCCGTTCCTACCCCATCAAAAACGATCCACGAGGCTCTTGTTTCAGCTATGTGACACACGGAGTTAGAAATGGAAACGCCTCACTCCCCGAAGTGGAAGAATGGCTTGAGCAACAGCCTGAAACTTTTGGTCGGGATCTGTTTTTATGGGTGATCCAGCAGAAATCCAAGAACGATCTCCTAGATCTGCTCTCCAAATATGAAAAAGCAATCAGCCAGCTCTCTGTCGAAAAACGGCAAGAGGTCACCCCCGTGATCGAGTCCCTACTCTCCCCACTCGCGATTTACCTTCAAGACCGACCCTCGCTACAACCCTTGTTAGCCCATCAACGGCAACAGGCTAAGGATGCCAAGGAAACGCTTCTCGCCATTCAAGATTATGGCACGCTCCAGCAGAGTTATTCAGACCGTGATCAGCTTGCTGCCATCCTGGTCAAAATCGTCCAGTGCGATCCGGCGGGTGCGGATCAAGTGATTCAACATCTGCTATCTCATTTCGATCTTGCAGACCGAAGAAACTCGGGCACTCCGAACCCTGCATACACTGAGTCTGCTTATTTTCTGGCAAGCCTCAAGAGGGATCCTGGCTTATGGCCGCTGATGTCCCGTGAAGCTCTTGCACGAGACCTGCACCAAAACAAAGACTGGCAGCAAAACGCGAGCTGCATCCATTACTTTTCTACCGCAGGCATGGATCCTCGACTGGCCGAAGATGCATTGACTCGTTGCGGCCTATTCAACGATGCTGCGGATTTCAATCCCCTCGTTGGCTTAGGCCTACCGGGAGATGTGAGTCTCTTGCATTACCTTTCCGAACGACTGATCAAGCTAAGCTTTGCCAAACCAGTTCAGGAAGCGCTGCAACGAAGAAAACATGCTTCATTCGGATCCGACCTCATCCAGACTTTTTTAGCCGGTGACCGAGACAAAGCGCTCAATCAGTTTGCCATCCAACATGGTGCTGATTTTCAGAAAATGCCGGTGGAGATTCAGCGCACCCTTGTGGCTTCGATCCAGAATCAGTGGCCGTCTTTAGATAAAACCAAGTCACTGCCAGCCGAGACTCAAAAACAATTACAACCGATCCTCGACATTCGAGAAGAAGAGAAGCGGCAATTCGCTGAGGACATCCTCAAAGCTAAGGCGTTTTCAGACTTCAAAATGAGCGAAAGCCGTTTCGCTGAGGCATGCAAACGACAGATCCTTGAAACTCTGCAAGCCGGAAACGCCGAGCGCGCTGTCGGCCTATTCCATCAAGCCACGAGCATCATTGTCAATCAAGACACCCAAGGTGGTTGGAATCTGTTTCGTTCGTCAGAGGGGCTATCGCTGAAAAGCACCTTTTTTCTCAGGTGGTTGACATCCACAGATTTCACGACACTGGCTTTCGGTCTCAAAGTCCTCAATGAAGATCAAACAGGGCAACTAGTCCATACAGGATGGCATGGAGACTATGGCTGGGGGTTCACACTCTTCCAAAAATGGCGTCAGCACTTGGGCTTAGCAGACCCTGCTCATGCGCTGGAGCAGACATTGAATGAGTTAGCTCAAAAAACGGAAGATCAGCCTGTTGCCTTATTAGGCCTCGCTTTCCATCAGATGATTCTGCGCATGACAGGGTCTGACGTTCGACTCGCCAGTGATTGGGCTCTTAAGCTCCCTGCGGAACATTCGCTCAAGGCACTGGCTCAAGAATTCCACTGCGCCGCCAAGTTGTATTTAGAATCCCACCCGGATGGAGTCGGTGACGATGGCACCTGCATTCTTGCCCATACCGACAGCCAAAAGAAACTGTGGGCACACTATCGCCAGACGATCTTCAATGAGAAGCTCTCTCCGCAGGTTAGGATCGCCGTCGGTTATCATCTTTGCATGAATTATCCTTGGGTGGTTCCTGCAGATCTCGTCCTGCCGCTAGCCAAGCTGATTGCCGACGAAAACCTTCAGATGCATTCGGTGCGAATGACTTCGATTGCAGCCGTGATACGCTGCATGGCTCGACTCCCCGTCACGACGGAATTTCGGAAAATCGCAGAATCCTTGTGGGAAGGTTGGATGAAACGTCAACGGTTGGCGAGTAGTTCATCGACAGCTCAGTTCAGCGTCGGCCTCAACGACACCCACCTCTTTGCAATGCTGCAATTAGCTGGACAATTGCAGCGTGATGAATGGATCGACATACTCTTCGGCAAAGCCAAGCACCTCCAACAAAATCGCTCGACCATCGCAGTTCTCACCTACTCGGGCTATCCTGAAAAGGCGGCTGAGTTACTGCAACGATTTCACTTGGAGATGACCTCCTGGCAATCTGGCATCTACTCATGGCACCCAGACTTGCGCAAACATCTCCCTGCCCTCAAAGCAGCCTGCAAAGACGCTGGTGTTGCTTTGTTGGCTGAGATGATTGTCCTCCAAGCCAGTGATCCAGCTCCTCAGCTCCTCCGGGCTTTTGGCGAAAAAGAGACCCTAGACCAACGCATCGGAAGCCTGGCCTCCAAGGTTGTTTCCACATCATTCTCTGATGATCGCGTGCAACTTCATGCGGCAAGCATAGTAGCCAATTACGCTCCAGAGCAGGCCATGACTCACCTCGCCGATTTCTTCATGGAAAACAGTTCCAGGTTTTCGATCGAGCGAATCACACCACTTCAGAGCGGTGGAGACCGTGCCATGATGGCCTATCTCAATGCGACGTATATCGTGATCCAAGCCGCGAAGGGTAACACGACCCCTTGGCAGCTCACTTTTAAAACTCCTCGCAGTTCCTCCTCAAGTGACGACTATCTGATGCGCACCATCGCTCACTACGCCACCGATCAAATCACCACGCTCTGGCAACAGGGGCAAGCGAGAGAGGCTAAGATCTGGTTGCCTATTTTCGAAACGACGCTTTCGCGTTTTGGAAAGAGATTCTACCCGGAGAAGCTCGTCGGAGCAGCCTATATTATGGCCACGCAGACTCCCGACGGATTAGCAGCTTGGAAAGCACGTCTTCCAATCGACCAACGTCTTCAAGCTGAGGAAAGTCTTCGGTCCTACAGCCTCATTTTAGAGAAAGCGGCTGCCATCTGCGGTTCCTCTGGCGATCCGAACCGTCTCAGCGATGCAAAGCGCATCGACCTGGTCATGCAGCTTCTTCATGACAAGCATTTCTCAAACCCCTTCGAACTGCTCGTAAATATCATCCATAAACACAAGCTATTGAGTGTGGATGAAGCCTTGACTCATGGGGAGTCGATCTATCAGACGACACCCAACAACATGGATAAAATTTTACAACTCGTCTCCTGCGGTGTGGACCGGGGTCGCTTGAAGGAAACCCTGACTTTAATCGAAGCGTTGGAGAGGTCGTTCCAGGGTCGAAATCTGAACTATGTCACCTTGCTGAAAGCCCAAGTGCTTGTCCGCATGAGCGACAAAGCGCAAGCGAGCAGCGCACTCAGCCAACTCACCCCTTCGAACCTTGACGAATCGCAACGCAATCAGGTGACAGAGCTCCAAAAGCTCATCCAGGTCATCAAGTGAAATCGACCTCTATTCCTTTTGCGTGACTTGCCCTTTCACGGCGACGGGCAGTTCATCTTCTGCCTCTTTCTCGACAGGTTGGACCTTGATCTCCACCTGCACAGGAACTGCGCGCAGGCTTTCGATAATCTTCTGCAATCGCTCCACCGTGATCTCGGATAGGGTGGGATTGGCTACCGCTTGTTCGATCTTCTCTAGGCCAGCCGTGAAGGCATTCATTTGGCCGGTGATGCGGCTGATCGGATCGTTTTCTCCTGCGCCGCCAGCCAACAGGTTGCGGCCAAATGTGCGCTTGATCTCCGTCCAACGAATCAGGTCAGCTTCTGAAGCCTTCCCATTGATCTCACGCCATTTCAGGAGGTTTGCTTCCGCTGCCTTGCTAAGGGTCTGAGACTCGCCTCGGTAGTGGTCTTCGATGATGGATTGCACTTCGGCGTCCGTCATCAAAGGCTGAATCTTTTCCGCAATCTTATTCATGTTGCGATAGCTTCCTTGCAGCTTGAAGGGCGGTTCCGTGCGATAGGCATCTTCCATGGCTGCGCTCCGGATGTATTCCTGATTTACGCGCAGGATGACTTCTCTCACCCTGAGCAGTTTTTCCATTACGGTCACACAATCGTTGATGTCTTCCACACTTTGATTGCCTTCAAACTCGATGCCCTCACGGCTTCCGGTCATGGCAATTTTTAAGGTCGCTAGAGCATCACGGTGGCTGCGCGCTGCCACTCGTGCCAGAGAGGCATTGCTGGTGAGACAATTCTCGATGTAGCTGTCTTTGAAGGCGGCTTCATGACCTCCCAGAATGTCTCCGAGGTTGTAGGTGTCCGCACGGTTAGCCAGCATGTCCGGCACCTGAAACTTGCCTCCGACCTCGGTGTAGGGGTTACCTGCCATGACCACGGCAACCTTGCGCCCGCGCAGATCATAGGTCTTGGCTTGACCTCGAAACACACCTTCGATTTTTCGCGTGCCGTCACACAAGGAAATGAACTTCTGCAGAAACTCAGGATTGGTATGCTGGATATCGTCGAGATAAATCATCACATTATCTCCCATCTCGAGTGCCAAGTTCAGCTTCTCGACTTCATCCCGCGCACTCGCATTCGGCGCTTCCGCAGGATCCAACGACGTCACCTGATGTCCAATCGCGGGACCATTGATTTTGACCAAGGTGATACCCAACCGACTGGCCACATACTCCATGAGAGTGGTCTTACCATAACCCGGAGGAGAGATTAGCAGAAGCAACCCCATGCGATCCGTCCGAGTATCATTCCCGACCGCTCCAATCTGCTTGGCCAAATTGGCTCCGATGATCGGCAGATAAACCTGATCGATGAGGCGATTACGCACGAACGAACTCAAGACGCCGGCTTTGAATTGATCCAAACGGAGTTGATCACGACGCTGCGTCGTTAGCTCATGCTTGAGCGTCTGAAATCTTTCGTAATCTGGCACGACCTTGGACTCATAGGCTTGCAAACGGGCCACGAACTCATGGAAGTCCAAACTCAGTCTGCCTCCTTCTTGAATGCGCGCGTGGGAGCCAGTCAACTCCGTCAACGTGATGTGGCTTGCAGGAGCCGAAGGTAACGTGGCAGGAGGTTGATCCTTTAACACAAGCAGCGCCGCAGCTTCCGCCAAGATGCCTACATTTGCGCTTGGATTCAAAGCACGGAACCAATCCACCGCGATTTCGAATGCCAGCCATGGCTGATTGGATAAAGCTTCCAGACTTTCTTCCAGATCCTTGATCCCACGCCTCACGGTCAATTCTTTTCGGAAGCCTTTAAGCATCTCCACAGCTTCCCCAGATCGTGTGACAGGCAGGGCCGGATGTTTGACCGAAAGATGCTGCAACTCATCCACCAAACACAGGGCTACCGCCCGGATGATCGCGGTTGATTCCGCCCCGAGCCAAGCAGGCGCACGGCGGCACTCCCGGGAGACATGCTCCAGCAAGGAGGAGTCCACTTCTACTTCGCTATGACCTAACAAATCACGCATCCTGCCTTTGGCCATCATGCGCACTCGAAGAGCCTGTTTTTCAGCAGAGTCCTCCCAAGCATGCCAGACCATGACAGCCAGGCCTCGAACCAAGGCAGAATGCCTCAGCAGCCCCAAAGCCTTCTTCATTTCAAGCAAGGGCTGCAAAATCAAGGCCGCATCATGATCATGAACGCCTTTAGTATAACCTTCATGATAACGCTGAGCCATGAAGTCACTCACCGCCTGAGGGCTGAACTCCAGCTCGCTTTGCATGAACTTCCAAGCCAGGAATTCAGCTCGATACACTTGATCATTTTCAGACACCACGGCCTGTTCCCAGATGGGTTTTAAAGGCATCAGCTCAGGATGATCCAGTCGCTCAAAATAGCGCGTGCCAGTCAAATGGAAAGCAAGGCCCTCATCACGTGGGAGAATGGTCAGCTCCAGCGGTTGCCGATTGACGCTGAACTTGTGCTTACCCAGTTGGATCAGATCTCCTCCCTCAACGAAAAGCTCTGCCTTATCTCGGATCTGTTTCAGCGAATCCTGCTGAAGAGTCTTCAGCTTCGTTTGCAGTTCGTCCGCACGAACGCTGTCTCCCAGCTTGCGCAGCTCTTCGATCAGGTCGCGCAGTTTTCCGACCATCGCATCTCCAGCTAACCAGGAGTGAACTTCCTCGGGCTTCGCAAAGGCCGCGAGCCGATTGCGGACGCTGGTCAAAATTCGTTCCGCCGATTGTCCTAAAGACTGACAACGGCGATTGCGTGCATCAACGAGTGACTGACGGCGACCCTCAAAGGCCGCATGAATCTCTTCACGTTTCGAGGTTAACTCGACGGCGTAGTCATCGAACTCGGAAAAGCGGCTTTCCAGTTCTTCAATCTGCACCATGACCCGGGTAAGGGATTCGTCACACTTCTCCGGGGTCGTAGCGACCTCCAAGTAGTTCAGGACACTCTGATTCAGCAAGCTGAGCTGGGCTTGGAACTGAGCCGCGCCTTCTGATTTGGCTAAATCATTGCGCCGGTTACGCAGGACTGAACGCACCTGATTCAGTTGTGCGAACAGGGTCGAGATAGCCTCGATGATGCGTGTGGTCTCGGTGGCGTCTTTGATTTTCAGTCCGCTGACAATCCCAGTCAGCATCTCGAGTTCACCGCTGGATTTCACCAGGGCCTCTTCCACTTCGGCCGCTTCCGTCACTTTAGACAAGCTAGGCACTCGGGCTTGCTGCTCGGTGATCTGCTGACGATAAGGGTCCAGGGCTTCCGGCTTCAAAAGAAATGCCACACATTTCTCGGAGAGTTTGTCACTGGATTCAGCGACTCCGCTCTCCAGCTTCGTCAGCTCATCCAGATCCACGTAGCGCACATCTCTCAAGGCGATGATCTGACCCCGAGATTCACGCAGGCTCGCCAAAAGATTCACATAGCCAAGGATATCACTCGGTTCGGTTCCATTTGCCGCACTCAGCAGCTTTTGAGTCTTATCACGCAGAGCCTCGGTCTGCTCTTGAGCGGCCTTGCGCATCCGGCGCACTTTCTCAAACTCACCGAGGGCGGCCTCTGCAGCCCCTTTCACCTCGATCAATGTCTCCTTCAGCTTGTGGCTCTCCTCTCGGTCAATCCAAAAGTAAGAGTCTGCAATATCGCCAGAGGCCCGAGCGAGTTCAACATAGAGGCCCGAGAAGGAGTCGTCTTTGGCCAATAAAGTGAGAATGCCTCGGCACTCTGCCATGCAGCGCACAATCTCTGCGTTGCCGATCTTCCCGAGAAAGCTCTGGCTCTGCGCATGTCCATCCAGGTCAGCCGTCACAAAAGGGGTGCGCCACGCCTGCACCACATGATGTTTACGAGGCTCTTCGTCTCCCTGAAAAAGAATCAACTCACCTGAAGGGAAAAGACTGTAGCCCTGACAGATGATCGGTGTCGCTACGGACTGAGTAATCAGGTTGTAGCTCAGCAACAAATAAGAACCACTCTCCACGTGGCCGAAGACAAACAAGGTATCCTCCCCATTGGCAGCCGTCACACGCCGCTCGAAACGCATGGGCGGCAGCCCGGTATCGAAACGCTTCAACTCTCCCGTCTGTAAAACATAACCGTGAGGGAAAATGAGTCCGTGATCGTCAGGCAGAAGAACGCATGACTCGGCAATGCTATCCACACGATGCGCCTCCCGCGTGCGTTCATTGAAGACCAGATACCTCCAAGTCTTCTCTTGATAAGGCAGCACCTTCATCAGCACCAGATTGCCGAGAATGGCGTAGTGAACTTCGGCGTCATCCAGGGTCTGATCGGCATTGTCCACAGGCTCACTGTAGATGCCACGACCCGTCTCGGTGTTGTTCTCCACCTTAACCGTCAAATCACCCCCGATGGTTTCCACGAAGACGCGATCCTCAATGCTGATGTGCGGGTGCAGGCCATGCCGATACATCTCACGCCGGGCTCGTTTCCACTCAAATTCTTGATGCGTTGGGAAAACGAACTCGTGATCAAAACGATTGCCCAGGTACTGCAACGTCCCCGCCTCGTCATTGACCAGCCACTTGAAGGCTTTGATCTCCGTCGCCCCACGTCCCACCTGCATCCCCATGTAAAGATGCGGTCCGACCCGGTGAAACTTCAGGAAGGAGGCGTTCTTGTAGTAGCGATAGAGATAATCGAAGTCTTCCGCAAAAGCCTTGTCACTCAGTAAGCTGTCCTTATTCGGATGGAAACTGTGATCGTCGGTTTGATAATCATAAACCGAAAACACATCTTCAATGTGCATTTGCGCGCGCAAACCCAGATGCACATTGTAGCCGAACAAAAAGCGTTTCGCACCGACGGCTACCATGTCCCGCGGCACGCAGTTGTTATCCGTCGTGAGCCTTGTCGTTGCCAGCAAAGCCGTATCGATACCCCCGAATTCTTTCTTTCGGTCTTCATTCAGCGACTCCAGCCGCCGCTGTAACTCAGCCCCGTGTTTATCGAGCCGCTGACGAATCACTTCGTAAGCGCCAGCTTCGAGCTGAGGTGGGGCAGAAGATGAAGGTGTTTCAGCCATCGGACTCTGAGATAAAACAATGCAGGGGAGAGCTGCGGCCCTCGTCATTCAAAACCAAGAGCCGCAGCGAGGATGACAAATCGGGTCAGGCCTTGCGTTTAGCCGACAAAAGGTGACTCACGGGTTCTTCCGCCAGCCCGAAACGGTTGGCCGCACCGATGAACCCGGTCAGCTTGTTCAGCGTCGAGGAATCGGGATTCAAACCGATGAGCTTCGCAAAGAGAGCACTCAGAGTCAGATTTTTCGTATCCTCAGCCGTTAGGCCAAACTGATCCACCATTGATTTCAGCTGCGCTTTGAAATACTCAGGATCACCATTGAAGAACGTCTCCTTCACGTCTGTCAGCGTGCGGCTTCCCTCCACCATTCGGTCCACCGCACGTGCAGTGCCGATGGCATTGGTGATCTTATCGAAGAACTGGCTTTCGCCTCCGACAATTTCGATCTTGGCCGACTTCATGGCCTCGCCAAGCACGACCGCCTGCTGGGTAGCGATGTCTTTCTGAATGTTGATCTGAGCCAGCTCGACCGCTTTCTGTTTATCCAGCGTCAGCTTGAACTCTTCGTGAGCACGGCCCGCGTCTTCCAGCAGCTTCATGGCTTCGGCTTTCTTGGTGATGCCATCCGCTTCCGCAGCCAGTTTCAGCTGGGTCACCTCCGCGTCCACCATCCCTTGTTTCTGAGAAGCTTCGGCTTTTGCGAGCAAGACTTGAGCCTCACCCAAGCCCTCTGCGGCGGCCTGAGCCGCCTTAGCCTCGGCCAAGGCTTTTTCCGCCGTGGCCTCACGCGTAGCAGATTCTTGTTTAGCCTCAGCCAGCGTCAGCATTTCCTGAGCCCGGAGTTGAGCCGCCTCTTTCGCTGCATCCGCAGCTTTGACAGCGGTGAAGGCTTCCTGCTCAGCGTTAAGGCGAGCAGCTTCTTTGGCCGCTTCGGCTTCTTTGATCTTCTGAATGAGCTGCTCCTGAGCGGCTTTTTCCGCCAAGGTCAGCGCCACCTGCTTCTCACGATCCGCCGTCGCAAAGGCCTCGGTGTCTTTGATCTTCTGCTGTTCAACGACCACGGTTTTCTCCAGAGCGACGCGGTCTTTGATGACCTCCTGGATGTTCTTCTTCTCCACTTCGACCGCTTTATCCTTCTCGATCGACTTCAGGGTGGTGATGCGCTCACGCTCAATCACCTCGAGATCACGATCACGAGTGACACGCTCCACTTCCACCGCATCCGTGCGTTCTTTATTACGCTGAGCCACGAGCACCTGACGCTCTTTATTCTCAGTCGCGACGGCAATTTCTTCATCCGTAGCAATTTTGGCGCGCTCAGATTTCAGGCGCTCTTCAGACTGAATTTTCAGCGTCTCTGCTTCCTCACGCGCCTTTACACTTTCCACGTCACGCTTCTGCTTCGCTTCGGTTTCAGCGAGTTGCCGCTCAAGTTCCAGGATCGCCTCACGAGCCTGGACGTCCTGTTGTTTGATGACCTTTTCTTTATCGCGCTGAATGCTGTTGGCCAGCTTGGCCTGGGCAGCCGTCAGCTCCGTGATCTTTTTGATCCCTTCCGCGTCTAGAATGTTATCCGGGTCCAGGTTAGCCAATTGGGTCTGCTCCAGGAAGTCAATGGCACAATCGTCCAGAGTATAACCATTTAAGTCGGTGCCAATGACCTTGAGGATCTCGGTTTTGAAGTGATCCCGCTCATTGTAAAGCTGCACGAAATCAAACCGCTTACCCACAGTTTTCAGACCCTCAGAGAACTTCGCGTCAAAGAGAGAACGCATGGTATCTGAGGACGAAGCCCGTTGGCAACCGATGGACTGAGCCACACGCTTGACATCCTCTTTGTTACTATTGATACGCACAAAGAAAGCGACCTTGATATCGGCACGGATGTTGTCTTTACAGATCAAGCCCTCGGTGGCGCGACGCTCGATCTCAATCCTCTTCACGGAAATGTCCATGAACTCGACATGGTGCATGATCGGAATGACAAACATACCGTTGAAAGACACCTGAGTATCTCCTTTCCCGTTTCGCACAATGGCCTGCCCTTGTTGCACCTTGTGGAAGAAACGAGCGAAGAGCGTCAATAGTGCGACGCCAAAAATCAGTGAGCCAAGAAGGATGACAGTCACAAGACCAAATTCAAAGCCAAACGCAGCGATCAGAGGAGGCGGTATTGCATTCATGGATGGGTTTCAGGAGGTTGAGGTTCAACAAAATAAAGGCTGCGATCAGGAGAGGCCTTGATGACCCGAACTCGGTCCCCTTTGCCAAGCGCAGGACCGGGCTTAGTCAACCGCGCCATGACAAGCGCAGGAGCTCCGTGAGACGGGTCCACTTGGACCTGACCAAAGGTGTCGGTCAGTTCCGTGGTCAACACGACCCCTAGGCGACCTTCAATCTGCGAGGACTCATCACTCACTTGAGAAAAAGCCCCGAAAATTTTAGCCACTGGCCATGTCGCAAGCCGAGTCAGGACGACGCTACCTACAAGATTAGGTAGCAGAAGAAAAGCCGCCCGCGTCAGGTCCCGATCTCCAGCTTCGCCATTGAAGCGATAATTCAAGATCAATGCCCCCGCCCAGATAAACAACACGAAGAAACTCGCCCAAATCGCCAGCGGCACCTGAGAGATCCCCAAAAGACGCCCTGCATTGAAAACAAGGCCACCCAATGCGGCCCCCGAAGGATGCGACGAGACATCGGAGACATCAGCCCCCACATCCACGTCTCCACCAATATCAAAAACATCCAGATCCAGCCCGCCGATCAACACGAGTAACCAGTACGCTAAGATGACTCCCAACAATAAAGTCAGCGGGAGATTAGGTAAAGCCAGGGCTTCTTGGATAAGCTCATTCATGGCGGAATAAGCCCGGATTTAAGCAGAGCAACTCGGAGAACACATTACAATTTTATTCCCCGTTTCTCTGATTGGGTTTCCACTATGGGATCAACCTAACCAAACCCGACTGAATGGGGCTGTTCTTGGAAGCCGTCACAAACGGAATCGGAAGATCGGGTAACAGGAAGAATCCCTCTCCAGACATGCTGCCACCGTTGTTGGTGATGATACCCTGATACGTCACGCTACGTAGAAGCTCATCATCCAGCAGACTGAATTTTCCCGTCAGGGTCCCGAGCTTCGGATTGATGGATAAGGTCAATTTTGTTTCGGGAGAATCAGGAACCACCGTGGCCTTGCTCTTGGCTTGAATGATCACATCAGCGTTTGGTGAAAAAGCCGCTGCATTGAGGCTCGCTCCCCAAAAAGTGATGGCCGCATTGGCCGCATCGCTCGTCGCAGCCGGTATATTAAACACCACCCACGACGGATCCGTCAAAGACGGGTCATTATAACGCGATCCCGTGATACCCAGTGGAACAATGCCGAGACCCGAGGCATAGACGCGAGCTTTGGAATCCGTGCTCGCAGGTTTCCACCAACTCAACAAATCTTCATCGCCTACTATCGTGTTGTTGGCATCAATGAGGTCCTCATGATCATTGATTGAAAACCGCCCGACGACGGACCCTTGCGGTTTACCTTTCTGCAACGAATAGATCATCAACTCTCCCCCAGAGCCCACATGGCAGGCGCTGGTAAAAGTCTCTCCGTCCGCTGTGCGTCCAGACAGTTTCACTTTACCATCGGCACCCACGGTGAACGATCCAAAACCTTTCCCTTCGAGCCCATCGACCGGGGGAGTCAGAGTATTCAAATGGAAGGTATAATATCCCTTCCAGGCATCGGCTTTGTTGGTCTTACTCCAGGGATTTCGCCAGCCGGTGAAGTTCTGCTCATCCTCTGAATCGATAAGGATACCTTCGATCTGCTGAGTGCCACCTTGAATCGAAAAACTCAGCTCCAGCGGTGGGGGCGCCGGTTTTCCAGACCGAGCTATGATGGCGGTTCCTTGAAGAGTGGATGACCCCATCGAAGAGTTTAAAATGCCTTTAAAGCTCGATGAGGTTGTTCCTAGAACGAGCTTGCCACTGAATGCACCATTGGCCGAGGTCACGAGATCCACGCGCCCTCCTAACCCCTTATTGAGTCCTTCAACTCCACTTCGATCCACGACCGCCACAAACGACCCTACCGTGCCCGCAGGGAGAGGTTGCACCAACAGGTTGCGGGTGATGCTCACTTTACCTATTCCATTCACAGCCGTGAGTGTCACGAGATAGGCAATGACATCCCCATTCTTAGCCGCTTTATGAGCCGTCGGACGTCCACTGATGATTCCCGTTTTGGAATCTATTTTGAGTCCTGGAGGTAAACCGCTGGCGCTGAAGCTAGCCACAGGTCTCCCCAGTAAAGCTTGAGTTTTCACCTGATAACCCAAGCCGTCCAGGCCATAGACGGCTCCGACTCTGCCCTCGGGTAAAAGAGTGTCTTCATCCCAGACTGGAGGTTTGTTGAAAACACTCACACGGTGAGTGTCATAAGTCTCCGTTCCCGCTGGGGTTGTGAGACGAATGCTATACAGCCCCTCGTGAACTCCCACCGTTGGTGTCGAGATCGCCAGCTTGGCGGTGTTCATGCCCGAGAACCCTTCCGTTCCTGGCTCAATTTCATCATCACCGAAGAACCATTGATACCCGGTTACCGAGCCCACGACATTGGCGGTCAATGTCACGGCTTTGCCTTCGCCACAGATCACATTTTGAGTTTGTCCATCGACTACCACAACGTCTGCTGAAAAAGTAGCCTTGTAATCCCCCCCCGTCACTTGCACCGCATAAGCTCCGCCGTCGCTCAGCTTCGCCGCTGGAATATTAAGCACACTCGATTTGGCATTCGCGATGGGCTTGCCGTTCTTAGACCATTGAAAGCCCACCTGCCCAGGAACGGGTCCGGTAGCGTCCATGACCAGATTGATTTCCTCCCCTACTTCAACCAACAAGGAATCAGGAGTGTCGTTGATAGCAGGGTCCACCTCCTGATTATCTAGAGTCACATTCCAAGTGACTTTTTCAGTGAGCAACCCTGTGGGATCACGCCTCACCCAGGGGGTAGGGTCCTTCACTTCAGCGATAATGGTATGCTTACCATCAAACCCAACGTTTTGACTTGCGATATTGAATGTTAGCCCACTCCCCACAGGATAACCATCAATCTTCCAAATGACATCCAAGGGAGGCCCTTCTGAGGGCACTTTGACGGTGACCGAAAACGACAATGGCGTGCGCTCAGTGACGGACAACGTCAAGCCCTGGGGTGAGTGCCCCTCCAAGGGAGAAACACGATTGTAAAAGTTCAGGACGAATGCCTCACGAGTCACTGCCCCAGGAGGCAATCCTAACCACTTCATCAGAGCATTGTCATGCGGCCGATACCAACCACGTGAGCGATAGTTGGCGCCTTCAAACAAACCCACAACTTCGGAAAATTCAAAATCCGGTCCTTCAGGGGTGGGCAGACTTGTTTCCGGCTCAATCCAATCTTTCCATCGGATTTGGGATCGCTGAGTCTTAGCTGTCGCGTTCGGATACTCAATGGCTGGGTAGCCTGGGGTATCAAAGTCATATTCATCAGCGAGTTTGGCAAAGGAATGTCCGACTTCATGCTCCACCAATTGGGCTGAAAGTGAGTGCAGGGAAGCCACCGCTATCGGTCCGCCGGAGCCACCGTAAGTCTCATCATTGACCAAAACGATTGGAATATCGTACTCTGGTACATGAGTCGCTAAAAGCGTATTGGCCCGGCTGCTGCCCTGAGAGGATATCACCAGCAATCGATCAATCACGGGATGGAATCCTGAACCAAAATAAGTATCCCGACTGTAAGCTGGAACCGCGTAGGGGTTGTCCGTTCCGGATTCATTGGAAGCAATTTCAATTCGGAAGATATTGAAATAAGATCGATAGCGATTCCAGGGTTCCTTGGAAAAAAGATAATCAACGACCGCATCCACGCTGTCCGCAAATTTACCGTTGTTCAACTCGGCTTGAGTGAACCCTTCCGATAAAAAGACCATGTTCAGTCTTTGACTGCGCGGACCTGTGCTACCCACAGCATGCAGTGTCGCCACCTGTGCCTGAAGGGCCTGCAGGGAAGTCACCAGGACCGCTAATGTTAAGATGATAGACCTCATTATTCGTTCAGCGAAATGTTTCCTAACCATTGATCGTGGGCCAAATTACCAGGACCTTGAATGCGAAAGACTTCGAGTTGATGCGCGCCGACGACTCTTGGCATCCGCACCTGAAAAATGACCGGGCCAGGAATGGCCAGTTTTACAGGCTTCGATGGTCCGTCGTGTGAGTCCAAAACCGTGCAAAGCTGATCTGGGGCAGCAATGATTTCCTCTGCAAGCGTCTGGCCATCCGCATCCATCAAACGGCAACGCAGCATACCACTCCACTCCTCCGGTTGGCGTCTTCTTGCGGCGAAGTCACCCTCGATATCTTGAACGCTTTCCATGCTCAATCGATTGCCGTCCAGCGAGAGCATGTAGGCGCGCTTGTAGTGCGCAGGGTCAGCCGTAAAAGTTGGGGTTCGAGCAGTCTGAGAACGGCTCTTCTCAGCCTGTGAGTTCACTCCTACAACAGACCGCTTTGGATCGTGGGGAGAGTGCTCTGGAAAAGCCACCTTTGAAGAACTCTCCTTGATTGGCGCGTCGGTCTGCCAAAGGAACACCACCGTTGCCACCAGCAGTAGAAACAGAAGCACGAGCAGAGGTGTAAAGGTGCGCCTCATGTGAGCAGAGAAAAACCTATAGCCTGAACAACTCAGACTGTCACGCCTTCGATTGACCTGACTTCCTAGATGTCAGCAAAGATTACTCCCATTGCCCGCTCGGGTTACTCAAAGGCATTTCGATACCAAAAACTTGTGCCTCCTACCTGTTGTGCCTGGATCAAACCGCTAACCTTCCCCCTTGCATCTGCTCTGGTGTCCCGCACACTGGCGGGCCATGTCTCCCGAATCCCTCGAACGCCTCCGGTCAACCATTCGCGATGTGCCAGACTTTCCGCAGCCTGGCATCCTCTTTAAGGACATCACCCCCGTTTTGGCTGATCCGGAACTGCTCAATGAGGCGATTGAAGGCATGACCGAGGCTTTTGCAGGCCAAAAGGTGGACAAGGTTGTGGGCATCGACGCCCGTGGTTTCATTTTCGGAGCTCTCATCGCTCAGCGCCTCGGGGCAGGGTTCATCCCGGTGCGCAAAAAGGGGAAACTGCCTTGGCAGACACGTGGGGTGGATTACAGCCTGGAGTATGGGAAAAACAGCGTGGAGATGCATGTGGACGCTCTGGCCCCGAGAGAAAAGGTGGTTCTGGCGGATGACCTCTTAGCGACGGGAGGCACCGCAGGTGCTGCTCTCCAGCTCATTCAGGAATCGGGAGCCGATCTCCTGGGCTCCGTCTTTTTCATTGAGTTGGCGTTTCTCAACGGACGTGAAAAACTGGCCGAAACAGGCCCTGTGCATGCATTGCTGACTTTTTGATCCTGGCATCCCATGACCGAGGCTGAGTATCAACGCCGTCTGGAAGCTGCCGGACAAAAAGTTTTTGGCAAAGATGTCACCCTGCCGCGTGGCCGCACTGAGACGCTGAAGCTGTGTAAACGCTTCTTAAAGCTCAAAGAGCAGCGTATCAAGCAGCGGCACCGTGCAGGAGCGGGCGGCATGGAAATCTGCCGAATGCGGTCTGACGTGATGGACTACCTAGTGCGTCTCATCTGGGAGGAAAGCATGGCCTCTCTGACCCCCGAGATCCGCCGTAAAATTCACGTCAGTGTCGTGGCCCACGGCGGCTACGGGCGCCGGGTGATGAGTCCAGGCAGCGATGTGGACCTCACGTTCATGATTCCTGGCAATAGCTCCAACGTCTCCCCTGAGCTGGCCAAGCTGATCGGAGACTACCTTCTGTTTCTATATGATATGAAACTCAAGGTCGGGCATGGCACACGCAGTGTGGGAGATTGCCTGAAGCTGGCCAATGAAAGCATGGAGACCAAAACCGCGCTCATGGAGGCGCGTTACTTGTGCGGTGAGGAAGAGGCCATTCAAGAGTTTCGCCAACGCTTCGATCAAGAATGCATGGCGGGTCGAGAAGCTGAATTCCTCAAGCTGCGGCAGGAAGACCTCGCCAACCGTCATGGCAAATACGGAGGCACGAACTGCGTGCAGGAGCCGAATGTCAAAAACGGTTGCGGCGGCCTGCGAGATTACCAAAACCTGATCTGGATGACCTATGCCAAGCTAGGCACCCTCAATCCACAGGACTTGGTGAAAAAAGGCCTTCTCAGCCCTGCCGGGTGGAAAGAAATCGAGCAGGCGTATGACTTCATTTTGCGCACACGCAATGAAATGCACTACACCGAGAAGCGGGCGACAGATATCCTGACCTTACGGCTTCAGGGCTTCGTGGCCACGAACCTCGGTTATCGTCACAAACGGATTCTTCGCCGCATCGAGGCCTTCATGCGTGACTACTACATGGCCACACGAAACGTCCTCCAGCGCAGCAGTGAGGTGATGGATCGCTTCCATCTCCAGGCCCTGGAAGACGAAAGCACACGCAAAGGGCTTTTGAGCTTCATGGTGCGGCGAAAAGTAGCCTTGAACCGCCCCGAAAAGTTCGACGGTTTCATCGCTAAAAATGATCGGTTGTTTGCTGAGGATAGCACGATCTTCAAAGACGACCCAACACGGCTGATGCGCGCCTTTCAGCACACTCAGCAGCGGCATCTGCGGCTGAGTCCGGAACTCTTCCAGCTCATGCAGGAGAGTTTCCGAATGGTCAATGTCAGCTACCGGTATAACAAGAGTGTGCGCGAGACTTTTGAGGCCATTCTTTCTCGCAAAGGCGATGTGGCCCGCGTCATGAGGCAGATGCATCGCGTCGGTTTCTTAGGCCGTTACATGCCTGAGTTTGGTGCCCTAACCTGCTTGGTACAACATGAGTTTTTTCATCGCTACACTGCGGATGAGCACACACTGCGCACACTTGATAAACTGGATGAACTGAGTGGCCCGCCCAAACCCGGCCTGGGACTCTATCAGAAGCTCTTCCACGATCTGCACCAGCCGGAGATGCTCTATTTGGCCTTGCTGCTCCACGATGCAGGCCGCGCTGCCAACACCAAGGCTCATGATGCCGTCAGCACCCTGCTGGCAGACGCCGTCTGCCGTCGCCTCCAGATCAAGGGCGAGCGACGTAAGCTCCTGCTCTTCCTGGTGGATAACCACTTGTTGATGTATCGCACAGCGACCACGACCAACCTCGATGATCCTAAGGTCATCGGTGAGTTTGCCAGCATCGTGCGGACGAAGGAGTATCTGGATACCCTGCTGGTGATGACCTACTCCGATTCCAAGGGCACCAGTGAAGCCAGTTGGTCGGGCTATAAAGAGGCTTCCATCCGGCAGCTTTACCACAACACCCTTCAGTATCTCGACGCGCCGTCCGACTTCATGCGCCGAGCCGCCGTGCCGCTGGATGAAGTACGTGCCGCCGTGACCAAAGAACTGGGCGCGGAATACGATCTGGAAATCAGCGCCCACTTCCAGCACATGCCCCGGAGTTATTTCAACTTCCGCGAGCCCACGCAGATTGCCATGCACATCCGGCAATTCCGTCTATTCTTTACCCAACTCATGGAGGAAGAAGCCGAGGCGGGGTTGCTCCCAGTCATGACCTGGACAGATCATGTGGAGCAGGGCTACAGCGAGCTGACAGTGACCTGCTGGGACCGCCATCTGCTCCTGGCCAGAATCTCAGGCGCACTCTCCGCAGAGAGCATTAACGTTCTCAGTGCCGACCTTTACCAACGTGGGGATAACGTGGTGCTGGATATCTTCCGAGTCTGCAATACCAACTTCGCCGCCGTGACGAGCAAAACCGGACGCCAGCGGGTGGAAGCCTCCGTTCGCCAAGCGTTCCTCGCGCAGAAGTTCGACTTCGGTCCAGCGATTGCGCAATCCCGGAAAGCGATGCCGGGCTATGATGAAGTCATGGCGGAGATCCCACAGCGGGTGCACATCAACAACGATCTCTCTCCTGATCAAACCATCATTGAACTTCAAGTCGTGGACCGACTTGGGCTTCTTTATGATGTGTTCATCTCCATCGGCAAGCTGAGTTTGAACGTCACCCACGCACGGATCGGCACCGAGAAAGGAGTCGCCATCGACTCCATCTATGTCCAAGACTCCAACGGGCGTAAGCTCACGAATCGTGAAGATCTGGATCTGCTGCAAAAGAAGATCGAAGAAGCTGTCTTCGGCTAAACTGTTCTCTTTCCCGGCTGCTCTCAGAATCCTTGCCACGAAATAATCTGCATTTACCGCATAAAATTCTCGTAACTTGAAGCAGCCTGGATAGTCTCCCCCTCCGTGATTAATCAACGGACCAGGGGCATTTATAGTGCGCTGATTTTAGGCGTGGCAGGTGGGGTTCTTCCCACTCAAGCGGAGTCAATCAACCTCATGCTCAAAAACGGGGCTCAGGTGCAAGGTGAATTGCTTCGCGAGAGAGATGATGTGGTGATGCTGGACCTCGGATTCACCGTGCTGAATGTGCCACGCACGGAGATCGCCAGCCTGGATAAGACGCAGGATCAGCAGCCGAAGCAAGGCAGTCCTGTCGCCATGGAAGAAGACATGTACTACATCGAGCCTGGACGCGAAGCTCTACCCGTGGATAAAAACGTCCTGCGCGTGGGAGAAGCTGTCGTGCAAATCCAGACCGCATCAGGTCTCGGATCGGGCTTCATTGTGAACAAGCTAGGTCATGTGGTGACCAATCAACACGTGATCTCCGGCGAGCGTGAAATCTCCGTCGTGGTGTATCGCAAAAAAGCGGGTGGCTTGGAAAAACAGGTCTTCCCCAAGATCAAGATCATCGCCATGAATGGCTTTCTGGATCTGGCCATCCTCCAGATCGACGACTCCGCTGTGGAGTCCCTGCCCTATGTGCCGATTGGCGATTCGGATTTACTGACGCAAGGCCAAGCTGTCTTTGCCATCGGCAGCCCGCTAGGACTGGAACGCTCCGTCTCCCAAGGCATCGTCAGTGTGCGTGCGAGAGAAACTCGTGGAGCTTGGTCCATCCAGAGCACCACACAAATCAATCCCGGTAACTCCGGAGGCCCGTTGTTCAATGCACGTGGAGAAGTCATTGGCGTGAACAACATGAAGCTCGCCGGTGTCGGAGTGGAAGGGCTCGGTTTCTCCATTCCTTCGAATCTTTTGAAACTCTTCCTCAAAAACCGGGATGCATTTGCATTCGATCCTCGCAATCCCAACAGCGGGTTTCGCTACCTCAGCCCTCCGGCTCCGACTGAAAATCCTGTCTCCACCCCCACTTCCACACAACCATGAAACGCCCCACTTTCTTTTCTTTACTCACGGCGCTCTGCCTAACAGGCAGTTTGACCGCGCACGCCGAGAAGCTTGATGAATGGTTCAAGATCCTCCCCAAAAACACCGTTGGCGTCATCGCCATCAAAAACACACCTGAACTGCTCGCAGACTGGGAAAAAAGCAGCTTTACCAAACTCATGGCCGATGAGGAGTTCAAGAAATGGACGGCCCCCATGATTAAAGAAGGCGAGACGCCCTGGGACAAAACCTTCAAAGAAAGCCATGGCGAAGGACTTTACGACAGCTTGAAACACTATCCAGGTGCCAGCATCGCCGTTTTTCGTGGTGATAGCCCCGAGGACTTCTCGGGAGACGAACCGCCCATCTGTGGCCTCAGTGATGCCGCTGGCCAGGAAAAAGCTCTGGAAGACATGAAGGCGCGAGAAATCGAACTCGCCATCAAAAAAGATGAGAGCCTGAAGCAACGCACGGTCGAAGTCGAGGGCATCACGGTTCACATCCTTTCGAACTCTGACGATGCTGATGAAGGCTGGGAAGACGGATATGCCTTTGTCGATGGCACCTTGGTGGAGGGATCGTCGCTGGAAGACATGACCTATTTCATCACTGCCCTGAAAAGTGGTGCTGGCGAAAGCTCCGCTGTCGTGGCCGATCACATGGGCCGGATCGCCCAGCTCACCGAAGGGCATACCGATCTCCTGATTTACATCAATGGCGAGACTCTCGTCCAGTGGGGAGTCGCCGCAGCCAATGCCGCCGCGCAAAACAGTGCTCAATCGATGCCCATTGCTCCTGATGCCATTATTGATGCGCTGGGTGCGAATGAGATTCAGGCCCTCGCGCTGACGGTGGACTTCACCGATAGCCAATCTCGCATGGACTTTGCCCTGCTGCATCCTGCCAAACCCACAGGCTTCGTAAGCCTGCTGCGTGGCACCAATAGCGAGGTCATCTTGCCCGCCTTCATCCCTGCCGACGTCCTGAGCGGCAGTGTCACACGCTATAGCATGGTCGATCTTTGGGATAAGCTCATGACCATGATCAACAAGCTGGGGCCTATGGCAGCCATGGCCACCATGCAGCTCGGCGGTATCGAAGCTCAGCTTGGCGTCAAGCTGCGGGATGATTTCTTCGCAAGCTTGGACGACGAATACATCGAAATCACCGATGGCTCGTTAGAGAAACAAAGCCAGGTACTGGCCTTCAAAGTGAAAGATCACCCCCGTCTCGGAGGCGCTTTAGACGGTATTCAGCGTTTTGTCGGTGCCGGATTTGCCGCTTTCGAAGAGTCCGAATTTCTCGGTTATAAAATCAATCAGATCAAAGCCATGAATGCCCAGCCTGACGCTGCTGAGATGGCCTTCTGTCTGACGGATGACTACCTCCTTTTCAGCACCGGGCCCCAAGCCTTGCTGAAGAAGGTCCTCGCCCGCATGAAAGAGCCTTCGGGCCCGAGCATCTGGGACAATGACCGCGCCCAAGATCTCTTGGCACGTCTGCCCGCTGGTTATTCCGGCGCAGGCATTTCCGATGGCGGTAAAGTCATGAAGGTGCTGACGGATGCCATGACCCTGGTGCAGAACCAAGCCGCCAAGAGCAGCAAGAAAAAGACGAAGGGCAAAAAGAGCAAAGGTCCCGATATCACCGGAGGTCTCCAAGATGCGGGTAACACAGCCGAGACCTGGTTTGATCCCGCAGCCGTGCCTTCTGACACCATGTGGGAGCGCTACTTCGGCACCAGCTCCAGTGGCATCTACAATCCCGCAGACGCCATTCATTACCGCACGGTGACCACACCAGTGGAAGCTCAGTAACGCGTAACCTCTTGTTTTCATGCGCAGCCGTCTTGCTCTCCTCGCAGCCCTGCCTCTGCTTTCCTTAGAGGGAGCAGACTCTTCCGGCCTTTATTTCGATGGACCTGAAGTGATCAAGCTGGACTGGAATACCTCATGCCCGCGTGCCGGGGATTTCAATGGCGATGGATTGCAAGATCTCGTGCTGCTAAATCAAGACCGTGCGCGCATAGAATTCCTTCTGCAACGAAAGGAGGGGCTCAAGCTCGGAGAGCCCGAGCGAACGTCGCGCACCGATCGTTGGAATCCTATTCTGGAAATCTCACGCTTGGAGAAGCAGCCTCTGGTCATCGGCCATAGCACGTGGTCTTTGACCGTGGGAGATTGGAATGGTGATGGCCGCCCTGACATCGCTTATACGACCGACGAGGATAAACTCGTCCTGCGGACACAGGGTAAGCCTGGAGATTGGAGCCAAAAGAAAGAGTTCCCTCTGGACTCCACCAGTGAAGATCCTGATGTTCTCCTGGCTGTGGATCTCGATGGCGACAAGCGAGACGACCTTGCTCTGCTCACCTCCACCCGACTCATGGTCTGGCTCCAAAAAAGCCCCGACTCTTGGAGTGACCCTAAAACCTATGTGCTGGGTCAAAGCGGCTGCGGAGGCCTGAGAGCGGCCGATCTGGATGGCGATGGCAAAAAGGATCTTTTTTACACCGCAGCAGACGCTGACGCCCTTCTTGTTAGGCTTCAGAAAGGTGGAGTTGGTTTTGGTGAAGAATGGCGGCTGGAAATGCCCGCCAGCCGCTGCTGGGTGCATCCCATCAAACTCGGTGATCAGACGGGACTCGCTTGGCTGCGACAAGACACCAACATGGCCGAAGTCGCTAAGTTAGCTCAAGGCATCGCCGAACCGGATTCAGATCGTGCGGCCACCATTCGGCATGCCATGCCTTCTGCGGACAGCAAGGGCGGGGCCACGGTGTATGGGGATCTCAATGGAGATAAGCTCTCCGATGTGGTCTTAGCCGAACCCAAAAACGCCCGGCTCTGGTTCTTCGCAGGGCTTCCAGGGGGCAGTTTCGCCGAAGGGCGTGAGTTCCCCGCTTTAAGTGGCATTGAGGGATTAACCCTCGCCGATGTCGATGCGGATGGTCAAGCTGAACTGATCATCCTTAGCCCGGCTGAAAAAAGCATCGGCCTGGCTCGCTGGCAAAAAGATCGTCTCACCTATCCAGAAGTCATTCATCAGGCTACCGACACCCTACTGGCTCTACAAGCAGGCAAGATTGGCGAGAGCTCCGAAACCGCAGTGCTGGCTCTGACCGAATCAAAGAGTAAGATCTCGCTGCTCAGCCTTCGGTGGTCTGACAAGGACAAAAAATTCCAAAACTCCACACAAGAACTCCCCAGCAGCCCAACCCGTCCAAACGCCCTCCGGGTCATCGATGCCAATCAAGATGGAAAGGGAGATCTGGCCATCTTCTCAGGCATTGCCTCCATGCAGATCCTGCTCAGCCAAAAGGATGCAAAAGCCCCTTTCAAGCGCGCAGAAGGACTGCCAGACAACCTCTTGAACAAGCTGTCCCCCCTAGCCATGACGACCGCCGACGTAGACGGAGATGGCAAAGCGGAGATCATTGTGGCCAAGGATCAATTGGCGCGTGCCCTACGGATTGGCTCTGATGGCAAAGCTGTCGCCGTCGAGCAATTCAACGCCCCAGAGGCCGGAGCCCAGATCACCAAGGTAATTCTGAAGCCTGAGAAAAGCGGTAAAGCCAAGGTGCTCCTCGTGGATGCCACCAACGGGCACCTCTACGAAATGACGCCTGGCGACGATGGAGTGTATCGCTCAGGCCACACCCACGCTCTCTCCAGCCTCACTCCCGAGGAATGCCACCTCATCTCGACTCAGGACGGCGAAGCAATTTTGATGATCGGTAAGACGAGTTTTGAAATCAACCCGCTCACGGGCCACACTCTGAAGCTGGAAACACTGACCACTTTCGATAGTGAATTGAAAGACACGACAGCCACAGACCTCCTCGTAGCGTCGTTCACCCAAGGCCCTACAGATGATTTGATCCTCGTGGATTCAGGCAAAAGCCGTGTGCTCGAATTGTTTCGTGCTGAAAGTGCCTCCCCTCCTGAATGGGTGAGCAGCTTGTATTTCCGCGTGTTCGAAACCGATCCTCAATACCGCGGCAAGACGGGCCTCACCAATGAACCCCACGACTACACGGCCGTAGATCTCAATGGGGACGGTCGCTTGGACATCGCCCTCCTCGTGCATGACCGATTACTTCTCTATGTGAGGAAGTAAGAAAAGTAGCTTACTCAGCCGCTTAACCGGGACCACGCTCCCGATGCAATCCGAAAATCTGACGAAAGGCTGAGAACATATCTCCCAGTTTGCCCCAGTAGGGGCGGCGGGGAGTTAGAATCGTGACATCGTGCTCTGGGAAATGTTTCTGCAAAGCACCACTGGGATGGACCAGAAGACGATTCCCACAAAATTCCAGCAAAGGAATATCCGCCGCACTGTCACTGTAGGCCCAGCAGTGGAAGCGCTGCTCATCACTCAGGGCCGCGACGCCCGGAATGGACGCCTTCATTGCCACAATTTTAGCTTCACGCTTATTGTTAGGCCCGATCAATTCTGGACGCAGAGGCACGTCGCTCCCGATATGAAACTTCGTGGAGACACAGTGATCGAATCCCAACACATCGGCGATTTCTTCCGCATAAAAATCAGGGCTGGCCGTATTGAGGACCAACTTCCGCCCCTGATGCTTATGGCGCAAGATTTCCGCCCGCAGTTCTGGATAGATCCAGGTGTCCACACAGTCATGGGCGAAATCCCGCGCCAGCCTGCGGAGATGCGCCCGCTTCATTCCCCACAGGTAGGATAGGAAAGCGCGTTTCGCCGTACCGGTGCTGACAACGCCCATGGCACGTCCCAATGCGTAAGGCACAAACCATGCGTGCAGAAGAATCCGCCAGGGATGACGATGCAGCACGAAGTTGCAAAACAAAGTCTGCGTGTCGAAGGGCAGCAAGGTGTGGTCGAGATCGAAAAAAGCGTAACGCATGGCTGGAAAAGACCTCACCGCAGCTTGCGGCAGGACGAGATCACTGGAGGTACTTAGCGCAGTTCTTTGGGCAGCTGATCCGCCAGCTTCTTGATGTTCTCCGCATGCGATCGACTGGCGACCAGCAAGGCGTCTCCTGCGGAAACCACGATCAAATCCTGCACACCCAGAAGAGCTACATGCTGGCCGGTTTGCGAAAAGACCAGGTTACCCGAGGCATCGAGCTGTGAGAGGGCGCAGTTGAAGTGGTTGTCATCGGCATCCCCCTTCAGATAGCGGCCGACCGAGGTCCAGTTCCCCACGTCATCCCAGTCAAAGGTCGCCTCCACATTCAGCACGCGTGAGGCACGCTCCATCAGGGCGTAGTCAATCGACAGCTTAGGCAGCTTGGCAAACTGACGTGCGACCGTCGCATTGAAATCCTTCGATCCGCGCAATTCAGAAACAAAGTCGGCCAATGCCGGACAATGACGGCTGAGTTCGCTGAAAATCGCCGGGATGGTCCAGATAAACATCCCTGCGTTCCAGGTGAAGTTACCTTGAGAAATGAAGTGCTCCGCCAAATCGGGGTTTGGCTTCTCCCGGAAACGAGCCACCTCGAAAACCGCCACATCACTGACTCCGAGAATGGATGCGCGCTTACCGCGCTCCACATAGCCGTAGCTTGGGCAGGGCCAGGTGGGCTTGATCCCGACCGTCACTAGGCTGCTGGCAGACTCGGCGGCCTTGGCTGAATTCAAAAGCACCTTCTGAAATTCCGGCACATTTTGGATGAGGTGATCAGCAGGGAGAACCATCATCGTAGCGCTTGGATCACGCGCCACGACCCAGCCGACCCCCAAGGCAATCGCCGGGGCAGTATCTCGCTTTTCCGGTTCTGCGATGATATTTTCAGAAGGCAGCTCCGGCAGGAGGGCACGCACCGCCGCTTCCTGCTGCTTGTTGGTCAAAATGAGGATGTTTTCCTTGGGGACGACGCCATTCAGGCGCTCCACCGTCATTTCGAGGAGGGTTTTGTCACCGAAAAGCTTCAGTAGCTGCTTGGGTAATGCATCCCGGCTGATGGGCCAAAAGCGCTGACCGCTTCCTCCAGCAAGAATAAGGGCATATCGAGAGGGTGTATGCTGACTCATGTGGTCCCAACATGAAGCAATCGCGCGAGTGAGCAAATTCCACTTTGGAGAATCTGATAGGCAGTGCTATGTTTACCTTGCTATGCCTGCTGAAACTGTTGCCGAAAGCCGCTACGAAAATTACGCCACTCTCATTGCGCCTGCCGCAGCGGGTTGCGCCCTCGGCATCCTTTTTGGCCGAGGCATGGGACGTAGCACTGCCAATATCGTCTCTCTGAGCCTTCTCGCCGCGAGCGCGGTCGTTGCCGCCCCTGTGATCAGTGATATCGTCCAGCGCACAGCCAATCGCCCAGGTTCAAGCCGTGGCAGCCGCCGCCGACTGGAAGGCATCCGCAATGGCGCTGTGCCTGATGAGGAACTGAAGGAATTCTTTGTGGATTCCCCAGGATCTCTCCTGCAGTAATCTCAAACTGAGAGACCAAGCCTCATTCAAGTCGATCAACCGGGTCCTTCTGACCCGGTTGTTTTTTGTCCTGAATCTAGTTCTGCGGCTTACTGCTCAGACTCCGCCACGGTCACGCTGATCACTTCCTCAATAGTGGTGTTACCCGCCAAAACCTTACGCACCCCATACTCGCGCATCGGGCGATACCCATCTTTGTAAGCCTGCTGCATCAACTGCGCACTGCTGGCCTTATGCGTCACCAATTCGCCCATGGCAGGCGTCAGACGCACGAGTTCATAGATGGACATACGTCCTCTGTAGCCCGTGTGGCGGCAGGCTTCACAGCCGCCCTCTCGGGCGCGATACACTTGGGTGCGGATCGGACCGGTGTATTTCAGTTCCCGCAGCTTAATCTCTGCATCCGGTTCGGGCTCCTTGCATTCGTTGCAAAGAAGACGCACCAAGCGTTGGGCAATAAACGCCCGCACTGAACTGGCCACCAAGAACGGCTCCACGCCCATGTCCACCAGACGCATGATCCCACCGATGGCATCGTTGGTGTGAAGCGTACTGAACACCAAGTGACCTGTCAGAGCGGCACGGATGGCGATCTCCGCCGTCTCAAGGTCACGCATTTCCCCCACCATCACCACGTTCGGGTCACCGCGGAGAATGCTGCGTAGCCCAGTGGCAAACGTCAGTTCAATCTCAGGCCTCACCGCAATCTGCACCACCCCAGGAAGCTTGTTTTCGACGGGATCCTCGATGGTGACAATACGCCGATGCTCCGTATTGAGCTGGCTTAGGAAGGTGTAGAGCGTCGTGGACTTACCGGAACCCGTGGGGCCGGTCACCAAGATGATGCCGTTGGGTTTTTTCAGCAAAACTTCGATCTCACCACGCAGGTCAGTCTCCATGCGCAAGCGATCGAGATTGAATTTCTCCTGGCCTAACAAACGCAGAGAAACGCTCTCCCCTTCCACACTTGGGATCGTCGCAACACGCACGTCAATGGATTGGCCACCGACTTGGAGGTTGATACGTCCGTCCTGAGGCAGCCGGCGCTCCGCGATGTCCAGCTTGGCCATGACTTTCAAACGAGCGATCACGGACTGCTGAAGCTGCTTGATGTTTTCCGGCACAGGTACCTCACGCAAGCGACCATCGATGCGGTAGCGCATGCGCAGTTTATCCTCCATCGGCTCCACGTGAATATCCGTGGCATGCTGCTCCAGAGCCTCGCGAATCACGGTGTTCACAAACTTCACGACCGAGGCTTCTTCGTCATCCGCATCGATGATGTTGGCCTCATCCCGCTGCTCGAGATCTGCACCATCCACATCACGGCCTTTGAGGATCTCCTCAAAGGTATCCGCGCCGACGCCGTAAAAGTCGCGCATGGCATTGAGCAGACGTTTACGAGAAGAGATCTGCCAGCGGACGGGCGCATCGACTTCGCGGGCCACCGCTTGCCGTCCGATCAGGTCGAAGGGATCGTAAGCGGCCACGATCAATTTTTTGGCTTGGCCTTCCTCCTCCTCAATTTTAAGCGGCAGAAGCCGATGCTTCAGCGCAATGCGTGGCGGCAGAAGCCTTTTCATCTCCGGCGCATCCGCACTGTCGGGGACTGGTATGTTAACATACCCGAGGCCGACGCGTGCAGCGAGCTGTGAGAGAAAAGCATCTTCATCAAGGGCTCCCATATCGAGAAGCTGATTGATGACGGATGAGCTAGGCGTGGCCACAGGCAATGGAATGCCCGAGCCGCCGGAGACCTCCATGCATTGGACGAGGGCTTGGCGGATGTTTTTCATCAGGGTTTAACGGGTTCCTGGCCTTGAAGTTCGACAGGGAACAAGCTGGCATCGATCACAGCGGCTTCAGCAGAGGAAATGGCGGGAGCTGGAAGGCTCCCCGTATCTGGCGTATAGCCATATTTCTCCAAGAGCTCGATCACATACGCGGTCACCGCATTCTGATTGGAAAAGGCCGCACTTGCATTGGCTGTCAGATCTTCACGCAATACCCCCGAGATCAGAGCACCACCGACCACTCCTAAAGAGCCATCGGGCGCAGGCCCGGTCGCGGATTCATCATCCGCCGCCAGTAAGCGACCGCTCAAAATTTCCGCCACGCGCCATGAGCGCGAACCGTCCTGACCACTCAAAAGCAAGGACCGATTCATGTGCCCGGAAGCCGTGTAGAATGCCTGCCCGCTGCCCGTCAGCGCAGCGGCAGCGAAGACCGCTTTTTTAACATTCGCATTCGCAGCGACGAAATACTTGCCACTGCTCTCAGCCACGGCATAAAAACGCCCGCCTTCCTCCGTGGTCAGGACGATGGAGGCTGGGCCACCCTGTGCAGGCACCACCACATACCCACCCGTGTAGAAGCTGAAATTAACAGAGTCTTCCTCGGGCGTGAAACGCAGTTCATACACGAGCCACTGGGCAGAAGCTCCGACGACCCCAACCAGCCAAATCATGGCGGCACAAAGGAGTGGTTGAAGACGGGATTTAGGCAACATGGGGAGGGTTTTCTAATCCACATCGACAACGTTGTCGAGACAGGCGTTGAATCACGCCTGTTACCGTTGTGCCACAATCAGGTGATTATTGAAGGGCGTCCCCCCCCAAAGAGGGCTGATTTCGACCTGCAAACCCGCCGATGTCAGGACTTCTTGGAACTGCTGGGCATCGGGATAACAGATCGGCGCGGCTTTCATCCAGAAGGTTACCTTGGCCAGATAATCTCCCGCCACGGTGATCTTGAAACGACGGGAATCATCCCGCAGACAGGTGCGGATGACCAGCTTCCCGCCAGGAGCCACTCGTGCCGCAGCATTCGCCAGAAGGCGATTTTGCTCATCCTGGGTGAAAAACTGGAGAATGTCCAAGATGACCACATTTCCGCTGAAGTCAGGTAAGCCCGTGCGTGCATCACCGGCGGAAAAGCGCATGCCCTGCTGGCCCGATTTGATCACCATCGCCTGAGCGCTCTCGATTTTTCGGGGATCATAATCAAAACCCGTGACGGCGGCCGCGTGGCCACAAGCTCGCAGGTAATGCGCCAGCAAACCAATGCCGCAACCGATGTCCAGGACGGGCAAGCCGCTCTGGCCAATCTCCCGCACCACGGCCTGATAAACCGGATCACTGGCGAGTTTGGAACGAGTGTAAAAGAAATCCCAGCGCCGGTCACACAGCGCAGCAATGTTTTCGAGTTGGGCCGGGGTAGGCGTCATGCAGAAAGGTTTCGGAGAGGGTTACCCCCGCGACCCACACGCATGAGCAGCAGAGGCAGGCGCCAAGCAAACCCAAAGAGCAGCCGCGCATGCATCCAGGTCAGCACGCTGTTGTCCCGGAAATAACGGAACTGCGATACACCCCCTTCTTCTTTGGTCAAATAACGAACCGTTGTTGGTACTGCCAGCATCGGCACTCCATGCCAGGCCAGACGCACGGCAATTTCCGTATCGTAATCAAACCGACGCGCCCAGGGAGTGCCTCGGAAAGCTTTCAACAAAGCCATAACTGGGTAAAGTCGCATACCAAACAAGGTGTCAGGGATACCCCAATTCAGCGTCTCCAGATTAGCCCACATGTTGGAAATTTTTCGCCCCTGCACCCTGAGCTGGGGAGCCTCGGGGCCAAAAACAGGGGTCCCCATCATCACCGCTTCGGGATGCTTTTCGGCGAGGGCCGTAAATCGCGGGATGTCATGCGTGGGGTGCTGGCCATCGGCATCCATCGTGAGCACATGGGTATAGCCTGCCTGCTGAGCCAACCGTGTGCCATGCAGCACAGCCGAACCTTTGCCGGAGTTTTTTTCCAGGACGATCACTTTGAGGCCAGGGTATTCCTGTTTGACCGGCTCCAGCAGAGCTTCACTGCCGTCGGTGCTGCCATCCATCACGACCCAGACATCGGGCCAATATTTCAGCACGTCCCGGACCGTCTGCGGCAGGATGCGTCCTGTATTGTAGCTGGGAATCAAGACCAGGATCTTCATGCGATCGCAGAGGGAGATTCCAGAGCCGTGAGATATCGCTGGCGCAGTTCCACCAGGAACTCCTGCGCATCACCTCCAGGGGGAAAAGTCACGGGCTCCCCCACCGTCATCTGGAGGCGGACTTTTTCGGTGGGTAGCTGCCAGAGTGGCCAGCCCTTGCTCAGATATCGGCTGTTGGTCTTCACAAACACAGGCCAGACCGGCACTCCGGCATTTTTGGCCACAATTGCTAGGCCCCCTTGAATGGGATTGAGCACGCCATTCTCTGGACGCGTGCGGGTGCCTTCAGGGAAAAATAATAGGCGGCTTCCACTTTTCAGGGTTTCAATGCATTGGCGCAGCATTCTATGAGCAGGTTCGTTTGGAATGAACCCGGCGGCTGTTGCTCCGCCAAACAAAATTGGATTGCACATTAAGGAGGCTTTCAACACGCAGGCCATTTGGTCAACTTCTGACAGGACAAACACCGCATCCCACAAAGCCGGGTGATTGGGAGCTACGATCATGCCACCTGATTGCGCACGTAATCTGTCGAACCCGACAAACTCGTATTCGACAATGCCGAAGAGGCCCAGCAGTCGCAAAAAACCACGAAAGGCCACCCTCAACGCCGCTTGTCCAATTACCCGACCCCGATCTTTCAGCGAGAGTAGCGGCAGAATCAGGCATAGGCCTAAAAAAGCTGTGCCCCCAGCGAGCCAATAGACCAGACACGCAATCCAAGCGATGATCAGGCGGAAGCGGTCCAACATGCAGTTAAAAGGAAAGGCGGGGATCAGGCAGGGACTCCGTCACCGTGTCAGTGAAGTTGATGTTTCAAGATTGGCACAATCCGTAAGCATGGGTTATGAGGGCGCCGATTATGTTGCAGCCAGACACGCTTGTCCAAGCTCTTTCCTCACTCCCTCACGGACCAGAGTTTCGCTTTCTAGATGAAATGGTTACACTGGAACCGGGAGTTTCTGCCACAGCCCGCTGGACCCTCAAGGGTAGCGAGGCTTTTCTGGCTGGTCATTTCCCGGGTAATCCTCTGCTTCCCGGCGTCATCATGATCGAGTCTTTAGCCCAGCTCGGAGGCGTCTTGGCCCAGAGCGATCGAGGCGACAAGCCGCTCAAAAACGTCCGACTGACAGCCGTGCGTCAGTTCAAGATTCTGGGCAGCATTCCTCCAGGTGAGACCCTGACGATCCATTCCAAGCTGGATGGTGTCATGCCCGGCCTCGTCCAGGTGAGCGGCGAGATCACTACCGGCGATAATACTCGACTGGCCGTCGGTAGCATCATTCTCAGTGGCGAGGAGTAATCCTCAAGACATGGATGATCCTGCGTTCTGAGTAGGATGCTGGCTTCAAAGACGTTATCATGAGCTACCCTCATGTTTCGTCTGCCAGCCTTCTTTGCCCTTGCCCTGCCTGCGACGCTCTCCGCCGCATCGCTCGACTTTCAGCGTGATGTCCGGCCCATCCTATCTAACCACTGTTACCATTGCCATGGTCCCGATGAACAGGGGAGGAAAGGCAAGCTGCGCCTCGACATCCGTGAAGACGCCCTGAAAGCAGGGAAGTCGGGTGAACTGGCCATCGTCCCAGGCAAAGTGGATGCGAGTGAAGTCATCCACCGCATCACGACTTCAGACGAGACGGACATCATGCCTCCTCCCGAGGCTAAAAAACCTCTCACCGACGCTCAAAAAGACATCCTCGAACGCTGGGTGGCTGAAGGGGCCGAATACACACCGCACTGGGCGTTCAAGAAACCCGAAGCCGCTCCGGTTCCTCCTGGCGAACATCCGGTGGATCACTTTATTCAGCAGAAGCTGAAGGAGAATGGCCTCGCTCTCTCCACCACTGCATCCCCCGAGACGCTGATTCGTCGTGTTTATCTCGATTTGACCGGTTTGCCCCCCAGCCCTGAGGAGATCCTGGCCTTCAGCCAAGCCCCAGATCCCGCTAAGGCTTACGAGCAAATCGTGGATCGCCTCCTCGCCACACCTGCTTATGGGGAGCGTTGGGCTAGACGCTGGCTGGATCTCGCTCGTTATGCCGATACCAACGGCTACGAAAAAGATCGGGAGCGCAGCATCTGGCCCTATCGAGACTGGGTCATCAAGGCCCTCAATGCGGACATGCCATTCGATGAATTTACCATCGAGCAGCTTGCGGGAGACATGCTACCTCAGGCCACTCTCGACCAGTGCATCGCGACTGGATTTCACCGTAACACCATGTTGAACGAAGAGGGTGGCATTGACCCCCTGGAATTTCGTTTCCACGCCATGACCGATCGTGTGGCCACGACAGGTGCCACATGGCTGGGGCTCACCCTTCAGTGCGTGCAGTGCCACACGCACAAGTTCGATCCCATCACGCACAC
Organism: Prosthecobacter debontii; assembly: GCF_900167535.1. Lineage (NCBI taxonomy): Bacteria > Pseudomonadati > Verrucomicrobiota > Verrucomicrobiia > Verrucomicrobiales > Verrucomicrobiaceae > Prosthecobacter > Prosthecobacter debontii. The sequence goes on from NZ_FUYE01000003.1 coordinate 402,834, forward strand.
GGAATACTACGGCGTCATGGCCTTTCTCAACAATGCGGATGAACCTGATCTGGACCTCCCCGACCCTACTGCCGAGACCGAACATGCGGCGAACCTGCAAAAAGCCTCCGCTCTACTCAAAGCCCTGCCCGACAAGTGGCCCAACGCGACAGCGGAGCACAATGCACGCACCGCTTTCAAGCAATGGCTCGCTCAAGAAAAGGAACGCGCGGTGAAATGGCACCCTCTCAAGCCGACTCAGGCCAAGACCAACCTCCCGCTGCTGACCATTCAAACCGACAACTCCGTGCTAGGTTCGGGTGACATCTCCAAGTCCGATACTTACGACCTCACCTTTGCCCCCGCCCCTCATCCCATTCGAGCGATTCGCTTGGAAGCTCTCCCGCACGACAGCCTTCCTGCACACGGCCCCGGCCTCTGCTACTATGAAGGTCCGAAAGGAGATTTCTTCATGGGAGAATTCAAAGTCACCGCCAATGGCCAACCGGTGAAGATCGCTTCGGCGACAGAAAGCTATGCCAAAAACAACTTCGGCAAAAATCCCGCCAATGCCATCCAGGCTGTGGACGGTGACCCCCAAACGGGATGGAGCTGCGCTGGGCGTTATGGCGAACGGCATGAAGCGGTCTTTGTCTTGAAAGAACCCGTCCCCGCTGGAGCGGAAATCCAGATCCAAATGCTCTTTGGGCGTCACTATGCTTGCTCGCTCGGGCACTTTCGCATCTCCGGCACAGAACAGGCCTCGGCCGCAGCGGTGGACCTCGAAGATAAACTTCAAGCACTGCTACAAAAAACCAGCCTCACACAAGCGGAAGAGCAACCCCTGTGGGAACACTTCTTGTTAACCGCTCCAGAGCTGGCCCAAGCCTCCAAAACCATTCTGCAGCTGCGCAAAGCGCCAGCTTCACCCATCACCCTCGTGATGCGTGAGCGCCCCGCGGATCAACCACGAGCAACCCACCGTCACCATCGTGGCGAGTTCACCCAGCCCAAGGAGCCGGTGGAACCCGTCACCCTTTCCATCCTGCACCCTTTTCCCAAAGACAAACCCAAGACTCGTTTGGAGTTCGCCCGATGGCTGGTTTCCCCCGAAAATCCACTGACACCCCGTGTGATCGTCAATCGCCAATGGGCGACCTTTTTCGGGCGTGGTTTGGTGAAAACCGTGGATGACTTCGGTTATCAAGGTGCCCTCCCCTCGCATCCCGAATTGCTCGATTGGCTCGCGGTTAACTTTATCCAGCAAGGCTGGTCGATGAAAAAGCTGCATCGTTTGATCGTCACCAGTGCCACCTACAAACAAGCCTCCGAGCAGCCCGCAGAAGCGATTGGAAAAGATCCCGAAAACATCCTTCTGTCCCACTTCCCCAGGGTTCGCTTGGAAGCTGAGATCATTCGTGACGCCATGCTTCAAGCCTCGGGTTTGTTAAATCCCAAGTTAGGCGGCCCCAGTGTTTACCCCCCGCAGCCGGATAGCGTCACCGAAGTCGCCTACGGCAAATTCAAATGGACTCCAAGCACGGGGACAGATCGTTACCGCCGCAGCCTTTATACATTCAGCAAGCGCACCGCTCCGTTTGCCCTCTATACCACCTTCGATGCACCCACGGGTGAATCCTGCCTGGTCAAACGCGAGACATCCAATTCCGCCCTGCAGGCCTTGACCACCCTGAATGATGTTATCTTCACGGAAGGAGCCCAAGCGCTGGGACGAAGGCTGGCAGACCTTCATCGCGACGATACCTCGACGATTCGTCAGCTTTATTTGCTCGTCCTCTCCCGCCAGCCCAGCCCCGATGAGTTACAACTCACCCAGGCTTTCCTCACACAACAACGCGAGCGTCTAACCTCGGGCGAACTCAAGGCGGCCGAGATCACAGGGCAACCTGAGGGCACCGCTGCCGCAGCCGCTTGGGCTCTGACCGCCCGCGCCTTGTTCAACCTCGACGAATTCATCACCAAAGGCTGATGCCCCCATCACAACAAATCTTCCCATCGTTGTGGATCTCGCCGCAAATCTGCGACGGCGACGATGGCAATATGGTCAGATCGAATCTCGTAGAGAAGCCCAAACGGAAAGCGTTTTGTCCGGCAACGTCGAATTTTAGCCGACAGAGAGGTCCAGCCCTCCGGCCACTGACGGATGAGCTCCATACAAACTTCGATTTCTCGAAGAAAATCCTCACCCAGTCCCGGCTGAGCCGCTTCGTAATAATCGAACGCCTCCGTCAATTCGAGCCGAGCCGATGCGGCAAAACGAATTTTCATGCCTTCAGGCGGCTGCGTAATCCTTGGAGGACTTCCACTTCATCAAAGGTCTCGAGTTGCCCGCTAGAGATCGCAGCGGACCGACTCTCCGCTTCGGCAACCCAGGCCGCTTGTCGGCTACTGACAGCATCATCCGTAGCTAATGACTCCCAAAGGCTATCCAAAAGCCGCGCCCGCTCGACAGGCTCCAAAGCCAAAGCTGCTTGGGTAACGGTCTCGAAACTCATAGGGCAAAAGTTCCCGGCCTTCTTTCATCCGTCAATAGCGCATTCTTGATTCAAAGATCCCTCTGCCATGCTTCCTTCATCCACCTTTTACTCCAGGCGGCACTTCCTGCGTGACTGCACTTACGGTTTGGGCAAGGTCGCCGCGGCCGGACTCTTGACAGACACCTTTGCTCAGGCAGTCGAGGGGAAGGATAACCCGATGGCACCACGCGGTCCTCACTTCCCTGCGAAAGCCAACCGGGTGATTCATCTTTTCATGGCCGGAGCACCGAGCCAATTGGAGACATTCGACCCCAAACCCATGCTCACGAAGTATGAGGGTAAACCCATCCCGCCCGAGGTTATCGGCGGGCAACGCTACGCTTTCATCCGCCCCGATGCTGCGGCACTGGGTCCTCGATTTAAATTTGCCCAGCATGGACAGAGCGGAGCCTGGGTGTCTGAAGCCATGCCGCACATCGCGAGGGTTGTGGATGACTTGTGCTTCATCCGCTCGGTCAAGACCGATCAATTTAACCATGCACCTGCCCAATTATTTTTTCAGACCGGGTTCGGTCAGCCTGGCCGCCCCTGCATCGGTTCCTGGGCACTCTACGGATTGGGCGCTGAAACTCAGAATCTCCCAGCTTTCGTGGTCATGTCCACAGGCTCCGGCTTGAGTGGCGGCACGGCTCTGATGTCCAGCGGCTTTCTCCCCACCCTCTACAACGGCGTTCGCTTCCGCAACAGTGGTGATCCGATCCTGAACGTCTCTAGCCCGAATGGCATCGATTCCCGAGCCCAGCGAGACACCCTGGATCTCATCAGCACGCTGAATCAAAAACGGTTAGGCACCGTCGGCGACCCGGAGATTGCCACACGAATTGCCTCTTATGAAATGGCGTTTCGAATGCAAACCAGCGCCCCCGAACTGACGGATCTCAAGAGCGAAAGTCAAGAGACCCTGGAAATGTATGGTTGTGATCCTGAGAAACCTAGCTTTGCCCGAGCCTGCCTACTTGCACGTCGCATGGTCGAGCGCGGAGTCCGCTTCATCAATATTTACCATGAAGGCTGGGATGCTCACTCCAATGTCGAGGGCAACA